>CAISTY010000198.1 GCA_903888515.1 Akkermansiaceae bacterium | reverse complement strand
TGATAAGGCCGTGCATGGTGGCTGCGGAATCCGAGAAGCAGTGAATGCCGGAAATCAGGGCGAAGTCGGCGGAGGACCAGAAGGCAATCTGCCCGCCTTTGCCTCCTGCCCAGTAGCGGACCAGTGATCGTGGCGGACCATTCTGGGAACGGTAAACGGTGGCGCTGAGTAAGATCAGGTCCGTTTTGGGTTGTTCCGCACGGTTTTCAGCCAGACGCTCGCGCAAGGCGGCATTATCAAAGCCGGCGGCTGGCGGCGCGGGCTCGGGTGGCGGTGGCAAGGCGATGGGCTTGATCCGATTGAGGGTGATCGTGCGCCCACCCTGCTGTTGGGTGGTGGTGGCGAGGATGTCCTTGGTCGGAACAATGTATTTGGGCTTCGGCGGCTGGGGCGGAGGCGGAGTGCCATCCGGAATATTCCCGATGATGCGGGCGGTGGCGGTTGGGGCGACCGGAGCGACGGTGGAGTCTCCGGGGGTCGTGGCGTCCTCTTCCTGCGAGTGCACGGATGCGGCCATGGCCATGACCGCGATTAACAGGATTGGAGGTGGTTTCATTCGAACGATCCGCTTCTAGGCCATCACTTATGCAGCAGTCAATTCAATTATTCAGGAATTCTGCAATAGGGGAATGGCGCTAACTTAAGAGTCCGCCTGAAGGCATTGGCCTTTAGGAGGACTGGACGCGGATGAACACAGATGGCTATGCCTTTTCCTCGGCCGACGGACTGGACTGGCAGCCTCGCCCGAAGATTCAGGATCTTGTGATTCGCGACATGGTGTGGACTGGCGATGACTACGTGGCGGTCAGTTCTTCCCGCATCTGGAGTTCGCCCGATGGAGAATCGTGGTCGGCTGTCTTTCCGCCAGGTGGCGCTCAACTCAGGGCCATCACGTCAAACGGCCACACCTCCACCGCAGCTTTCCGACCACGACTCCAACCAGAGAGAGGATGCTGGCCGCCAGTCCGACCAGCAGCGAGGCGAAGGCAGGTGCCATTCGATCTGTTCATGATAGGACGTGACGAGGCCGGGGAAACGGCAGTGCCGATGATCGTTTTGCTCACTGTCAGTCAATGTCGATGGGCCGGCGCATGGGATTGAAGAAGAGGCTGCGGCGATCACGTCCTGATGCCGGAGGTGCTTGCGGAAAGTCTCCACGATGGAGACTGGCGTGGTTGAACCGGGAAACCCGCATGAGCATCGCCGCGTCAATTGGCGCGGTTTCAGGGAGTTCATTCTATCAGGGTCACATGTGACCCAGTTAGAAAGATTGCCCGGTGTTTCCCCGCCATCGCATCAATGCGCGGATCAACGCGGTGCATTATCATGCCCGCTTACATGCTCCATTGGCAGCCGGCCCCTGATTGCGATGAACAGGACACGCCCGACGGGAGCTGAAAGAGGGTGCGCAAGATGGTCCATCGGGCGTTCCGGGTGCACATCCGTCAGGAAGTGGTTATATGTATGTGATGGTGCTGTTGGAGAAATTGGGGAATATGGCGAAATCCGAGAAGATATATCATTACAATTCCCGGGCAGGGAACCCATGCCATAACTCCGGACCCCGCGGGCACGTTCCCTTTCGGCGAGCATGGATGCCGGGGCATCGTGGCTCGCCGGGCAGGCCCATGGTGGAGTGGTGGAGACTTTCGCGGGATTCGCCACTTCTTTGTCGGTCATCCCCTGGTGGATTGGTGGATTCATTTCACGGATTCGCAGCTTCATTCTGGCACCATCCCCTCCTTCCCTCTCTTTTTGTTTTTCCAATGTCGATAAAGTCTCCACCAATCCACCAGAGGGGTTCTCGGAGGGGCGTTTGATGATCTGGCGCTGGGTGCCGTTGTGCGTCCCGCGATTCTGAATCCGGTGCCGGTTTGAAAAGCGGACAACCCGTCCCCCGGTCCGCAGGCACGTTCCCTTTGGACGAGCATAGATGCCGGGGCGTCGTGGCTCACCGTGATGACCGGGGGCCGACCGCGCCCGTGGTAATGATGGCGCTGTTGGATAAAGTGTCAGTTATGGAAATGATGGATAGATTATACATTTCAATCCCGGGAGACCGATCCATGGTATCGTTCGAAGCATCCGCCGTCAGGCAGGGATCCGGGTTGGTGACGATGGAGATCATAGGCCGTCACATATTTCACAGGGACATGTCTCAGGGCGCCGGGTTCGTGGGGAGGATCCCGTTGACTTGGTGACGATGGAGACGAAGTGGACCTCGTTTACAAAACCCCCTGGAACGAAAATAAATATTCACGAACAGGGGGTTTTGCGCGGAAGCCCTACAAGATCACCATCGTCACCACGTTTCCGCCACCCTGCTTCCGGGCGTGGTGACGTTGGTGACGATGGAGATCATCGGCAGTCACACATTTCACAGGGGCGTGTTTCAAGCGGTCCTCCTGATGGGAAAATCCACAAGTCCCTCGTTGGCTTCACGCAGCGCCTTGCCCTCAAGATAGTTCAGCCCCCCGTGCCCTTCACCAATGCTCAGTCTCAGGCGACGGAGTTCGGGCACGAACCTGCGGCCGGTCAGCGCCACCGGCACCTCGTTCTCGTTCCTGCACCAGTCCAGGTATGCCTTGTGCAGGATGCCCGTCGCGATCCTGTTGCCGGGCTCGTCATGGAGCGTGGTCTCGACAAAGCGCCGCACCGGGTGACGGGCGGCGGAATGGTAATGATGGCGCTGATGGCGCTGTTGGAGAATATGGCAATCATGGACACGATGGATAGATATACATTTGGAACCCGGGATCCCTGTTATATGATATAGCTCCGGGGCTCATGACCGGCCAGGTGGAATGCCTGTCAATCGCACGAGGATCGACGCAGGCGCGTCGTGGCTCACCGGGCGGACCCCACTGCCACCGGCAGGGTGGGGTATGGTAATGATGGCGCTGTTGGAGAATATGGCAATCATGGACACGATGGATAGATATACATTTGGAACCCGGGATCCCGGTTATATGATATATATCCGTGGACCGGTGCCCGTCCCCGCAGACACCCCGCCAATCGCACGAGGATCGACGCCAAGGCGTCGTGGCTCGCCGGGCGGGCAACAGTGCCATATCCACGCTCAGGCGGCCAGCAGGCCCTCCGGGGCCCGGGAATGCGGGCATGCGTGATCGGGGTCGTCGGGGACCCCTTCCGCCTCCCAATGCTCATCGGAAACCGGGTCAATCCCAAGGTCGGGATCAAAGTACAACTCCAGATCCCGCCGGGCCTCCGCCCGCAGCACACTCACCACTTCCTCTATCTCATCGCGGCTGATGCCGAAGACATCGTCCTTCAGCAGCAGCCGGACATCGAGCCGCAGGTTGTGGTCCCCGGCCAGCTCCCTGATGACGCATGCCCGGGCCACAGGATCACAGATGGTCATGACGGGCCGGGCTTCAGGCTGTTCGCCCAGACCACGCGCCACATCCTCCGAGACCCGGTGGGCGCACTCAATGGCACAATTCTTCATGAGCAGGGTGGGGACGAGCATGTCCCCAAGCATCATGTCCTCTTCGAACTCCGGGATCACGGCGGCATCCAGAAGTTCCTTCATCTTCTCCTGCCAATGCAGACGGACGCAGCATTCGTGTCCTTCCTGGATCCCGGCAAGCACCGCCCCCACCTTGACACCGGCCCTGGCCAGCCGGGCACCAAACGCATCGGGATCCAGCGTCAGGCACCTCGACGCCACCTGCCTTCTCGCCAATGCCAATTCCTGTCCCAGGGTCCATTGTCCTTCATCGTCCGTCGACCCATGGTGCAGCAGACCGATCCACCGGGTAAGGTCGCGGGGTGATGCCAGTTCCGGGCGGCTGAACGCATCGGGATCCTCCGCCAGGATCACGAGACCCGCGGTTGTGATCTGTTTGTCACGGAAGGCACGCATGAAGGAACGGCTCACCGGGGCGGACGGCCGGTCACCGGGAAACCGGCCAAGGCGTGAGAACAACGCGTGCGCCGGGGCACGCTGGATCCAGGACTCGGTGTGACGCCTGCCGCCACCCGCAGGCAATGCCTGCCGCGACAGTGCCTCGATCCGCCGGGCATGGGCGCGTGCGAAGTCGGACACCAGGTCCGCAGGCAGCGTCTGGATCCGGGCGATGAGTTCAGCGGCCTGCGGTTCGCCGGCGGGTTCCTTGGGTGTGGACGCGGGGAACGGGATGACGGCGGATGCCGGGTCCGTGGGATCGGGGGCGGGATAGTCGGTCAGGTCGTCGGTCGGATAGTCGGTGGTGTCCGGGTCAGTGAGATCGTCGATGGGATCCGGGTCGGTCAGTTCGTCGGTCAGATAGTCGATGGGATCCGGGTCGGTCAGGTCGTCGGCTGGATAGTCGGCTACCGGGAAGTCCACACCGTTGCCCGCGTTGATGATCCGGCATCCATGGGAGCCACCCGGCAAACACAGCGCAGCTGACCGGGCATCGCGGCTCGTGTCGTCCGATCGGTCCGGGATCTTGAAAGAGATATTTGAAGTCCCCCCGGCCACGGGGGGATTTAGGGGGGTATTCTTTGGGAGTGCTCTCTGGATGTAGTCTCTTGTAGTAATCTCTGGTATCGTTTCGTCACCGTGACGAATGGATTCATCACCGTGACGAATGGATTCATCACCATGACGAATGGATTCATCACGGTGATGAATGGAAATGGGGTCCGGATTGCTGCCGGCCCGGGGTCCGTCAGCATGACAAATGGGGAGGCTCGCCGGCTGGCAATGCGGGTCGCAGTCCGCCGAAGTCACGTGTTCCCCACCGCGACCCCGGAGGATCCCGTCGACCTCGGGCCATCGCTCAAGACCGTGGCCTTGTTCCCGGAGCATCGTGCCAAGCACCAGCAAGTCGAGACGGTAATGATGGGTGCGGTCGTTGCGACGGACCTGGTTGCGGCGTCTCTGGAGGATGCGATTGGTGCTGTGGATGGTTTGGGCGCAGGTGATGGGTGCCCCGGCGCATGATTGACCGTGCCTGTGGCATGAGACGGTCCAATCGAGGTTATGCGATCCGGGAGGATGCGATTGGTGCTGTGGATGGTTTGGGCGGAGGAGATGCCGCGGGCATCGCGTCACGGCCATGCCACACGCCGGGAACCCGCCCGACGCCGGCACCGCTCCGACCATGATCGGTACCGGGATGTGCCGTCGCAAGCGGAGCTTGCCCAGCACCCAGCCCGGCACGTCCCAACCGTCCTGAACCCCGGGGCCAATAAGAAAGAAATTTCTTTTCATTTATCACCCTTCCCTACTCTTCTCACCATTCTCCACACTTCTCCACACTTCTCTACACTTCTTACTTAGTGGCCCCGTCTTGGCCCCGTCTTGGCCCCGTCTTGGCCCTGACTTGGCCCCGTCTTGGCCCCGTCTTGGCCCCGTCTTGGCCCTCAACTTGTCCACGGTTTTCAGGCTTGAATCCGGGCTTCCCGGTGGTCGTTTTAGTCATCGTCCGACTCCTCGTTTTCGGCGTCACAGCGGCCAGGGGATGCGTGTCCTTCAATCCATCCGTCCTGGTAAAGTTCCCAGTTCACGATTCTCGCCACCCGGATTCCGGGATACTCCGGCGACGGTGCCAGTGCGATACGGCCCTGCGTTTCAAGCTCGGCCAACCCCTCAACGAACTCCGGGACCGCGATGCCCATGCTCCCCGCCAGTCTTGCCGGATCGACGATGAATGATCCGCGCTCCACCTCCATGCCCGGATCGGCTTTATAGCGGGCGGAGGTCAGACAAAGCAGCCAGACGCGCAGCAAGGCGGGCTTGGCGAACAACCCTTTGTGATTGTCGTCGCGAAGGCCGCGGTAAAGCCGGAACCAGAAGCCGTCGTCCTTGTTCCTGTCGTCTTTGGCCGCAGGATCAACACTCCAGACAAGTGCCCGGTTGCGTTTCCGCCCCGTGTCATGAATGAAACCGCCGGCCTCCAGCTTGTCCATGGCCACCCTCACCTGCTTGTCCGACAACCCGGTCGCCCTCGCGATCTCCCCGCGCCCCGGAAAACACTCGCGGGTCCGTGGGCCGGCCATCAGCAGGAGCAGGGTGAACACGTTGATGGAGGGCGGGTGGCCGAGTTCCGCGACGTTCATCAGCCATCGGCGGTCGAACCGCACCCAGCCCGCGTGCTGCGACGCAACCCTGATCCTCAGCCCGTGTTGCGCCAGCAGGGCATGGCGGTCCGCATGGTCTTCCTCACGCGCGAGGAACCTTTGGAAGCCGAAATCCGCGCTCACCGGAATCGTGAGATGGGTGTCGGCGCGCGCGTCGGGATAAACGGTGAGGAACTGGTTGGCGGAGAAGCTTCCGTTGCCGTCTTCCGGGATTGCCCGCAGCCTTGATATGCCCACGAACCGGTCCGCATGAGCCGCGATTTGCGGGAACTCGGCCACCGCGGTTTTCCACACGTTCCTGCAGGTTCCCGCCACCCGGGGCCGGGCCTGGCAAAACACCACCACAAGCACGCCATGGTCGACGAGCCGCCGCAAATACCTCATGGATGCATTGATCCGGTCATGGCGGTCATCCCGATCCGCACCCCTGTCGAAAGCGGCGTCGAGCCAATCAACGATCAGGATGTCCGGCATCCCGGTGCCGGTTTCGATGAAGGTCCTGATCCCGCGGTGCGGGTCATCGTGGAGATCGGGCCTGAATCCAAGGCGCATCCGCCCGCGCAAAGCCTGTCCCAAATTAAGAGCCCTGGCAGAAAACTCCATTCCGGCATCAGGCAAGACGGGCAATCTGATGTTCCCGGCACCGATGTCCTTGAATGCGAGGTCCTGCAGCCGCTCGTAGGGCTCGTCACAAAACGCCGAGTACGTGCGTTGGTAAAAATTGAGAGGGTCGGTGTCATCGTTCATCAAGGCCCAAACGGTGCGCCCTGCCAGAGCCGAGTTTACGGCCATCTGCACTGCCAGCACCGTCTTGCCACCGCCGGTCGGGCCGCAAACCACGATGATGCCACCGTCACCGGGGCCGGTGGCGAGCGCCTCGTCGAGTTGTGGAATGCCCGTTATCAGGGTCATGGCCCGGATGTCCGGCGGAGGGGTGCCGATCATCATCCGGTGATGGTTTTCGATTTCCGCACGCGCGTCCTTCAACATCATGTCATCCGCGTTACCGGTGACGGGTATTGTATTGGTGAATGTGTTCATTCTGAAAAGTTCCAACAAGAATGCCGCCGGGGATCACCTTGATGGCTTTCCCCGACGGCACGGTTTTCATGTTCAGCCCATGGCCTCGGCATCCTGGAGCAGGACTTGGAGCAGGGCGGTGTCTTCCTTCAGCAGGGCGTTGTATAGGCTGATGCTGTATTGGTGCAACCGCACCATGACATCCGCCAACTGCTGATGGCACCCGGCTTTTTCAGCCCATAATGCCGCGAGTTCCGCATGACGGTATTCGGGGGTCGCGTATTGCTTGCCATGCTTCATGCAGGCGGTGGCGCACTTGCGTTCGAGCGCCGTCTGCTCGCGCATCAGGGCGATGACGCCCTTCAGCTGCTTCAGGGCCGCCTCATGCGAACATTGCCCGTCCATGGCGCGCAGACAACCGAGACCGTGCTGCAGCCTGCCCAGGCATTCGAGGCGTTCATGCTCCAACCCCTTGAGCCGCTCCGATGTTTGCGGAGTCCGGTTATTGGCGGTTGTCTTCTTCGATGTCACCTTCTTGGAGCGTGACTTTGTTATGTGTTGTGTGCTCATATAATATGTGCTATTGGTTTTTGGTTACATGGGCGTCCCCGTCACAGGCACCATGCCCGCGTGGACAAGGGATAGCCCGTGATTCTCAGATGCCCGACAGGCTGCGTTGCAGTTTCCGTGGTCCGGCATGATTCTCGACCGAGGCCGCTATCAGGCTTTCGATATCCGCCACGTTGAAGAGGCGGATGCCCCGGGTCTGGCCCGGACGGCGGATGTTTGATGTTCTGATCAGGCCGTCCTCGGCATAGCGCCGAAGCTGGGGTGCCGTGATCCCGTGCGTTTCCCGAATGAGCTTGGCTTTCGCCCATTCGGCCGTGGTTTTGGTGTGTGTCGTGTCGTTCATGACGACGGCACATTGCCGGAGGTTTACCGGCAATTCCTTAACTCTGTTGAGGGAGGGGGGTGTTAAGTAATCATGTCTTCCTGTCCTTAATACTATCGGGTTTGGGTCCGCTCTTCGCACGCCGCAGGTTGCTCAAACCCGTTATCCTCTTGAACTCGCGGCTGACCTGGGACTCGGCCACGCCCTCACCGTAGATGACTGTCCGAAGTTGCTTCTTCGTCGGCTCCTTTCCTCGCATCGCCAGGTCTATGCGCACCGCAATGGCTTTCAATAACCGCTTGTTGCCGAAGTCCGGGCTGTTCCACGTTTCGTCCATCGCCTGCAGGCGCCGCAACGCATGGGTCAGGATCTGAGCCTCGTCGAACAAACCCTGCTGCATGAGCCCGGATATGCTGTCACAGGCGGCTTGGTGTAGTTGGGGATCTAATCCGTCATAGGGTGCCGTGGGTTCATTGTCATGGCGCGCCCTGGCGATGTAGGCGGGAATCGCGAGCATCAGAAACGCGAACTGCGCATCATGCACAGCGGGGTTGGTTTTTGACGTGCGTTGGCCCAGCACCACTGTCGCGAGTTCCTCAACCAACTTCGCCGACCAGATCGGCACCACGAAACGGTCCCCCGCTTTCCACTCCTTCGTTCCATTGTCGGCGGCACCGAAGACCACGAGTTTGGCATCCTTGAACTCCCGCTGGAACATTTCATGGTCGGAAAGGGCCGGTGGGTGCGCTGCTGGTTGCTTTGCCGGGGTCCTGGGCGGGGTTTTGGTCTTGGGCGGGGACGTGGATTTATCCTTGGCCTTGGGCAGGGCGGAGGTTTTGTCCGGTTTCGCGGCACCATGTGGTTTCCTCGCAGCACTCATCGCGCGCATGCCCTAGCATGCGGCGATGGCCATGGCCAGCGTGATTGGGGGAGGGGTATGTCCAGCCCCCGAACCACGATGTTGAAAACATGATGCCCGGTGCCAAAACCCCCGAAACCGGCCGGAACTGGAGACGGTTGGCGGAGCACATGCCCGTGAGCAACCCTGCTTGCACGACGGCATTGCGATGCCATGGAGCTTCGCTGGTTATCAGGTGGCCGCCGCAAGCGTTTCGGGGCTTTCCCGGGCCCCTGCTCGCCACGGCACACTCAGACATCCGGCAGCTTGGCCACGGCCGCGTGCAGGGACTTCACCGAGTGGTGGGTGTATTTCGACGCCACTGCGCGGCTGTCGTGGTCGGTGATCAGCATTCTCAGATCCTCCGCCACTCCGGCGTCCGCCAGCCAGGTCGAGACCGTGTGGCGCGTGCTGTGGAAGCTGCGCTCATGCCTTGCACGCCCGCGCCCGCTCCCCTCCACGCTCCTGCCTCTCTCCACCCCGGCATCGGCCATGATCCCGATGAAGGAATTGGATAGTCCGATCTGGCTGTTCACCGGCGTTTTCGCCAGATTCGGCGTGAGCGGCTGATCGGGTTTTCCGGGTTTTCCAAGACGCCGGATCTCCGCCTTCAGCCTGCGGTGCAGCGGCAACACCACCTCCTTGCCCTTGCTCTTCTTCTTCTCCGGCACCAGTCGCACCGTGCCCGCCTGCATGTCAATGTCCCCCCATTTCCTTCCCACCGCGTCTCCCAAACGCAGGCCGCAATACACGCCGAAGAGGATTGCCACCTTCCACTCTTTATCGGGCGCGGCCTCCAACAGCAGGGTCACCTCTTCCCTGGTGAAGGGCTTGCGTTCCACGGAGTCTCTGACCAACAGCGATTCGGTTGCGGCCACCGGATTGATCGGTATCATGCCGGTCTTGGCCGCTTTGGTGAACGGCCCGGAGAGGTATTTGAGCAGGTTGTTCACCCGCTTGTCGGCGAGCCCCGTTGCCTTCCGCGCATCACGCCATGAGCGGACGTCGGCATCCTCCACAAGCTCAATTCCCTCGTCGGCCCGGGAGCCGAGATGTTCCAGAAAGCCGTCGTAAGCGTTGCGGTAGGCCGAGGCGGTCGAGGCCGCGATGTTGGGCTGCTTCTGGCGGTAGAACTCGTCAAACCAGCTGCGGACGGAATAGGAGCGAAGGGGTTTGCCACGCGCGACCTCCACGATCTGCGAGATGTATTCCCTCGCCTTGTTCTCGGTAAGCCGCGACCCCGCCGCGTCCCTGATCGCCTGGAGCATGATGTCGCAGTATTTCTGTCCGTGCTTCCTGCTGGCGGACGCCACCTTCAACGCCGTCTGCTCCGCATCGTTGACGGCGCGCCGGGCCTCATTGGGGTCCGTGCATCCGGTCCTGACGCTCACCGATTTCGTCCCGCCATCCGGCGTAAGAATCCGGAACTGTCCGCCGTAGTACTTGCCTCGTTTGCGTATGCTGCCCATGACAGTGGCAACAATATGGCAACATCGCCGTCGTGTCCATCATTATCATGAGACAAAATAAACAACGTGTTTTCAATTGTTTATGTAATTACCCTACTGCCATGGGGAAAGAACATGGAATCACTGGTTCGAAACCAGTATCGCGCACCATTCCTGATTTTCAATCCTCGGCGATGGAACGGGTTTTGCCAATTATTGTGTCGGAAGGGTATCTTGACAAAACGGGCGGGGTGCTATTTTCGCGTTTGACGGATTTTTCCATGGAAGTAACTCTGGATTTCGCAATCACCCCCGGCCATCAAGCCGCAGCACGCAAGACGCGGCTAACAATGGAAGCACTACCCAAGGAAAACAAGAAACCGGAAGTTGGATCTGAAAGGATGGAAAGTCTGAAAAAACGTGAACGAATCCAGATGGCGTTGAGCCACGAAACGCCGGACCGGTGTCCGATGCAAATCAGTTTCACGCCGGAGTTTGCCGTGCGGTTGCGTGAAAACATGGGGTTGACCGGTGCGAACGATCACAACCCGCACGGCGGCGGCAACACCTATGTGTTGGAGCGCGCGCTCGGCCAGGATATGTTGATCACCAGCGTCGGCTGGGCCAACGGCTATTACCAGTCGCAGCAACCGTACGTGGACGAATGGGGTGTCGGTTGGACCCCGTGCGAGTACTCGACGCCGTTCGGCAAGGGGCACTACACCGAGATTTCCAGCCACCCGCTCGCTGATGAGGACGCCATCCGCACTTACCGGCCACCGGATCCGAACCGACCGGAGTTGTACCGGGACGCGGCGTGTCTGGTGCGCGATTTAAAACAGGAGTACTTCATCGTCGGCGCAACCGTGACGACTATTTTCGAGACTGCCTGGGCGTTGCGTGGACTGGAAACATTACTAATGGATTTGGTGACCGACCTCGACCTCGCCAAGGCCATCTTGGAAATTCCCTTCCGATATCACCTGACTGCTGCGAAGAAACTCGTCGAGTTGGGCGTGGACGCCATCTGGGTCGGTGACGACGTCGGCGCGCAAAACGCCATGGCGATATCGCCGGAGTTGTGGCGCAAACTGTTCAAGCCGATGTGGGCGGAGTACTTCAGCACCCTCAAGCGGATCAATCCCAACCTGAAGATCATCTACCATTCCGACGGCGTGATTGACCCGATCATCCCGGACATGATCGAGGTCGGCTTGGATGTGTTGAACCCGGTCCAGCCGGCCTGTATGGATCCGGCGGCATTGAAGAAGCGCTTCGGCAAGAACCTCTGTTACTGGGGTTCGATTGACGAGCAACACACATTGCCATTCGGCAAACCCGCCGACGTGCGACGGGAAGTGCTCACCCGTCTCGACACCATCGGCAAGGGCGGCGGCCTGATCATCGGCCCCACCCACCACGTCCAACTCGACACGCCCATGGAGAATTTTTGGGCGATGGTCAACACCATCCGAGAGACAGCCTGTTATTGAAGCCACTAACAGCACCGCGCAACCCAAAACCAAATATACAAAACATCCCAGGAAAGAGGGCACACATGTCAGAACCCATGATAATCACCATCATCGGAGCCAGTGGTTGGTACGCATTCGATATGTATCGGCGGGTGTTCGCCGACGCGCGGATGCGACCGGTCCAACTCCGCATCTGGAGTCGCAGCGCTCAGACCAGCGACGCCATCGGACGGATGCTCGGATACGTGAGCAAGGAAACCGGCATCTGTGACGCGGACTATGTGTTTTGCACAGACCGTAAAGAGGCTTTGCGCGGAGCGCACTATGTGCTGTTTGCGGCATGCGTGGATTACCCGCGCGTCCGCGTGCAGGACACGGAAGTATGCGAGAAGCACGGCATCTATCCGCTGGAGGCCGAGACGATGACGCCTGGCGGGCTGATGAACACCTTCCGGCACGCTCCAATCGCCCTCGCCGTCGCACGCGAATTGGAAGAGGTGTCGCCGAACGCTACCATCATCTGCGTCGTCAACCCGCTGGCCCGTTTGTGCGATGCGCTCAACCGCCACTCGAAGATCCGCTTCATCGGCCACTGCGACGGCATCGTGCATACCCGCTTTGATCTGAGCACTGCGATGGGACTTAACCCGGACGATGTGGAGGCGATCGCGGGCGGCGTCAATCACCTGACTTTCGTCCTGAAGTTGTGGCACAAGCGCACCGGCGAGAACCTGCTGCCACGCATCCCGGCGGCCTTGCCGCACATTCGCCAGAACGGGCCGTTCGGGTTTCGTTTCTCCAACGTCGTCTACAAGTTGCTCGGCTACTACCCGTCGCCGGGCGACAACCATATCGCCGACCAACTGCCGTTTGTCAGCCGCGCCATGCAACTTTCCACGCCGATCCCCAAGCTTGACATGGCATTTCCGCCCGCCGACATGATAAAGGCCGGACTGGCGGCCAACACCAACAGCGTCATCTCCGTCGGCGAACGCATCCGCGATCCGAAAGTGTTGCACACGTTTCTGAACCCATCGCGCACCGAGGAGAGTGGCGACTGGATGTTGGCCCTGCACGGACGGACACCACCGCGCCACATGGAAGCATTAAACATTCCTAACAACGGCCATATCACCAATCTGCCAGCCAACTCAATTGTAGAGGTGCCGGGTGACATTGACGCTGCCGGTGCGCGCGGCTACTCCATCGGCGCGCTGCCGACGCCGCTTGCCAGCCTCTGCCAACGCATGTTGGTGGCGCACGAATCGGCGGTGGAGGCGTGCGTGCACACCGACCGCGACGCGGCGCTGCGCTCGCTCGCGTTCGAGCCGACCGTTCGGGACCTTTATGTGCTCGAAGATCTGCTGGACGATCTGCTGACAGTCAACGCCCGTTATCTCGCCCCGGAGTTTGTCGCCAAGATGAAAAAACGCGATTCGTCCATGCGCGTCGCGTTGGTGGAACCGGCACCCGATAATCCCATGCGGCCCGATGCGCCGCTGCCCCCCGGCATTCCTGCGCAGGACGTGCTCACCGGTGCGGCGTGGGGCACCAACCTGGGCAACTTGTCGGATGCGGATGAAAATGCCCATTAACCCGGAACCCGCGCATCAACAAGCGACGCTTCGCCTCAGATCCCGGAGTCCAGAGGCCAGACTGAAAACCTGACCAATTATTGATGCGACCGCATCAATAATTGGTAGCCCCGTCATCGGCGATGCTTGACGGTGTGGGATGGGCGTTGCACGCTGCGTCGTTCCAACACCCTGTCAGCCAAGCCATGCCCGGTCTGGCAGGTGCGACAAGAACCCCGATGCTAACATTAACCGGCTTGCTCACCTGATGGACAACACGACATTTGGATTGACCATGCTGCTCGTCGGCATGGGTGGCACCCTGCTCACTCTCGGCATTCTTGCCGTTCTGATTGGATGGCTGACGCGCCTGTGCCAACCCCGCGCGAAAGGAGACACACATGAGTGAGGCTTTGTTCAATGCGCTGGAAGCCCTCGGGGCGGGTGCGAGATACTTTTTCTCCCCCCCCGGAATTCCCAATCTTGTGATGGTGATGGCATCGCTGGGCATGTTCTGGCTGGCCATCCGCAAGGGCGTCGAGCCGCTGCTGCTATTACCTATCGGATTCGGTTGTTTGCTGGTCAACCTGCCTCTCAGCGATGTGATGGATCAGGAAGGATTCCTGCGCGTGCTTTTTGAAATGGGCATCGGCAACGAACTTTTTCCCCTGCTCATCTTCATCGGCATCGGCGCGATGACGGATTTCACCCCCTTGCTGGAACAGCCCAAGCTGATCCTCTTCGGGGCCGCTGGCCAGTTGGGGATCTTTCTCACCCTGATGGTGGCGCTCGCGCTGGGTTTCCCCAAGGCCTTGGCGGTTTCGGTGGCCACTATCGGTGCCTGCGACGGTCCCACCGTGATCTATGTGTCCAATCTTTTTGCCGGCAAAGGGATGATCGATCCCTCGATGGTGGGTGCGCTGGCCGTGGCGGCATACTCGTACATGGCGTTGGTGCCGATCATCCAGCCGCCCATCATGCGCTTGATGACCACCGCCAAGGAACGGGCCACGCCCATGCCTCCCGGCAAATTCCAAGTGCCTGCCAACGCGCTGGTGTTATTTCCGATCCTGGTCACCATCCTCACCGGGATCATCGCCCCCAAGGGCCTGCCCTTGATGGGCGCCATCATGCTGGGCAATTTCCTCAAGGTCAGCGGCGTGGTCAGCCGACTCACCAAGGCCAGCGAAAACGAGATTGCCAATGTCAGCACGTTGTTTCTCGGTCTGGCGATCGGCGGCACCATGGCCGGCCCCGAATTCCTCAAACCGCAAACCCTGCTGGTCTTCGCCCTGGGCCTCATGGCCATCGTGGTGGACACCGTGGGCGGCCTGCTGTTAGGAAAAATCTGGTATCTGTTATCCGGCGGGAAAATGAACCCGTTGATCGGCGCGGCCGGCATCTCCGCCTACCCGATGGCGGCCCGCATCGTCCAAACCGAGGGCTTACGCTACAACCACCAGAACCACCTGCTGATGCACGCCATGGGTGCCAATACCGGCGGCCAAATCGGCTCGGTGATGGCGGCCTCCATCATGCTCGCCATCCTCAAGGGCATGGGCATGATCTGAACCTGCGGCCCGCGCCGGTCTAACGCACCAGCGACGCGAGCGCCTTGAACGGCCATAACAGAATTCCTATCAGCGTGGCGGAAACCTTCGCGTAGAGCACCATGGGCCAATTGGCCACCCGCAACAAGGGCGCGCTCGTCCTGCGCACGGCGGCACTCCGGGAATACCAGAGGGAAAACGCCATGATAATGACCACCCCGATGAATTTCCGCCCTGGTCCGATGTGAAGCTGCGTGTGGAACGCGTAATCCGCAGTCATTTCCGCACATAAAATCGCCCCCACATACCCGATGAGAAGAAACGCCGCGTGCTGGAGGACCGGGAACTTCTCGACCAGTTTCAAACTCAACGTCGCAAACATCCACAACGTCAGCAGACCCAGGCACACCCCCAGGCAGACTACCCGGATATCCGAACTCATGGCCACGGCGGTGACGACATTGTCCACGCTCAAACTCAAGTCCATCAACAGGATGGCGATGACCGTGGGCCAGAAGGTGCGGGGTTTGAGGGCTTCGGTTTCCATCGGGTTGTCCTTTTTCGCGGACAACCCGCTGAAGTGCTCGGCCATCAAGTGAATGAGGTAAAAGGCACCGAGAAACTTGACCCACGCATTGGCCATGATGAAACCCACGAAAAACAATGCCACCACCCGGAACACATAGGCGCCTGCCAAGCCCAGCCGCAGCGCACGTTTTTTCTGTTGGCCGGGCAACTGGGAGGCCAGCGCCGCGATCGCGAGGATGTTGTCCACGGACAGGAGTCCCTCAATGATGATGAGGGAAACGATCACCGGGGCGGCTTCGCTAAATGGGGGTAGAGAGTCGAGAATCATGGGTAACGCGCCACAACGATGGACGAAGCCGCCAACTCATGCAAGACAAGCCGGAACACAAACCGGAACACAAACCGGAACACTGCGCCGACCTGCGGCCCCCTTACTGAGCAATCCCTGAGTTGGAATACATTCAGTTAGCCGCAAAGAGGCACGGAAACCACAAAAAATGAATACCATCAGGCTTATTGCGCATCTTGCGCATTTTTGCGGCAAAAAAATACTGTAGGGAAAACCAAGAACTCATCAGTAAGAGTCGCTCTGCGACCCTGAAGCCCCGGGCTTCATTTCTCCGTCCCCAGAAAACTAATGCAACATCCTGGTGTCCGATCGGGGTCGGATGTGGTGACTGGTGCGGCTTTCGTTGATTTCATGGGCATTGGTGCGTCTCTGTTTTTTGTTGGTGATGCATGGTTGGCCTCGTAGGTGCGCAGCGTTTGCAGGGTGGGGCTGCCGCTCTTGGTGACGGTGTAGGGCATGAAATCCTGTTTGGAACCGCTGGTGGAGCCTGCGCGGGGATCGTTGGCGGCGGTTTGATTTTATTGGTAGCCGTAGGTGAAGGTGTTGGTTGCACCTCGCCGCGCGCGCCTACTCGCAGGGGTCCCTCGACGCCCATCACTGGGCGCTCAAGGGTTTTCTGGCATTGGCCGAGGAACAAAACCTGACATCCCCCGGCGCGTTCACCCGCGCCACGCTCGGGGACTATCAGCTCCACCTCCATCAGTACCGCTCGCCGCGCACCAGGGAGACCCTGGTCGTGAACACCCAGCTCGCGCGCCTCGGAGCGATCCGCCGGTTTTGCGCCTGGCTGTGCCGCTCCGGCGCGATCCCGGCCAACCCGGCCTGCGACCTCGACCTGCCGCGCAAACAAGCCCAACACCTGCCGAAATGCCTCGGCGATGACGAGATCCGGCGGCTGTTAGCGCTGCCCGACACCGCCGATCCCTTCGGCCTGCGCGACCGCACCATTCTCGAACTCTTCTATGCCACCGGCGTGCGGCGCACGGAAATGACCCGTCTCGACCACGGCGATTTCGATCCCTCCGCCCGTACCCTGCTAGTGCGCAAGGGCAAGGCCGGCAAGAGCAGGCTGCTGCCGGTGGGGGAACGCGCCGCATGGTGGCTGGAGAAATACCTCGCAGAAGTCCGGCCGCTCTTCGCCCACCTGCCCGCCGAAACCGCGCTATTTCTCAGCGGCTACGGCACGCGTTTCAGTCCCGCCTACATCGGCAACTGGGTTGCCGGGCTCATGAAAAAGGCCGGGGTGAAAATCCCGGGGTCGTCCCATTTGTGGCGCCACAGTTGTGCCACGGGAATGCTCGAAGGCGGCGCGGACATCCGTTATATCCAGGAAATGCTCGGCCACGAGCAACTCACGACCACCCAGATTTATACCCATGTCAGCATCAAGGCGCTCACCGAAGTCCACGCCCGCTGCCATCCCTACGGCCGGATGCCGGTGTCCAACGAAAACCCCGGAGAACCTCCGGT
>CAISTY010000197.1 GCA_903888515.1 Akkermansiaceae bacterium | reverse complement strand
TCATGTTGGCAATTACGATACGTTCTCCCGCGCAGAGGCGGTGGTATTTGTTACTCATAGTCAGTTTGTTGTAAAACCAGACTAAATGAATCCCCGCCTCTGCCAATCTAACAATTATTCTCTAACAAGCTGAAACCGCCAATTCTTGATTCTTGAGGTGAAGACGCTAGGTACCGAACTCGCAACTTGTCGCCCACCGTGTACTCCGATCCGTCTCCCATGTTTGAGGTCCCTGTGTAAGTTGCCCCAGTGGTGTCGGTATAGATGTAGATCGGACGCCGCGATACGTCCCCTTCTTTATTGCGATGTTCAGCGATCTCCCTAACAGTAGCCTGTGTCTCTACGCTCTTGGCAAGAAACACGCCGGAATAGATCGCAGAGCCAACCGCTACCAGCATAAATGCGCCAGCTCCAATGAAACTCAATATCCAGGGAATCGGAGATAGGGGACGGCCAGAACGAAAATGAAGTCCAAGAGTTAATCCCTTGCTGATTCCTATCACAAAGCCGATGGCAATTCCGCCGAGGAATGTTGCGATAAAGCCAAGGATGATAGCGATGGTTGTATTCATTATTCAGGGCGAACGTTCAAATGCATGCACCCGGCCATTGGGTCGGTGCCGAGGTGAGATTGGGAAGTGGTGGCGGGTTGCATGCCATGTCTTGTTGGGCTTCTTGGATTCACATGCTGGCTCTAATTCGTGGCGAGGATTCGGACGGTCTCAAGGTTGAATGCCTCCGCATACCGCTCTGCAGCAAGATCTAGCGCAGAGGAAGAGGCGCCAGGTGCGGTCAGACCCGTCCACGCAATAACCCTCACGGGCACAATCCGGTCTGTCATGATCGGAGAATCATTGGGAATGCCTGGAACTAAAAGCTTGCCGCCCGATATCATGCCATACACCCAAGGATCATCACGAAACCAAACATCTCTCGCTGCTTCCATTGGATTACGTTCAGTAAGCGCACGAATTTGCCTCGCAACCATTCGATGAGAAGGCGGGTTTACCACGGTCGCAGAATCTTCGACTGCGCGCGTCTCTACCTGAGGAATCTGAAACCACCTGTCGACTAGATATCCGCCGAGCGTCAGAACACAAACCCCGAGTGTGATCGCGATGATGCTAATCGTCGGCTTCTTCATGTTTTTGCCCAACAGTTTTATTATACCGCGCGCGGCAATTGTCCTTATTATACAGCGTGCGGTATAAGAAGGTACAAATGCCGCCCGGAAGTCCGGACTTCGTCCACCGCCGCTGTAAAGCGTCGTCAGACAATCCCCGTCTATCGGTTTGCCCTGCCGCCTGCAAACAAATTCTTCCGGCCTACTCCACCGCCTTCAACCCCGCTGTCGATAGAAGCCCCTCCCGGTGCCATTGCCGGGCAAGCGCAACCTCCCGGTCGGTGATCCTGGCTTCCGGAAGCGCAAGAAGACCTGGTACTTGAGGTAGTGGCACTCCGCATCCAGAGCAAGTCCCGCATCGGTGCCGAGTTGCACCAGATCCTCACGCGGGATCAGTTTCTCGTATGGGTCAAAGGGGATCTCGTGGCGCTTGCGCCAGTCGATCAGAAACAGAAGTCCGCCCGGCTTCAGTGCCCGCACTACATCGCAGATCAGTGGCAATCGGTCGGCTGCGGGCATTTCGTGCAGGACATCGCAGAAGAAGGCCACATCGAGCGATGCGGCCGGTAGTTTGGTGTCCGTCGCGGCAGACTGCACCACTTCGACGTTTTCCAGGCGATCCCGTTGAATCCGTTCTCGCACCGATTTCAGCGATTCAGCACTGACGTCGACCGCGAAGACCTTGCCACTTGGTCCCGTGATCGGGGCAAAACGTAAGGTGAAGTATCCTCCGCCGCAGCCGATGTCGCCGATTTGGACACCCACTGGCAGATGGAGATCCGCCAGAACGCGCTCCGGCTGCTGCCAGAGCTTGCGGTCCTCGGCCCAAGACCACGACGGAACCAGCTCGAAAGCCACCGTCAGAGCAATCAGGTGTACCGCCCGCCAATATCGGTTCTGCTTGTTCATCATTGCACTATGAATTTGCTTTTGGGGTGAAGGCCGTTGAAAAAGCCGGTGGCCGGACCGGAGTGCGGGGAAAAGGAGGTTGGTTGAAGCCTGTCATGGTGCAGGACGGGGCGGCGTGAACGTAGCCAGCCCGATCACACGATCCGCGCCGCCGTAATACAGCCACCATTTTCCTTGGAAGGGAACCAGGGTGTTGGCGACGGTTGTGTTGGCGCAAAATCCAGCCTTCTCCCACTCGTATTCCGGAAAAAGAAATGGCTCGGGCTGGTTTTTGAGAATGGTGACAAGGTTCTCGCGGCTGATGAGCGTTTGCCGCAGCGTCCATGCGCCGAGTTTGTGTCCGCCCTGGGTCATCAGCAGAATCCCGTCGTCGCGCAGCAACGCGATGGCGCCGGCTTCGCGCCCGCCGCCAGGCCAGACCGACTTGCCGGTGGGCGTCCAGTCAATGAGGTTGTCGCTCCACGCCAACGCGCACGGGTGCGTGTAATACATCCAGTATTTACCGCTCACCTTCGCGGCGACGAGGCGGTCGCCGACGAGCTTGCTCACCACCACACCGGAGCGCCCGTCGGTCTTGCCCGCCTTTGCGAACGCAGGACCGTGCTTCTTCCAATGAACCAGGTCGCGCGAGGTCGCGATGGAGATCGTGTCGCGGCTGCCGCTCCACGTCGTGTAGTTCATGTAGGCCGTGCCGCTATCATCCTCGACGATGTGCAAGTCCTCGCAGCCGCCTTCCCACTCATATTTCTTCCACTCATCGTTGTCGGGATAAAGCACCGGCATGGGATGCCGGGTGAAGTTGGTGCCGTCCTCGCTCCACGCCATACCGATGCGGCAG
>CAISTY010000196.1 GCA_903888515.1 Akkermansiaceae bacterium | reverse complement strand
TCTCCTCTGGAGTCGGAGATTGGTGAATTTGCGGAAATATTGAGGCCCGCGGATGGGACGGAGCCCCCGGTGATCGTCGGTGGGCATGCCGCAGGTTTTTGGAGTCGGTATTTTCTGTCACGGGGAGTGACTGAACTTGCGGCGTATCTGCCCTTCCGGAGTAAGGATCTGGATCTCGTGGGGACCATGGAGTGGTTGGACAAATTGCACCGGCGGTACAAAGGCAGGTTGCTGCGCTCGGAACCGCGTGAATAGGGTCAGTCCTCGCGGATTCACATGTTAGAGCGATTTACTTCTGGTCCGCTGGCAAAACATCCTCCCCGAAGATCGTCGCTCCGCACCACCAAACATCCCGCTGCGTGCTGATCACGTGTGCTGCTCGCCTTCGGGTCCATGTGACGTGCGCGGTGTAATGTAAGCGGTCAACGGGCGGGCACTAGCCACGCGGCGGCATAGGTAGCATACATAGCCGGGTATGCAAACGACATCATCCGAGCCCGCCCCGACCACCGACTCCACCATCATCCGCGCTGGCAGCGACGGCCGCTTGCGTTATTCTCCCGCCCAGCGCCAGGAACTGTTGGGTGCCTTCGTTGGCAGCGGCGTGAGCGCCATGAATTTCAGTCGCCAGCATGGCGTCCAGTCGTGCATAGTTCGAGCGCGGGGCTGAGGAGTGACGATTTTTTATTGGCAATCTCGTGGGCTGCCGGGTAAGCTGTCTGCGACTTGAATGAACAAGCCCGATTACCTCACCCGGATCGCGACCGGTCGCTCGACGAAGTCATTGCGGACTTCGCAAGACGCGTATGCCCAGGTGGACCGTATGGCGAAATCGACGAATGTTCGGTTTACGACGAAAGTTTCCGCCGTCTCGTCGCATGGGCAGGTGAAACCGACCGATTCTTCGAAGGCCTGCAGCCGTTGAAGGGGGGCGGACGGGAACATGATCTGACCCACGACCCTGTCACCGGCACTTGGGAACGCATGAAGGTCTCATTGTTCCCATCGACTCCATCCCCGTGCGCCTCGACGAGCGGGCAAGACGGATTCTGAGGGTCTGAACGACCCTGAAGGAAAACCTCGTCGCGCCGGACGAAAAACTTTCTTCTTCCCTCCCGACCGCCGGCACAGGTACTACGACCCGCTGACCGGTTGGTGGCCATCCAGGGATCCGGGTCAAGCGCTTGAGAGGAAATTGCCTGGCAAAGGCTCTTGAATGTGCCTGTTGACAATCAATTCTTGACCAGGCGGTGCGGGCGGGTACGGT
Organism: Akkermansiaceae bacterium; assembly: GCA_903888515.1. Lineage (GTDB taxonomy): Bacteria > Verrucomicrobiota > Verrucomicrobiia > Verrucomicrobiales > Akkermansiaceae > Luteolibacter. Next base: position 42,772 of record CAISTY010000196.1, on the reverse strand, counting down.
CATGGCTATCACCTCATGAAACACGTACCCACCGTACCAGGCCATCCGTTCTCCCGTATTTCACACCATGCTGTGGCTGGTTTTTTTGCCGCCGCGCGCAAATGCCCATCTCTGGCAGCCATGATCCTGCCCGTAGCGGCAGCACTCCTGCCGGTGGCGCTGCATGCGGCGGATTGGCCGAGGTTTCTGGGGCCCAAGGGCGACGGCTTCTCAGCGGAGACCGGCATTCAGAAAAATTGGAACGAGAGTGCGCCGAAAATGCTGTGGAGTGTTCCACTCACCGATGACGGGTTTGCCGGGCCCGCCGTGGCAGGCGGCAAGCTTTTCATCATCGACCACAAAGGCACCGAGGATGTGGTGCGGGCGATCGACATGGCGACCGGCAAGGACGTCTGGACGTACAGTTATGAGGATAAAAAAGCCGCGAATTACGGTTTTTCAAACTCCACTCCGTTGATTCTGGCAGGCAAGGTTTATGTGAACGGTCGTTTGGGACTGGTGACCTGCCTGGATGAGAAGACCGGCAAGAAAGTTTGGGACAAGGACATCCGCGCCACCTTCAAGGGAAAGAAACCGCGATGGGAGTATGCCATATCGCCATTCATTGACGACAACATGCTGATTGTTTGTCCGGGCGGCCCCGATGCCGCCGTGGTGGCATTGAATCCACTCACCGGCGACACCCTCTGGCAAGGCGGCGGCAGCGATGTTTCCGGTTACGCCACTCCGTTGATGGCGATGGCCGGTTCGCAGAAGCTTTATATTGTGTTTACGGGTGTTAGCCTGATAGGCGTGGATGCGGCGGATGGCAAGCTGCTCTGGAGGGTTCCCTGGAAGACCGAATACGACGTGAACGGCGCCACCCCGATCGTGATGGGCAACACCATTTTCATCACCTCGGGTTATGGCCACGGCTGCGCGCTGGTGCAGTTCTCCGACAACGATGCCAAGATCCTCTGGGAAAACAAGGACATGCAGTCGCGCTTCGGCACGCCACTGTTTTTCGCAGGCCATCTATACAGCACCGAAGACTCGGGGAACCTGACCTGCATGGACGCGACGACCGGCAAGGTGGCCTGGAAACAGCCGGGTTTTGAAATGGGTGGGTTCACCGGCATTGACGGAGTGGCCTTGGTGTTGGACGGCAAGGGCGGCGAACTGGCCATGGTCAAACTCGCGGCGGATAAATATCAGGAGTTGGGCCGCTTCAAACCGTTAGGCGGCAAGAGCTGGACAGCTCCGATCATCTCCGACGGAAAGCTCATCGTGCGCAACAAAACAACCCTGGCGGTTTTCTCGTTGAAATAATCCCCGTGCGCGTGATTTGCGATCCGCGTCATCGCGAGCATGGTGACGCACGATGGTTAGAACCCGCGCAAATCCGTGCTGGTGCGCCGGGTCAGACCCGGTTTGGGGGTGCGCTTGAGCACCACATATTCAAGGCCGTGGCGGGCGCAAAACGCACGTTTTTCGGGTTTGTCACCGTCTTCGTTCACGGCATACAGATGCGGTTTGAGGGTATGGATTTCAGGTTCGGCATCCATCCAGCCCATACCTGAGGAAACCAGTGCCTGGGTGACATAACGGATGGATCCTGCCAGATAGCGGCGCTCGTTTTCCTGGAACATCGGATGACCGTCGCCCTTGAGGAGGCGGATGTTCGCATCGTGGCCGACCACCACAAACAGGTCGCCCAGTTCCGAGCACTCCTCGAAAAACCGGACATGCCCGGTGTGGAACCAGTCATAGCAACCGGTGACCACGACTTTTTTGCGTCCCGTGAGAGGCAGCGGTGCGGGGGTGGGGAAACCAGCGCATGTTAGATCCGGGATGGGGCGGTATTGGATGCCGTGCGCGGCGCAATACGCCTCCTTCGCGGCTGAGGCACCCGCTTCATCGACGCACCAGATGTCCGGCCGGAAGCCGTCGAGATCGGGCAGCGTGTCGGGATCGAACGGGGCTTCTGATAGATGGATGCGAGCGACATGGCGGACGGCTTGGACGAAGTATTCGCGTTCGGCGAGTGGCAGGCCGGGTGGGTTTCCCGTGAGGTGGCGGATGGCATCGTCGGACCAGAGCAGCACGTGGAGTTCGCCGTGTTTGGCCGCCTCCTCGAGGAAACGCATGTCTCGCGATGACAGGTTGTCGAAACCGGCGGCAACGATGATCTTGTTCATGGTTTGGTGGTGCGGACCTTGATGTGGAATGCACCGGGCACCGGTTCGTGGGCAACGACTATCAGATAGCCGCCGCCGCAACCGGAATACATCGCGCCGGGGTATTGTTGCTGATAGGCCTTGAGCAGGGCCGGCAAATCCACCCGCAGCAAGGGATGCCGGACGGTGTGGGGCAGCAATTTCTCCCAGCATTGCATGTTCGAATTGAGTGCTGCGCCGAGCGCCACGGCATCCATCGCGACGATGGCATCGTAGCAATCGCGGCCCGCCCTGCCGAGGCGTGCGACCCATTTGGGATCGAGGTTTTGGCGGCCCAGGGGGCTGTAGCCATCGGGCCGCGCTTCGACCGGAATCAATTGTAACACCTTGTTCAGCCAGCGCGCTACCTTGACCCGCTGGCACGATTCGATGTGCGCCGGAAAAACACCACCGTGCACATGAAAGTCGTAATCCAGGCGGTTCACCCCGGGATAGACCAATCCGATCATGTCCTGCGACCCGCTCGGCTCGGCTTTGCCGTGGTTTTCGGCATCGTAGAGCTCGCGCACCAATGCATCCGCGGATCGGTCAGGCAGCTTGCCTTTCCAGATTTTCATGGCGATGGCGCGGGTGCCGCTGGCGATGCCGGATCGGTCCATCGGGCGGAAGTCCGGTTCGATTTGCACCACCACCATCGATCCGGGCGGCTGCGGGTTGTGTTGGGAAACGAACGGCTGGTCAATCCAGCCGCCCGCGAGTTGCAGACGGTTGGGAATGGAGCCCAGATAGCGGGTGACTGGCGAACGGGTCATGCGGATCGTCAGCCCATGCCCACGCGCTCGCCAGCCTTGCGTTTTTGATATTGTTCCTTGATCCATGCGTAGGTGACGGCCATGCCCTGGTCGAGCGAGGTGTTAGGTTCCCAATGCAGAACCTGTTGGATGAAGGTGTTGTCGGAGTTGCGCCCGGCCACGCCCTGTGGCGCGTCGAGGTCATAGCTGCGCTGCATCGTCACGCCCGCGATTTTCTCCACCTTGCTCACCAGCGTGTTGATGGAAACCATCTCGCTGGATCCGAGGTTGATCGGCGTGGCGATGAGTTCGTCGCAATGCGTGATCTTGTCGATGCCCTGCACACAGTCATCGATATACATGAAGCTGCGTGTTTGCTCGCCGTTGCCCCAGATGTTGATGCGCAGGTCGTTCTTATCCAGAGCTTCGATAACCTTGCGTGATATGGCGGCGGGCGCCTTTTCGCGTCCACCGTCCCAAGTACCATGCGGGCCATAGACATTGTGGAAGCGCGCAATGAAGGTTTTCAGGCCGCGCTCGTGCCAGTATTCCTGGCAGAACTGCTCGGAGATGAGTTTCTCCCAGCCATATCCGCGTTCGGCCATCGCCGGATAGGCGTCGGTCTCCTTGAGCGCGCGCACGTTCGGGTCTTCCTGCAGCAGTGTGTTGTAGGCACACGCCGAACTCGCGTAAAAGTAACGCCGCGCACCCGCTTGGTAGGCCGCCTCGACCATGTGGGTGTTGATCAGAATAGAGCGCAGGCACTCGACACGGAAGCGCTCGATGAAACCCATGCCACCCATGTCGGCGGCGAGGTTATAGACTTCCACCGCGCCTTCGCAAACGCGCTGGCAGTTGGCCTCCCGGCTCACGTCAAGGCAGAGGTTTTCCACCCCGGGCACATGGAGATACCACTCGTAGAGCGGCTTCTTGTCCACGGCGCGGATGCGGGTGAATCCCTTGTTAGCGAAGTAGCGGACAAGGTTGCCGGCGATGAATCCGCCCGCACCGGTGATGACGATCAGGTCGTCCATGCGCAGCGGGGCGTCTTTTTCCACGACTCGTTTCTGTTCTTGCATAAATGGGTGGTATTGGCGCGTTGATAGAGAGCCGCCGACCATCGGAGTGCACCCTCAACACGCGCAACCCTACCCGCAACATGGGTATTTTGGCAAGGGCTATCAGTAACCGGGGATCAGAGGCGTTTCAAGGATCAGTTGATAGAAGCTGAGATCCAGCCAGCGCCCGAACTTGTAGCCCGCATGACGAATGGTCCCGGCCAGGGTGAACCCCAGGGACTCGTGGAGCGCAATGCTGCCCGTGTTGGCAGCTTCGATACCGCCAACCATCAGATGGTAGTCCTGAGCTTTGGCTGCGGTGATGAGTTCCTGCATGAGCCTGCGCCCGATGCCTTGGCGGCGATGACCTTTGCGAACGTAAACGGAGAGCTCCACCGAATACTTGTAGGCGGGCCAAGCTCTGAAAGTACCGTAGCTGGCGAAGCCGAGGAGAGTGCCGTCGGTGTCCTCAAATCCGATGGTCGGAAATCGGTTGGCTTCCTTGGTCTTGAACCACGAGACCATGAAATCCGCGGTACGCGGTTGGTAGTCGAAGACCGCGGTCGACGTCACGATCGCGTCATTGAAGACCTCGAGAATCTGCGCCGCGTGGCGGTCGTGGTTGCAATCGACGATTTTCATGACGTGGCTTGCATGCGATGGGTCTAACGGATGCCGGGTGCCGCTCCGTTCATCCGTTGAGTTTGGCGAGGGCCTTGGGCAGGAAGATGCCGTCCTGGCGGATGATTTTCCCGTCGAAGCGGATGGTGCCGCCGCCGTAGTCCGAGCGTTGGATGCACACCATGTCCCAGTGGACTTGCGAGCGGTTGCCGTTGTCCGCCTCCTCATAGGCCTGGCCGGGGGTGAAGTGGAATGACCCGGCGATTTTCTCATCAAACAGAATGTCGCGCATTGGTTCGCGGATTTCCGGGTTGAAGCCGAGGGCGAATTCGCCGATGTGGCGCGCGCCTTCATCGCTATCGAGGATCTTGTTGATCTGTCGGGTTTTCGTGCCGGCCTCGGCCTTGATGATTCTGCCCTTGGAGAATTCCAGGCGGATGCCGTCGAACGGGATTCCCTGATAGATAGACGGGGCGTTGTAGGTGATGCAACCTTCCACCGAATCGCGGACGGGCGATGTGAAAACCTCGCCGTCAGGGATGTTGAAATTTCCGCCGGAGAACACCGCCGGAATGTCCTTGATCGAGAAGCGCAGGTCAGTGCCAGGGCCGGTGATTTCCACCCGCTCCGTTTGATCCATGAGTTTCTTGAGGGCGGCCATCGCCGGGATGAGGGCCTTGTAATCGAGCAGGCAAACCCTGAAATAGAAATCCTCGAACGCCTCGGTGCTCATGCCCGCCTGTTGCGCCATCGCGGGGGTGGGCCAGCGCAGCACGCACCACTTGGTCTTTTTCACCCGGTAATCGCTCACCGGGCGCAGGTGCTTCATCGCGAGTTTCATTTTTTCCGCCGGAACGTCGGAGGTTTCGGCGATGTTATGGCTGCCGCGGATGGTGATATAGGCGTCCATGCTTTTCATTTCCGCAAGCAGGTGCTTGGCGAGAATCGTGTATTGTCCGGCGTCCGCGCCGCGGAGCATTTCGCGGGTCAGGCCGGCCTGGTGGATGCGCAAAAACGGCAGTGCTCCCTTGGCCCGCACCTCGCGGATCAAGGCGATGCCGATGGATTCCGGAGCGTCATAAAGATCCAACAAGACCTTTTCGCCCTTCTTGAGCGAGGTGGAATAACGGACCAGTTGGCGGGCGAGGGCGTCGATGCGCGCGTCGTGCATGGCACTGTGGATAGCCGCTGGGACCCGGCTTTCCAAGTACCAAGTCGCGGGGCTTGTGGATCGGGGTACCGCAGTTGTGGACTTGCGGGTTGGTCGTGGAGATGATTGGATGCGGGCACGAATGCACTTGCGCTTGTCAGATCAGGAACTTGCCACATTGGTGGAAATGGTGAGCCTCGCGGCCAATGTCGCGTCGTGGAACCAGAAGGAATCCGCGAGCGAGCGGCTGGCGGCCTTTGAGGAATTGGAGAGCAAGATTTTGGAAAAGGCCGCCCATTTCGGGCTTGGGGATTGGATTGAGTTTGACGAGGAGAGCCAGCGGTTCCGGGTGAAGCAGGAGATGGAGGAACGCATGTTTTACCACGAATGTTACGATGAATTCCGCAACGAGAGTTTCTGGGACGAACTGGCGGTGCGCATGGCCGACCGCGACCTCGCCCGCGCCATCGGCTTCGCCGCCTGGGAAAAACTCAGCGAGGAAGACCGCCGCGCCCGCACCACCGCTTGGGAAAAACGCTACTGGGAGGAATTCTCGAAATGCGGCGTGGAGCGCGTGGTGGTGGTCACCCCGCCGGGCGAAGGGTGAGCACGCGGGCAAACCCGCCTCACTGCGACAGCATGTAACCTAACAAGCCGGCCAGCCGCTCCTGCTGCATCGAACGGGGCACGATGGCATCGATCAAGCCATGCTCTAACATGAATTCCGCCGTCTGGAAACCGGCCGGAAGATTCTGATGGGTCGTTTCCTTGATGACCCGCGGCCCGGCGAATCCGATCATGCATTTGGGTTCGGCGAGGTTGACGTCGCCGAGGGTGGCGAATGCCGCCGTCACGCCGCCGGTAGTGGGATGGGTGAAGAGGGAAATGTAGGGCAGCTTCGCCTCGGCAAGCCGGGCGAGCGCCCCGCAGGTCTTGGCCATTTGCATCAGCGAGAGCATGCCTTCCTGCATCCGTGCTCCGGAGGAGGCGGAAATGATGATGAGCCCGCGCTTTTCCGCGACGGCCAACTCGATGGCGCGGGTGATTTTTTCGCCGACCACCGATCCCATCGAGCCGGCGAAAAACCTGAAATCCATCACGGCGATCATCGCACGGTGGCCGCCGAGGGTGAGGCGGCCCGTGACGACGGCATCGTTCAACCCGGTTTTCTCCTGCAATTTCGCGATTTTATCGGCATAGCCATGAAACCCGAGAGGGTTGGTGGAAACGAGGTCCGCAGATGTTTCCTCGAAGGATCCGCGGTCGGCGAGCATGCCGATGCGCGCGTGGGCATCCATGAGGAAGTGGTGGCCGCAGTGCGGACAGACGTGAAGATTCTGTTGGAGTTCCAGGTTATGGATCATGCTGCCACAATCCGGGCACTTGTCCCAGAGGCCTTCCGGCATGTCATCGCGGCGGTTGCCAGGGTGCAGGTGGGGTTTGCTGAAAATGCCCATGAGAATGGTGGGTTGTGCGGCCGACTGCGGAGTTGCCGAGGCATGGCCTGCGGCCCTGTGCCTGAGGCGATCTTCGCTGCGTTTCCGCAGCGCTTCGGTTTGGCTTTGCCGCCCGCAATCTAGTGTACTGTCTCCGATCCCGACAACCTTCTTTTGCCATTCCCGGAAAAACCATCCGCCAGCCCGATAATTGAAGTTGCATCTTGCAGGAATCCATCGCAAAAAGCGCCAGCGGAAATCATTAATGTTTCCGTAACATCCGATGAAGCTTCGTTTTTTTGTCAGTGGTTCTTCGGCCATCCTCGCGGCATGGCTGGCAGTGACATTCGTGGTTCACGTGCCCGCCCAGCGCTATTTGAGACCCGGAAAATACCCCGTGTCCGCGGTTCCCAAGAACCCGTCCATGGCCGGCGATGTCCCCACGGCCAAGGAATCTACGGGGTTGTCGATTTTCGCCTCGCGCTGATGCGCAATCAGGTATAGAGTCACCCCCATGACTGAAAAACCAATCGTTTGTGATACCAAGCCGCTGGCACAGGAAGTTGAAGCGGGAGTTTATTGGTGGTGTTCCTGCGGTCGCTCCGCCGGGCAACCGTTTTGCGACGGCTCCCACAAGGGCACCGGCCTGCAACCGGTGAAACACGAAGTGCCCGTAAAACAGACCGTATGGTGGTGCCAGTGCAAATCCACTAACAATCCACCGCTCTGCGACGGCACCCACAAATCCGTGCAGAAACCATGCGCTCACTGATCAAGCATATTCTCCGTCACACCGAACCTGCCGCTGACCTGCAGGTGGCCGGTTGGGTGCGCACCCGCCGGGACTCCAAGGCGTTCTCGTTCCTCGAACTCAACGACGGCTCATGTCTCGGCAACCTCCAGATCATCGCCGACGCAGGTATCCCCGGCTACGACGAGATCGTTAGAATGACTACCGGAGCCTCGATCGAAGCTCACGGAAAATTGATCCACTCACCCGCCGCAGGTCAACAATGGGAATTGCAGGCCACCTCGATCAAACTGATAGGCGAGGCGCCCGACGATTATCCATTGCAGAAAAAAGGCCACAGCGCCGAGTTCCTGCGTACCATCGCCCACTTGCGGCCCCGCACCAACCTCTATGGCGCGGTGTTCCGCACCCGCAGCCGCATGGCCTACGCCATCCACCGGTTCTTCCAGGAACGCGATTTCTGCTACGTCCACACGCCCATCATCACCGCCAGTGATTGCGAGGGCGCCGGGGAAATGTTCCGCGTCACCACCCTGCCCGATGACCAAATCGCCCAGGAAACCCGCGATTTCTTCGGCAAACGCACCTATCTAACCGTCAGCGGCCAGCTCGAGGGCGAGACCTTCGCCTGCGCCCTGTCTAACATCTATACCTTCGGCCCGACCTTCCGCGCGGAAAACTCCAACACCTCGCGCCACGCCGCCGAGTTCTGGATGATCGAACCCGAAGTCGCATTCTGCGACCTCACCGGCGACATGGACCTCGCCGAGACGCTGGTGAAATTCCTCGTCCGGGAGATGTTGGACCACCACGACGGCGACCTCGCGATCTTCGGAAAGTTCGTCGACAAGGGATTGCATGAGCGCCTCGAATTCGTCGCCAGCCGGCCGTTCGAGCGGATTCCCTACACGCAGGCCGTCGAGCTGCTCAAGGCCAGCGGGGCGGAGTTCGCCTACCCCGTGGCATACGGCCTCAACCTGCAGTCCGAACACGAACGCTGGCTCACCGAAGAATATTTCAAAAAGCCGGTGACGGTTTTCAACTATCCGATTGAGATCAAACCGTTCTACATGCGCCGCAACGACGACGACCTCACCGTCACCGCCATGGATGTGCTGGTGCCCGGCATCGGCGAGATCATCGGCGGCAGCCAGCGCGAGGAGCGACTCGACGTTCTGATGGCCAACTTCGCCAAGCACGGTCTCGATGCGGAGGCTTACAATTGGTATGTGGACCTGCGGAGATATGGCAGCGTCCCGCATGCCGGCTTCGGCCTCGGGTTCGAGCGCCTGCTCATGTTCCTCACCGGCATGGCCAACATCCGCGACGTCATCCCCTTCGCCCGGACACCGGGACATTGCGAATTCTGAGGATTTGCTGCAATTATCACCTGACAGATCCGGAAACCTGCCCGCATGGAGGCGAGGCCGGATCTAACAAATAACAGCCCCATGAATCCACCATCTGCCGAGCACTCTCCGGCATGGGCACGCCGGCATCTGCCTGCCATGTTGCTAGGGCTACTCTTTGCCTTGCTGCCATTCCGTTTGCTACATGCCAACGACTATGGACCTCTTGGCCTCGGAGAAATGATTGCAAACTCCCACCTGGTGGTGATCGCTAATTTGAAACCGTCCGCAGGCAAGCTCGATGTCAAGGTCGTAGAGGTTCTCAAAGGGATCCAGCCGCCGGAATTTGTCATTCCCACGACAACCTATTCCTATCAGACACTGGGCAGGGAAATACCTTGCGCGGTATTTGGCGGGGTTGCAGAAATCAAATTGGACGATCTTCCCGCATCCAGCCGGTGGATCCTTTTTTTCCAGACGGATCACAAGGGCGGCCTCCGCACATTTCACCCGGCTTGTGTGCAGCCTGAGGCCAAGAAAGTGCGTGTCCTGGAAATCCTTGCGATGAACCAGGACCCTGGACCGTTTATTGCCGCACCTCAATATGCGGGAGACCTGGATCTGATCTATACGCTCGGCGTGCGGTTCACCGCATGCCATCTATCGGCTCCTGCGGTGCTGTCATTGGAAACCATCAATGGGTCCACAGACTTTGATTCGCAAGAGATGCCGTGGCAGCATACTCGCTTCACTTGCCATTTCACATTCCAGCCAACCCGCAAACCGATGCTGCAAATGGCACCCTTTGAGGCGCAGGGAGCCTTGCCTGATTTTATACGCAGCATCGACGCCTTGCAGGGGTTTGAGAAATTCGCGCGGGAGGCCAAGGATCCACTCCCACCGGAATTTGACGTCACGCTCGACACCACCGGCCCGAAAAACATTGGCGGAGCGACCTTCGCTGCCGCCGCGGATTTCCTGCGAACACAACTTCGATCCGATAATGTGAATGTGATCGCAGCCGCCTACCTCGCTCTAACCAAGTTGATGGACCTGGATGCCGTGTCCATTGCCATCGGAATGCTCGGGCATCCGGATAACAAGTTTCGCAGCCATGCGGCGAAGTTTCTCTCCTATGCCAAAGACCCGCGCTCCATCGAGGCACTTGTCACCGCACTCGATGAGTTGCCTCCTTGCATTCGTTATGGATCCAAGGACTACAACCCGGAGGTGCAGCAACTCAGTATTGCGCTCGGCAGTGCACTCCGCAATCTTCGGGACGTGCGGACGGTGCCGGCCCTGAAACGCGCAATCCGCAAAGGATACAGTGACTGGTTAGCGTTGACCTTGAGCCGCCTGGGTGACGAAAGCGCGGTCGAACCGCTCCTGTTCCAACTGCGAAATGCCGACCTGTACTACGATGCCTCCTATTTGGTCACGATGATCGAACGATCGAATCTGCATGTCGAACCGTGGATGAAAGAATCCCCAAGGTCAGACGACGATGCGGGCAGGCACCGCATGGGGAACCAATGGCTCGAATGGTGGGAAGCACACCAAGCCGACTTCCGGATCGTGCGCTCATGGGAAGAGGTGCGGGACAAGGCCCGCCCATAACGAAAAAAACCCGAAAAATCACCTGACTTTCCCGCCGCCTTGGGGTAGTTTCTTTGGCTGAACCGGTGGCATATTGCATGTGCCACCGACATCAAGAAAGGAGTGGTTATGAATATCGGAACCAACGTGGACAGGTATCATACGTTCATCAATTGTCAGTTGAATCCTGAGACCCGGCAGAAGTTCGCCGGCAGCAAGCCCCGGCCAGCCGTGACGATTTCACGCCAAATCGGTTCCGGTGCCATGACCATCGCCGAGGAACTGGCAGGGTTCCTGCAAAACCGTGCCCCCACCTCGTGTCAGTGGATGGTTTTTGACAAGAATCTCGCCGAAAAAGTCCTTGAGGATCACAAACTCCCCAAGGAAATCGCCAAGTTCATGCCGGAGGACCGCGTCTCGGCCATCCACGATGCGGTGGAGGAAATCCTCGGCCTGCACCCGCCCTCCAGAATGCTGCTGCAACAGACCATCGAAACGATTCTGCATCTGGCGGAACTCGGCCATGTCATCCTGGTCGGCCGCGCCGCGAATATCATCACCCGGCGCATGAACAACGTGTTCCATGTCCGCCTCGTCGCACCGCTGGAACAGCGCGTCGCACAGGTCATGGCCCGCAACCAACTCGACGACAAGGCCGCGCGGCAACTCATCCAACAACAGGACCGCGGCCGCGAACGGTATCTCAAAGACCACTTTCACGCGGACATCAACGACATGCTCCAATACGATCTTGTGGTCAACACCGCCCGCATCCCGCACCGCGAAGTCGCCCACCTGATCGGTGAAGCCGTCCTGCATTGGGCCGAAACCCTGTGACAGAATTCATTGGGTTATGAGCCACGGGGAAACTACGTACCTCTGGGTTCGGGGCTGCGGAAGCGGAAGTATGCGGCGCAGGCGCCCTCGGAGGACACCATCGGCGCGCCTAACGGATGTTCCGGGCGGCAGCGGGTGCCGAAGGCCGGGCACTGGTCGGGGCGCAGGGTACCGAGCATGACACGGCCGCCTTGGCATTCCTCGTCGCCGCCGGTGGGGGGGGGACCGAGATGGAAGCGGCGGGCGGCATCGAACTGCGCGTATTCCTCGCGCAGGCCGAGGCCGCTGGCGGGCAGCACGCCGAGACCGCGCCATTCACGGTCGATCACCTCGAAGACGCGATGGGTCATGGCCAGGGCGGGGAGGTTTCCCTCGGGGCGCACCGCCCGGGCATAGGCGTTTTCCAGTTCAGCGCGGCCTTGTTCCAACTGGCGCACGCAGCGCAGGATGCCATCTAGCAGATCCACAGGTTCGAACCCGGTCACCACCACGGGCACGTGATGGCGGCGGCTGAGTTCTGTCAACTCCTCCACGCCGGTGACTGCGGCGGCATGGCCTGCGGCCAGAAACCCCTGCACTTCCGACCCCGGAGAACTCAGGATGAAGTCCATCGCCGGCCCGACTAACACCTGGGAAACCAACAGTGAGAAGTTGTTCACGCCGCCGGTCATGGCTTGGTGCGCGGCCATCGCGTTGGCCGGCGCGGTGGTTTCAAATCCGATGGCGAAAAACACCACTTCGCGGGTGGGTTCGCGCCGGGCGAGGGCCAGCGCATCGAGCGGAGAATAGACCACCCGCACGTCGCCGCCCGCTGCCTTGGCGTGCAACAAATCGCCCTGCCGCCCGGGCACCCGCAACATGTCCCCAAACGAGCACAAAATCACTTCCGGTCGGCGTGTTAGCATCACTGCTTGATCGATCAGGCCGGCGGGAGTCACGCACACCGGACAACCGGGGCCATGAATCAAGCGCAGCATGGGAGGCAGCAGACGGTCGATGCCGAAGCGCAGGATCGCATGGGTTTGCCCGCCGCAAACCTCCATGAGCGTCCACGGACGGGTGATGATGCGGGCGATTTCCGCAGCGATGGCATGCGCCGCGCCCGGATCACGGTATTCACCGATGAACTTCATGGATTCTGATGACGGCGCAAGAGGGTTGGCCATTTGGGGGCGTTAGATGCGGGTTCTCAGGTGGGCTCGTCCGCAGATTCGTTAGAAGCGGCCTCCGTATTTTCGTCAGACGGCCCGGCGGGGCTTTCGTCCCCGTCGGTTGCAACCGGAGTTTCTTCGGCATCCTCGCCATCCGGGATGACGATGGAGATGTCCTGGAGTTTTTCGCCCTCCCTGAGGGTGAGGAGTTTGACGCCTTGCGCGTTGCGACCGGTTTCGCGGACCTCGGCCGCACGGATCCGTATGCTTTGGCCGCTGGAGGTCATCAGCATGAGTTCGTCCCCGGCCGTCACGGTGACGGCGCCGACCACGGGTCCGGTTTTGTCCGTGACCTTCATGGTGATGATGCCTTTGCCGCCACGCGATTGTTGCCGGTAGTCCTCAAAAGTGGTGCGTTTGCCGATGCCGTTTTCCGAGGCGACTAACAGGGTGGATCCCTGGGTCACGAGCGCCAGGCCGATGACAAAATCCCCTTCGACCGGACGAATCCCCATCACGCCGGCGGTGCCGCGGCCGAGCGGGCGGGCGTCGTCCTCGTGGAAGCGCAGGCTCAAGCCCTCGTGGGTGACGAGGATGATTTCATCGCTTCCGGAGGTGAGTCGCACACCTATCAGCTCGTTGTTTTCCTCAAGGTTGATGGCAATGAGGCCGTCCTTGCGGTAATTGCGAAACTCATTGAGCGCGGTTTTCTTCACCTTGCCGCTGCGGGTGGCGAAAAAGACGAAGCCCGCTTCCTCGCGGAAGGTGATGTCATTGCCGTTCTCGTCCACCATGCGTTCGAGGCGCAGCAGCGCGGCGATTTTCTCCTCGGGTTTGAGGTTGAGCACATTCTGGATACTGCGGCCCATCGCGGTGCGCGAACCTTCCGGAAGTTCGTAAACCCGCTCCACATACATGCGCCCCGTGTTGGTGAAAAACAACAGGTAGTCGTGCGCCTGCACACTGAACAGATGCTCGATGAAATCATCCGGCTCGTTCTTGCCGGTGGCACGCGTTTCCATACCCTTGAGGCCCTTGCCGCCGCGGGCCTGCAGGCGGTATTCGCTAACAGGCGTGCGTTTGACACAACCGCGGTGCGACAGCGTGACGATCATCGCGTCGTTGGCAATGAGGTCTTCCATGGCCACTTCGCCCACTTCGGCCACAATGGTACACTTGCGGGGCGAGGCAAACCGCTCCTTGATGGCCCGCAAATCATCCTTGATGAGGATCAACACCCGCTCCTCACGCGCCAGGATGTCCAGCAGATCCTTGATGTCGGCCAGCACGCCGTCGTATTCGGCCTTGACCTTGTCGCGCTCCATGCCGGTAAGCTGATAGAGCCGGAGTTCGAGGATGGCGTTCACCTGGCGCTCGCTGAAGGCATAGGTGTCGCCCTGGACGGCGGCCTGCGAGCGGATCAGGATGCCGAGCGCCTCGGCGGTGGCCAGCGGAAACTGATAGGCGGCGAGGCGTTCGCGGGCCTCGTCGCGGTTTTTAGAAGAGCGGATGATCTTGATGAAATCATCAAGGTGGCCGAGTGCCAGCAGGAAGGCTTCCAGCAGTTCGGCCCGTTCCTCCGCCTTTCCTAACAGCCATCGCGTGCGGCGGATGACGACCTCGCGGCGGTGCTCGATATAGGCATCGATGGCCTCCTTGAGCGAAAGTTGCTTGGGCCGGTTTTTATGAATGGCCAGCATGTTCACGCTGAAGGACGTCTCCATCGAGGTGAGCTTGAACAACTGGGCCATGACCACCTGCGGGCGGGCGTCGCGCTTGAGTTCGATTTCGATGCGGGTATCCTCGGCGGAGAGGTCGCGCATGCCGGAGATGCCGGTGAGGGTTTTTTCATTGACCAGTTCGGCGATGCGTTCCTGGAGGGTCGCGCGGTTCACGCCATACGGAACTTCGCGGATGATGATGAACGACCGGCCGGCGGCGTTTTCCTCGATCTCCATCTTGCCGCGCAGGCGCATCGAGCCGCGGCCGGTACGGAAATATTCCTCGATGCCGCGGATGCCGCGGATCTCGCAGGACACCGGAAAGTCCGGCCCCTGGATGTGCCGCATCAATTCGGGCAGGGTGATCTCGGGATTGTCGATCTGGGCGCAGATCGCATCGACGACTTCGCCGAGGTTGTGCGGGGCGAGGTTGGTGGCCATGCCCACCGCGATGCCGGTGCCGCCGTTGACGAGGAAGTTAGGGAAAGCCGACGGCAGGACGGTCGGCTCGTTCTGCGAGCCGTCATAGTTCGGCTGGAAATCGACCGTGTCCTTGTCGAGGTCCTCCATCATCGCCATGCCTAACGGATGCAGCCGCGCTTCGGTATACCGCATGGACGCCGCGCCGTCGCCTTCCACCGAGCCGAAGTTCCCCTGGCCATCCACGAGCATCTCGCGCATCGACCATGGCTGGCCCATGTTGACGAGGGTCGAGTAGATCGACTGGTCGCCGTGCGGGTGGAAATTGCCCATGGTTTCGCCGACGATGCGGGCGCACTTGACGTGGGGTTTGCCGGGCGTCACACCAAGCTGGCGCATGGCATAGAGGACGCGGCGCTGGGAGGGCTTCAAGCCATCCCTGACGTCGGGCAGGGCGCGGGAAATAATCACCGACATCGAGTATTCCAGGAACGATTGGGAGAGTTCCTCGGCGACGTTGATGGGTTTGATGTGTTCTTCGGACATGGGAAAGTCAATGGTCAGCTGTCAGCGGTCATCAGGAAGAAGATGCGTCCCGACCGATAGAGTGGATGTAGGCGTTGATGCGTTTCTTGAGGGTCTCGATGCGATCGTAGAGGGAGCGGGCGGATTCTCGCTCGACAAGGTTCCTGCGGGCGGCTTTTTCAAGCCAGGTTTGTGTTTCTTCAGCCGAACCTCTGGAGTAGTAACAAAATTTCTGGTTCTCTTTGAAATGAAACCGCCCGTAACCCTCGGCAAGGTTCGCCGCGACGGAATCAGCGGCGCGAACGATTTGTTTCCCAACGGTGTCCTTGGCGAAAAAGTCCCAGTTCGTAACCATGGACCAAATCTCCTCACCAACTTCCATGGCTTCCCGGTAGATTTCCAGATCATTCAATGCGCTTTTCATGTTCTTTCCTGATGACTGATGACCAATGACCGTTGACTCATGCCTGACGTCACACATCCAAATTCCGCACATTCAGCGCATTGTCCTCGATGAAGCGTTTGCGGGGTTCGACGACGTCGCCCATGAGCACATCGAACATCTTGTCGGCCTCGACGGCGTTGTCCTCGTCGAGGCGGACGCGCAGGAACTGGCGGACCTCGGGGTCCATGGTGGTTTCGAAGAGTTGTTTGGCGTTCATTTCGCCGAGGCCCTTGAAGCGCTTGATCTGCACGCCGCGGCTGGCGATTTCCAACACCTTGGCGAGGATCTCGGGCACCGCGAATACCGGCGTGACTTTCTGTTTGTCGCCCTCGCCCTCCACCACTTCGAACAGCGGCGTGTCGTCGTTGAAGAACACCGTGGTGTCGATGCCGCATTCGGTGAGCCGCGAGAAAATGCGGGTGATGGCATGGGACTCGTGAAGCTCGTGGAGGTTGGCGCGGCGCGACGGGCCGCTGTGCGCGGCGAGTTCCTCGTCGGTCAGGACCTCGTCGAACAAGCGGAGGTCGCGGTTGTCCGCGGCATAGGCGCGGAGATCGGCCTCGGTGGGGAAATAGAGGACGTTTTCGTCGTTGCCGATGCGCACGCGCACCATGTATTCGGGCAGCGCTCCATTATGGCGGGCGGCGAGGTATAACTTGAAATTGCCGCCATGGCCTTCGATGGAATTGGTGAAGCGCGACAGGGATGATAGATTTTCGAGGATGAGTTTCAGCTCGTCGGCGGAGAAGCTGCGGGATTGATCGTAGGTGCGGAGTTCGACTTCGCCGGCACCGAGGTCGATGAGGATGCGGTTGAGTTGCTCGTTGTCCTGGACGTATTCCTGGCGTTTCTTGCGGCTGACCAGATAGAGCGGCGGCTGCGCGATGTAGAGGTAGCCGCGTTTCACCAGGGCCGGCATGTGGCGGCAGAAAAACGTCAGCAGCAAGGTGCGGATATGGGAGCCGTCCACATCGGCGTCGGTCATGATGACGACCTTGTGATAGCGGACCTTGTCGATATTGAACGAGCCGTCCTGCTCGCCGTCGCCGATGCCGGCGCCAATGGCGGTGATGAGGTTTTGGATTTCCTTGTTCTGCAGCGCGCGGTGCAGGCGGGCCTTCTCGACATTGAGGATCTTGCCGCGCAACGGCAGAATCGCCTGAGTGCGGCGGTCGCGCCCCTGTTTGGCGGAGCCGCCGGCCGAGTCACCTTCGACAATATATAACTCGGATTTCGCGGGATCGCGCTCCGAGCAGTCGGCGAGCTTGCCGGGCAGCCCGCCGCCTGAGAGGGCGGACTTGCGCACCGTTTCACGGGCCTTGCGTGCGGCCTCGCGGGCGCGGGCGGCGTTGACGGATTTTTCGATGACTTTTTTGGCGAGTGCCGGGTTTTCATCGAAATACTGCATGATACCCTCGTAGACGATGGACGAGACGACGCCTTCGATCTCGGTGTTGACGAGTTTGTCCTTGGTTTGCGAGTTGAAGCGCGGGTTGGGCATCTTCACCGAGATCACGCAGACCAGGCCTTCGCGCACGTCATCGCCAGAGAGGGCGGGATCCTTGTCCTTGAGGATTTTGTTGACCTTGGCATACTGGTTGATGCCGCGGGTGAGTGCGGTGCGGAAACCGGTGAGGTGGGTGCCGCCGTCGCCGTTAGGAATCGAGTTGGCGAAACACAGGATCTGGTCGTTATAGGAATCGTTATATTGAAACACCACGTCGGCAAACACATCATCAGTGGTTTTCTTGCCATCGTAATCGAGGTCGATCTGGCGCTTGCCGTTGAGAATGATCGGCTCCTCGTGAATCACGGTTTTGTTCTCACCGAGCTGGATGACGAATTCCTCGATGCCCTTGGCATAGTAGAACGTGGCTTTCTTCGCCGATTCCGGCCGCTCGTCCTCGAGGTCGATGGTCAGGCCGGGGTTGAGGAAGGCGAGCTCGCGCAGGCGCGTGGCAAGGCGGTCGAATTTGAAATCGATGGTATCGACGAAGATGGTGGCGTCCGGGAAGAAGGTGATGGTGGTGCCGGTTTTGTGAGGATCCACGTCACCGACGACATGCAGCGGTTCGGTGGTCTTGCCGCGTTGGAAGCCGATGCGGTGGACCTTGCCATTGCGCATGATGTCCGCGCGAAACCAATCGGCCAGGGCGTTGACACACTTGGCGCCGACACCGTGGAGGCCGCCGGAATATTTATAAGCACCTTGGCCGAACTTGCCGCCGGCATGCAGGTTTGTTAGAACAAGTTCCACTGCGGGCATGCCGAATTTCGGATGCATGTCCACCGGGATGCCGCGCCCGTTGTCGGCGATGGAGACCGAGCCATCAACGTGGATGGAAACCTTGATGCGCGAGCAGTAACCGGCAAGGTGTTCGTCGATCGAGTTATCTAACACCTCGAACACGCAGTGGTGGAGGCCGCGCTCATCGGGATCGCCGATATACATTCCCGGGCGTTGGCGGACGGCTTCCAGCCCTTCGAGTTTGTCGATTTGCGCGGCGTCGTATTGCTGTTCGGCAGCGACCTTGGTTGGGGCCTGTTGGGGCTCGTTGGGAGACACTGACATGGGACGGGGGAGAGTCTCAAATCCGGGCACCGGAAACAAGCAACTTCTTGCAATATCAAACGGCCAGGCCGAGGCATTCACGCTGCCAGCCGAGAAGCACGTCCGCAGGCAGGGCGTCACCGGACACGATGCTTTCCAAGACCGAGCGTGGCGCGATCAACGACCCTTCGATGTCGAATTTTTCGGCGGCCTGCTGGCGGGTTTTGATCAAAGCATCCACCTTGCGTTCGAAATCGCGGTCGAGTTTTCTGCGTTTGCCGGTCAGGCGTTCCGGCCAATCGGATTCGGCCAGAGATTCCACGGCGGCCACGGCGGCGCGGAAGCGTTGCACACGGGCGGGACGGAAATGATGGGGCAGGCTGATGTTTTTCCGGCTTGCCAGATCGTTGCTCCATTCGAGAAGCTGGCGGTTGGGGGCCACCATGAATGCCGGGCGGTCCCATGCCTTGGCTTCGGCATCGCGCCAATGCCAGAGCGCGCACAGGCACACCAAGCCGAAACGTTCGAGTTTTCCCGAACCTTGGATGCGCCAGTTCTCCTCTTTGGAGTCATCCCGGTCGAGCACCCGTTGGCGGGCAGCGGCGCAGCTTTCCTCAAACCACTCGTGGCGACCGAGGGTTTTGAGTTCGGCGACGATGATGTCACCCATTTCCAACAGGTAACGCACGTCATTGAGTGCATACTCGATCATCTTGGGCGAAAGCGGGCGTTTGCCCCAATCCGCTTTCTGCGAGGATTTCGACAGATCGATCCCGAAATACCGGCTGACCAGATCCCCGAGGCCGAAGCGGCGCACGCCAAGCAAACGCGCGCCGATCTGGGTGTCATACACCACCGGAGGAAGCGCGCCAAACTGCCGCTTGAACATGGTCATGTCATAATCCGCCCCATGCATCCACACCGTGGCTTCCGCTAGATAAGCGCCCATGGCTGATAGATCCTCGATCGCCAGCGGGTCGATCAACACCGAGTCAACCCTGTCGGCGAATTGAATCAAGCAGAGCGACTCCCGATAACGGTGCAAGCTATCCGCCTCGGTATCAATCGCACAAACCGGAGCATCGCAACCCTGCCGACTTGCTTGAAGATGGCTAACAAGCCGGTCTGTGGTATCGATCATGTCATCTAGCACTGTCAGCCACCGTGGGCATGTGGGTCATCGTCATGGTTTCACCGCTCCAAGCTCCGGGCCGGGCATGTGAACCCGCACCCGGATACCCGGACGATGGCATGGTTCGCTGCCTGCCCCATCAAAAGTGATTGTTACTTCCAATCCTGAATGACCGTGTGGTTGACGCCGGCGATTTTGACAACGGCGGAGCGCGGGGTATATCCGCTATTGAAGAACCCCCAATCCTCCACAACCACGGTTGCGGATGCCACATCAGGAGTGATGGTCACCCAAGTCACTGGCGAAAAGAAATCGGCGGCATTCAAGGTAGTGTAGCCGGTGATGGTCACTTGATAGCTTCCCCCCCCAACCGATGCATAACCCACCAAAGGCGCGATGGTTACGCCACTACCGCCTCCCTGTGAATTCCAGTTCTGCTCGATGTGGTGATTGAGCCCGGCGATGGTGATGTTGGCTTCACGCCGCAAATTCGACGAGTTGCCAACCACGGTGGCCACCAATTCGGCATTGCCGGTTCCCGACGTGGGAAAGATCACCACCCAGGAGTAGGGATTCACAACCGACCATGGCTCCGAGGCGGTCACGTAGATTTTGTAAGTGGCTCCATCTTCGCTGACGTTCTTGGACTTCGGGCTGATGAGGGTGACCGGGGCTGGCGTCTGGTCACGGTTGGGCAACATCAGCATCTGACCCGAGCCCGTTCCGGCCGTATAATAGCCGCGAACCTCGCCGGATTTCTGCAACACCACGCCACCGAGAATCCCCGTCGTGCTGGCATACAACTGATTCGGGTCGTTGTAACGGTAGGTTCCGGTCAAGGTCCCGGTTGGGGTTGCGATGCGCGCACTGAGCGTGCGGGTCTGCGTGCTGGGGATGGTGATGGCGTTGGTGGTAGTCCATGTCGCAATCACATCCTGGCCGGAGAATACCCCGTCAATGAACTTGATCACCGCATTGTTCGACTGCAACACAGAGAACTCGGAGAAGGCTGGCAACTGGGAATAAGCAACGGGTTGGTAAAGCGAACCATAGGCCCCGGAATGGAAATCATAACCGGCAATTTGCGCGGAGCCACTGGTCACGGCTTTGCGCGCCACCCGCAGCTCGCCATCGATATCCGACTCACCGACCAAGCCGTAGACCTCGTCCACAAGAGCCGAATCACGCAGGAACAGGTTGGAACCCACAAAGCCCACATTCTGCTTGAGCATGGAGTAGAAGGACAGGAAGTCGCCTTCTAACAGGTTGCCGCTCCAACTTACGACCATGCCGTCTGAAGTTTTGCCACGCAGTGACGAGACTCCGTTAGTAGCGATGCTGCCGGTGAGGTAACCGTCGCCGTTCGGCTGGCCTTCCTTGGGCACATTGGCAGCCGGTAGGGCGAGGGTGTAAAGGCCCGCATCCCGTGTGGGATAGGTTTGCGAATAGCCGGGACGGCGCAGTTCAAAGACCAAAGGAGCGCCGTTCAATCCGGTCAATTGCCCGCTGACGCGGTAAACGCCGGTGACCGGGTCGGGCGCGATGAGCATGTTCAAGAAAGTGCTGAAACCGCTGCCCAAGGAGACCGGCAAGGCGGTCACCGTGCCGTTGCTCGCAAAGGTTCCGCGGATGCTGGCAGATCCGGGCACACCATAGATTTTGCCGGTGTAAGAGCCAGTCTTCGTCACGCTCAGGGTAAACCCTGCGATCGGGCCCTGCCCGAATTGGGTCAGGAAGCCCTCGTACTTGCCCATGACCCAAGGATTCCTGAAGTTCACCGGCGCGGGTGCGCCCGCACCAAAGCCAGCGACCGTCGGGTCGGTGATCAGGCGGAAAAGTTCGTCGTAGTCGCTGGCACCATCGCCGTCGGTGTCCTTGGAATTCGGGTCGGTCGGGGTGAGTTCCAGCAGATATCCCGCCTGTTGGTTGGGATTTACAGCCTCCCATTTTTGGGCGCTGGTCAAGCGACCGCGAGTATAGGTCGGGCTCGCGATGTTGGGCTCGCCGACTTCCCAATTGGATAACGGGGCCGGCGGGACTGCGAGCAGGGCGGGGTGAGTCCCATCGACCCACTTCCACGTTGTGTCGAGGTAGGCACCGATCCAAAGCGGATAGGGGACCGTGCGTTCGGGCAGCGCCATCACTCCATCGCGTTGCCACAAGGCGATGGCAGTCTTCATCCGGGTGAGTTCCGCCGAATCCGCGATGGTCGCCAGTTTGCCACCACGCCGTTTTGCATCCTCAACCGCCTGGGCATAGGTGAAAGCCCCTGGAATCACGTAGAACGGTGCCAACTCGGAGCCGCCTTGGATACTGTCTCCATCGGCATCGGCATTGGTCGGGTTGAGCAATCGATAGCGGCGGACCCGCAGGGAATTGCTCGAAAGTTTTTCGCCCGTTTCGAGCATCCAGAGTGCGGGGTCCTGAGTGAAGGGGAAAGGCGAGAACGCTTGAGAGCCACGCAACGGTCCCGGGTAAAGGGCATTGGGTTCGGTGGCGTCGGCGACCACCTTGACTTCGGTGACGGTGAGGGCTCCGGTGGTCGCGTTACGCCCGTAGTGTTTGACCATCACCTGTGGCATGGTGCCGTTCGGGAGGACTGCGCTCAAGGCATTTTGCCAGACAATCACTTCGCCCGGGGTGACAAACAAGGGCCGTCCCCAAGTCATGTCATGCGTGACCGGTGATGGATCGGTCGCCCACGCCGGGGTCGGGTCGTTCTTCCACTTGCTGATCCGTGAGAAATTGGTCGATGCAACCCGCTCCCACTGGTCGTAGCCAGGTCCATTGTGGAGCCAGATGACGCCATGGTTGGTTTGGTCGCGCAAGGCGATGGATTCGGAACCCGGAGTGGCATTGATCCGGGTGACCGCCACGTCCACCCCGAAACCCTGCGGGAACGTGGCCAGCGGGAAAGAGGCCTTATAAAGAAAAACCGCAAAGTTGCCCGACAGTCTGAACACACACAGGTTGATGGGCAAGAGTGCGGTCGGCACGTTCCGATCCTGGGTGACAAACACCGGCTCGACGCCCTTCTGGCTGAAATTCGGCAGTTGAATCACTTCTCCCAAGGTGACGCCCGTGGGAAACGGCAGCGTGATCGCAGGCTGGATCTGCAAGTCATCGGTACCCGGGGTACGGCTGAAACTGTAGAGCGTCGTCTGCGTTGATGCGGCAGTTAGATCAGTTCTCGCCAAACCGAACACAAAACGTGACGAGGAAATTTCGACCGGGCGGATGATGGTGTTAGGGGCCGCCAAAGGAAAAGGAGCATCTGTCAACGCCTTGACTGCACCGTCATTGCGGATCCAGAAGTACGCGTCACCCGTGCGTGCCACCTGTGAACCGTCCGCGGAGACTGCGATCGTCTCTTCAAAGCCATCGGCATAAGTACCGAGGAGTTTAAGGGGTTGGGGAGCCGACGCATCGAAATTCATTTGATAAATCGTGCCGTCGGTGTTTACCAGGATGTAAGGGGCTGAGGTGGTGGTGATGCTCGCGGTTTCGAGGGGAATTCCCGTCAACGACAATTCCGATTCACGGAGTACGCCCGACGCGGAATCCACTCTGAAATAGGTGATATGCTTGCCGGTGACCGTACCGTACGCGTCACGCCAGACGATGCACGCGGAATTGGAAACGAAGAGCGGCTTGGAAAATTGAGTGTTGGGGAGCAAGCGATAAACGCCGTCGGACGTGCGCCAGAGGATCACGCCGGAGGCCTCAAGGATCGCGGCCGAGCCGTCATCACCGTAGCGGTTGAGATCGCTCTTGTTACCAAACGGCGAGTAAGGTGTTTGGACCGCCACATCGCGTCGATCGGCATTGTGAAGTTCGGCATAATAAGATTGCGTGTTGATCTGGGCGTGAGCCGCAATACCGGACATCCAACAAACGACAATGGCTAGGCAAGACGGGATTTTCGAAAACCGTTTCATAAGGTGCGAAGAGGGTGTTGTCGGAAATCACCCCCCGCAAGGAAAAAAAAATATTTGTGCCGCGGGTCAACCATGGTGGGCATTCCCATGAACACGCCGGCCTTGGTGCGTGCTTCCATGGGGAACCGGGACCATTCCGGCCCGTCAAACATAACGGGCAGTGAGGTCTCGTTCCGTGTTCGCAAAAAGCCGGACGAAACGTCCTGCCTCGTGATCACGGGCCGGTCGGCAGTTTTCCGACGGCCGCGCGCCACGCGGCAAGATCCTCGCCGAGATCCTCGTCACAAAGGCCCTTCAATTGGGTGAGCACCTCCGCGCGCGCATCGCCCGCCGCATTCTCCAGCAGCAAGACCAACAGCTCACCTTGCAAGCGAAGCGGGCGGTTGAGCGCCTCGGAGAGCAGGCGCATCCGCACCTCGTCAGGCAGGACGCGGCGTCCGGCGAGTTCGCGGAGCAACGCCGGATGGTCGTTGGGAACGAGATGGAACACATGGTCCAACGCCTCCAGACGTTCCGGCAGCGGCCGACCGGCATCCTCAACGATGCGCCGCAAGCCGTCCGCAGCCTCCGCGTCGCTCAACGAGGAGTTCCCCACCAACGCGGCCACGGCATCCGAAGCGCTGGCTGCGGGCGCATTCCCGCCGTGGTGCGGGCGTTTTCCGCGAGTACGGGATGGCAGGTCCGCCGTGGCGGGCGCATCCCGCACTCCTGCGGACCCTCCAACCGTCGTTGCGGCTGGCGATGTTTCGCGCGTGTTCTGACGCACAACCCACCCGACCCCCGCCAGCCCTATCAGGCACACCAGCCCTAACAGAAGAAGGGTCGCGGTTTTCGGCAGCTTGTCCATACGATGCGGGCGATGAAATCCGGCCTTTGATGGCGTGACCATCACCGCTTGTCAAGTGCCCGCTCCCTCGGACGACGCCAGGCAGGGAACTTTCTGTTCGCATTTCGTTCAGGCTTTGTGTGAACCGGAGCGCATTGGCCGGGACGGCAGTGTTCCCATGGAGCATCTCCGCTTCGAACCGCTAAAACCGAGCGTGCTTTGCTTGTTGGCCGCATTGATCTCGACACTTCCTTGACTTGCGATATCCCGAGTGATGCCTATTTTATCCCGATGCACGAGGTAGCCATCAGCGAAGCCCTGCTCGAGCAGCTTGCCTCCTTGGCCGAGCAGCATGGCTGGTCGCGCCTGCGCCGGGTGTGGGTCCGGATGGGTCTGCTCTCGGGTGTCGTGCCCGAGGCACTCGAGTTTGCCTTCTCCGCGATGTCGCCCGGCACGTCCGCCGAGGGGGCCGAGTTGGTGTTAGAGACCGTGCCGGGCCATTTTGACTGTGCCCTCTGCGGCGCACTCGAACTGGATCGCGTGGATTTCACTTGTCCGAAGTGCGGCGGGCCGTTGCAATTGGTGCGGGCCGGCCGGGAGCTGTATGTTTCCGGGGTTGAGCCCATGGATCCTTGAACCCAACACGATTGCCCGACCATGTGCGACCACTGCGGCTGCGACCAGAACGATCATTTCCATGTGCATCCCGGACCCGGCGCGGGCACCGGACACGCACACCATCACCACGATCCGGCTCATTCCCATGAGCATTCCCATGAGCATTCCCACGCAGCGGATGACGGTTGGCACGCTCACAGAGCGCAAGACGGCACGGTGAGCTGGCACCAGCATGTTTCTCACGAACCGCAGCCTGTGCTTGCGGCCAACCAGCGCGAAGCAGAGCGCAACCGCGATACATTCCGGGCACGGGGTATCGTCGCTCTCAATCTCGTTTCGTCTCCGGGCTCCGGTAAAACCACGCTCCTGCGGGCAACGCTGGAACGGCTGCAGCCGCGCGTCGGCTGCGCGGTGGTGGTGGGCGATTTGGAAACCCAGGCGGATGCCGAGGCGCTGCGTCCGAGCGGCGCGCCGGTGGTCCAGATCACCACCGGAACCGTCTGCCATCTCGATGCCCGGATGGTGGCCGCCGCTGTGGACACGCTGCCCAAGGATGGCGTGCGCCTGCTCTTCATCGAAAATGTCGGCAACCTCGTCTGCCCGGCCTCCTTCGATCTGGGCGAGGCCCACCGCATCGTCCTGTTAGCCACCACCGAGGGCGAAAACAAGCCGCTCAAATACCCGCCGATTTTCCATGGCGCACGCGCCGTGGTCATCACCAAGACCGATCTAACAGAACCGGCGGGCTTCCAAATCGAACCGGCCCGCGACGCCATCACCCGGGTCGCTCCGCAAGCGGAAATTTTCGAACTCTCCTCACGCACCGGCGCTGGCCTCGACGCATGGATCGCCTTCCTCGATCGCCTGCTCGTTGTGCATGGACCATGATCACTCATCCCGCAATGGCCATTCACAGGTGGCGCGCTCTCGCTGATAGCGCAGGCCAATGCGCCGTCAATGATTCACCCATGCATGGACTTCTAGGAATCCTTTGGCCTGCTCTTGGTCCACCCTTGGACTGCGGCCTCATCGAGGCCGCGCTACCTTTTACGCGTGGACTCCAATGCCTTGTTGCAAAATGATCATGCAGACCATGCCTTCATCCCAGACACCCGCCGCCGCGGTCCGCCGCCGCTGGCGCGTGTATGGCATCGTGCAGGGCGTGGGGTTCCGCCCATGGGTGTGCCACACCGCCGGACACCTTGATCTAACCGGCGAGGCTGGCAATGACGCGGCCGGCGTGTGGATCGAGGCACAAGGCAGCACGTCGGCGCTCGATAAATTGGAAACCCTGCTGCGCCATGCCCCGCCCCCGGCACGCGTCGTGGCGGTCGAGGAGGAAAAACCGGCATCCGCCGCCAGTCCGTTAGACCGCAACTTCCGTATCGCGCCGAGCCGGCTGGGCGGAGTGGGCGGATCCGCGCTCGCACCGGATCTGGCGCCGTGCCCGGATTGCCGCCGCGAACTGCTCGACCCGCATGACCGCCGTTATGCCTATCCGTTCCTTGCCTGTGCCCGTTGCGGTCCGCGTTTCACCATCACCGAGGCTCTTCCCTACGACCGCGCCCGCACCGCGTTGGACGCATTTCCACTCTGCCCGGAATGCGCGGCCGAATACGCCAACCCCGGCGACCGGAGGTTCCATGCCGAGGCCATCGCCTGCCCGCGCTGCGGCCCGCGCTTGCAGGCTCTAACACCAATTGGCAGGCTGTTGGCGGAAACCCATGCGGCCATCGACGCGGCAGTCAACGCGCTGGATGACGGAAAAATCGTCGCGGTCCAGGCGACCGGCGGCTTTCAGCTATGGGTGGATGCCACCCGCCCCGAAGCCGTGGCCCGCCTGCGGCAAAGAAAACACCGCGAGGCGAAACCGCTGGCCGTCATGGTGCGCGGCCTGGCGGAGGCGCGGCAACTCGCCGATCTAACACCCGCAGAGGAGGATCTTCTGACAAATCCCGCGGCACCGATCGTTCTCGTGTCCGCGCGGGCGGACTCCCCGTTGGCAGCGGCGGTGGCACCCGGCTGCAACACGGTGGGCCTGTGCCTGCCTGCCTCGCCACTCCAAATCCTCCTGTGCGGAGCGTTTCCACGCCCGGTGGTCGCCACCAGCGGCAACCTCAGCGACGAGCCGCTCTGCTTCGACCCGGCAGAGGCCATCGCACGCCTCGGCAAGGTGGCCGATTTGCTGTTAGTCCATGACCGGAAAATCCCGCAACCCGCCGACGACTCGGTGGTGCGCATGGCCGCCGGTCGACCGCGCATGGTGCGCCGCGCCCGCGGTTATGCTCCGGCACCGGTGCGGCTGCCACAGGCGGTGGCCTGCCCCGGACTGGCCATGGGCGGCCAGGTGAAAGGCTCGCTCACACTTGTTAGGGAACGCGATCTGGTGCTGAGCCCGCATTTGGGCGATCAAGACACGGTGCTCGCCCGGGAGCGTCACGCGGCCACCGCCGTGGCGTTGCAACGCCTGTTGCGCTTGGATCCGCAGTGGGTCGCCTGCGACGCGCACCCGGATTACGCGACCTCGATCACCGCCCGACGCATGCCGCTGCCGCGCTTGGAAGTGCAGCACCACCATGCCCACCTGCTTGCCGTACTGGCCGAACAAACCGATTTGCCCGCCGCGCCCGTGTTAGGCGTGATCTGGGATGGCAGCGGCTACGGTCCGGACGGCACCGTCTGGGGCGGTGAATTTCTGCTAGCCAACGGATCCTCCTGCCGCCGCGTCGGCTACCTGCGCCGCTTCGCCCTGCCGGGCGGCGAACATGCCGTGCGCCAACCACGCCGCAGCGCCTTCGCCTGGCTGTGGGAAACCCTCGGCCCGGAAGTGGCCACCGCCGCCGCCGCCCGCCTCGATCTATCCGCCGGACCGCTGGGCCGACTGTGCGACGGCGCGGCAGGCACGCTCCGCACCAGCAGCGCCGGCCGCTTGTTCGATGCCGTGGCGGCCCTGGCCGGAGTCTGCCCGGTGGCCCGCTACGAAGGCGAGGCGGCCATGATGTTGGAAACCGCTGCTGCGGCATACCAAAAACCGGCGGCTCCTTATCCGTTTGCCCTCATTCCGGCTGCCGGGACCACCACCACCGCCGACGTCGAACTCGCGGGTGCTTGCGTCGGCTGGCGGCTGGACCATCCGTTGTTAGAGGAAGTCCCCGCATGGGAGGTCGATACCGCACCGCTGGCCGATGCCGTCTGGCAGGCGGTTTGCGCGGGCGTCGCGGCCCCGGAAATCGCGGCGCGTTTCCACCGGACACTCATGGCTATTGCCGCCGCCGTAGCGCAGCGCGTCGCGGTCACCACGGTGGTGCTCGGCGGCGGCTGTTTCCAAAATGCCCTTCTGCTGGAAGGCGCGGCGGCGGCGCTCACCGCCCATGGCCACCACGTATTGCTCCCCGAACAATTTCCCGCCAACGACGGCGGCCTCGCAGCCGGACAAGCATTTGCCGGCGCATGGCTGCACCCGCCACTCTAACCATCACACCCCATGTGCCTCGCCATCCCAGGTCAAGTTCTCACCATTGACAACCTATCAGATCCATACAACCGGACCGGCCGGGTGCGTTTCGGCACGATCGAGAAAACGATCCATCTGTCATACACACCGGAGGTCGAAGTCGGTGACTATGTGCTCGTGCATGTCGGATTCGCCCTGCAACGCATCGACCCGGAAGAAGCCGAGCGCATCTGGGAAATCCTGCGGGAAATGGAGGAATTGCACGATCTGGAAACCGCAGACGACCCGCCCTCGTGAACTTCAAATGGGATCCGCCAGCCACGCGTCGATCCCGCCGGTCACGTTGCGCACCCGGGTGAAACCGCGATCCAAAAGCATTCTAACGGCCTTGGCGGAGCGCATGCCCGATTTGCAGTGGACATAGATTTCAAGGTCCCGCGGCAGGCTGCCTAACTGATCAGGCAGGTTTTTCAAGGGAATGAGACGCGAGCCTTCAATGCGGGCGATCGCGTGTTCATCGGGTTCCCGCACATCGATGAGCAGGCCGGTGAATTCCCCGGCAAGCAGGGCGCGGAGTTCGGTAGTGGTGATGGATTGCATGGGATTGTGGGTGAAATCGCAACAGGCCGGGGCGGTGGTTTCCCCGTTGGAAACGCCGGTAATGTCCGGGTGATCCCCGCACAAACGACACTGTGGATCGCGGCTCAGTTTGCAACTGCGGAAGGTGCTTTGCAACGCATCGTAAACTGTCAGCCTGCCAAGCGGCACCGTGCCAATGCCAAGAATCAACTTGAGGGCTTCCATCGCCTGAAGCGAGCCGATGATGCCGGGAAGCACCCCAAGCACCCCGGCTTCCTGGCAGGACGGCGCGCTGCCAGGCGCGGGCAGCGTCGGCAGCAGGCACCGGTAACACGGCCCTCCCAGATGCGGCGCAAATACCCCGGTCTGTCCTTCAAAGCGGTGAATCGCCCCGTAAACCAAAGGCTTGCGCAGAAAAAATGCAGCGTCGTTAGTGAGAAACCGCGTCGGAAAATTGTCGGATCCATCAACTAACAAATCATACGGCCGGGCGATTTCCAGCGCGTTTTCCGCAGTGAAGCGCACCGCATGGAGTTCAAGGCGGACGTGCCGGTTGACTTCCCGCAGGCGGGCTGCGGCACTCTCGAGTTTCGGTTTCCCGATCCACGATTCGCCATGCAGGATCTGCCGTTGCAGGTTCGAGGCATCGACCTCATCGGTGTCCACCAGGCCCAGTCGTCCGACTCCCGCCGCAGCCAGATAAAGGGCGACCGGAGAACCGAGCGCACCGGTACCTATCAGCAGTACCGCAGCGCTTTTCAAACGCAATTGCCCGGACTCGCCCACTGCGGGAATGAGCAGGTGGCGCGAGTATCGGAGAAGCTCCGCCGGTGACAATGCTTCTGACATGGCCGCGCCAGCATGCGCCAAAATCACCCCGCTGTCCAAGATGGAAAATCACCGTCGCAGGCTCGCGCGACAATTCTGGTGACGGCCGTCATCAGAATTGTCGCAATGGCAGCGGATGAAAAACCTGTCGCTGCTGTGGATTTTGTGATCCATTGACGGCATGTCTGAAGTTCAATCCACCTTTCGCATGCGTGCCGGTGAGCCGGCGCCTGATTTTTTGTTGCCCGCCCCGGGAGGAAAACTGATGTCGCGTGGCGAAGTTGCCGGGCCGGCCGGTTTGCTGGTCGTCTTTGCCTGCAACCATTGCCCGTATGTGATTCATCTTGCGGACGCGCTGGGAGATCTGGCGCGCAATATCGCCGCGCAGGGCGTCCGCACGGTGGCGATCAACTCGAACGACACGAAAAATTACCCGCAGGATGCCGCCGAACGGATGCCGGCCTTTGCGACGCAACACCGGTGGGAGTTCCCCTATCTGATAGACGAATCGCAGGAGGTGGCGATGTTATATGGGGCCGCCTGCACACCGGATTTCTTCTTGTTAGACAACGCAGGGCAGTTGTTTTATACCGGGCAATTCGATGACACCCGCCCATACCGCGGCCAACCGGCGCACGGTGGTGATCTGCGCGAAGCCGTCCGGCGCATGTTGGCGGGGGAGGAGCCGCCCGCCCCGCTCTATCCGAGCAGCGGATGCAACATCAAATGGAAGGCCGGCAAGCAGCCGGTGTGATTGGTAAGCAGTTATCAGTTGAGCTTGTGCGCAGGTTTCTGATTCATTCCGGGCGGTTCCATTCCAACCATTCCCGTGCTTGTGACGCCTGTGGACAAATGGAACGAAGGTGCGCCCAAAATCGATGGTCGTGAGTCATCAGTCGCGTGTGCAACATCTCATGTAGGATCACATAATCTATCACATGCTTCGGCGCTTCGATCAGCCGCCAGTTAAGGGAAATGTTCTTATGTGCGCTGCAACTTCCCCAGCGCTTCCACTGGGCGCGGACGTAAATAGGCGCGACGGTGCAGAAGTCCGGTGTAGGCGTGGCCAAAGGATTTCCCGGTGTCGCATGCACCGAGAGATCGCGCCATTCGGCAAACTGCTGGCTGCTCGCTCCGGGCACGCCGTAGCGGGCCGCGCGACCGTTGCAGGCCACCGCAAAGAGATTCGACGCCCAGAGACGCGGCACTTTGGTTTCGTAAAGCGAGAGGTCTCTCACTCCTTTCATCCAATCGGAGTTTTGTTGTGCGCGTTGTTTGGCCTCAAAGGCGACAAGGGGGATGCCGTTCACCAGGCACACAAGATCGGGCTTCACAAGTTCGCTACCCTGCACCCAATATTGGCGTGTCACGCTGAAGTCGTTATCCCAGATGTTCGTGAAATCCACCAACTTCAACGTGCGGTCATGGCCTTCAATCGTCAACGTCACTCCATCACATAACAGATCGAGGAATTGCTCGTTCGCCTCGATGGGGTTATGGCCGGTCGAGCGCGTGTTTGAGAATGTCCACCGCCCGTTTTGCCGCGTCGGGAGGCACACTGTTGATGCGTGCGACCCGTTCGACCAGAATAGATTCGATGATCGGATTCGAGAACTGCCGGGCATGCGGTTTCAATGCCTCGTTGGTGCGGCAATTCCAGCCCAATTTTCCCAACCATTCATAAATGGGCACTTCGACACCGTTCTTTTCGGAAATCCTGCTCATCGGGAGTTTTGAGGGGTGATCTGACAGGGCCTAGTCAAGCCACGTGCTCCTCGGAAAGCAACTCCTTGATTTCATAACGCTTCTTCAGTTCGTTGCCGACAAATGGCTTCCAAATCCCGTCGAATTGCAGGCGACCGGCGACGATTCCGGAAGAGATGTTCAACAATTTCGCCAATTCCCGTGCCGCTGACACTGGCATCTTGCCGCCCTTTTGACTTCTCATTTTGATGATTTGCTCTGACGGGATCAGAAACTCGCGGGCGAATTGGTTCGCGTCAAATTCGAGGGCATCCTCCTTGCCCTCATATTCAACCAGCCACTCCCGTTTGAGTTTTCCCTGAAGAACATGGCGTGCTTCGTGGAAAAAGGTGAACCAAAAATGTCCGTCATCCTTGTAACGGCCGGTTTGAACGATCAGCATGCGGTCCTCATTGAGCTGCCGGGTCGCACCGCTTACCGGAATGCCGGGTAATTCCGGGAGGATCACATGGGCGACACCGCTTGCATTGCACGCCTGACGAATTGCGGCCATCCATTTCCGCACCGGCAGGGTCGTCGCGTTTCGGAGGTCTGATAGAGCCACCTCGAAACGACCGGCTTCAAACGGAGCGCATTCCTGCTTCCAGCCTTCGAGTTCCGCCTTGCGCAGCCATACGGCCAAGGCCTCCGGGTGGGTTTCCAGTTTGGGTGATTTACGGTAGGCCACCTCTGGGTTCATCCAGGACTTCCGCCAACTATCCACACTCGCACATCCGAAGAAGGCCAAAATGGCCACCATCAGCTTGCGCTTGTCCTTGGCGGGTGGGATCCATCCGCGCTTTTGCATCACCGCCACGGGTAGGCTGTCCAACCACCGCTCATCGACCACAAGTTTTTCAGATGCCCGCCGCCGGGCGAGATTTTCACGGTAGTTTGTCTCCATATTCATCCAAAGGTGCGCGGGAACACCTAGGACACGTTCGAGTTCCAGAGCGGTATCCGCAGTGACCGCGGATTTTCCCTGGATGATTTCATTGATGGTTTTCAGCGGTCGCCCCATGCGGCGGGCGAGTTCCGTCTGGGTGATGCCAAGATATTCGATGGTTTCCGCGAGCATTTCGCCCGGCGGGGAAGCGTAGTCAGGATTGAAGGTTGGGTTCATGGTGGGGATCGGGGTTCAGTGGTAGTCCACCACTTCCGTGATGGTGATTTCCGTCACGTTCCGCCAATCCAAACCTCCATCGGGCTTGAGGGGTGGCGGAATGTGCGCGGGAATGAGGATCAGGCGGTAGGGTTGACGCAGGCTCAGAGAGATCTGCCCTTTGCGGTCGGCACCCAATTCGTGGGCGCGAAGCGGTGGAATGAGCAGCAGATCCGCCAAGCAGCGGGCCGCACGCAGTTGGGAAATGCGCAGCGCCAACACCTTGGCCTGATCCGGGCCGTAGATCCGTGACAGTTCCTTCTCCGAAGCGAAGCTTTTTTTCAACTTGGAGTTGCGGAAATGAATGACCATGGATCGCTGGCTCGGCAGCAACCTTAGCCCGGCACCCAGCCAATGCAAGAACTTTCTTTACCTAAAGGGTTAAAAGTTTTCGTTGACACAAAATCATGGATAGGGTAAATATATATCCGTGAAGCCCATCCTGAAGCGACACGCAAAAGCCGCCTCCGCTGAAACGGAGACGGCTTGGTCCGGCCACTCCCCGGCACGGATGACTCCGCCCGAATGGGAATGCCCTTGGTCTTGGCGACTGGAGGTTTACGGTCGCGTCACGCGGTAGATATGAGCCAAAGCCATAGGCGAAGTCGATCCCGTAATCTCATTCCTTACATGACAATCACCCAGCCCGGCGGGCTGGGCTAATGGCTAACTGATTACTGATGACCTCTTCCGACCCCGCTAAGCGCCGCCGCTAACGATGCGGGCGAATTTGTCATCGACGAACCGGAGGACCAGCGATTCGGTGGGTTCGTCTTCGAGGCGTGCGACGACATCCACCGAGAATCCGCGGGCGATGAGTTGGCGGGCGCTGACGGGATCGATGCCACGGGTGCGGAGATAGAAGATCTCGTCATCGTGGATCTGCGAGGAAGTGCTGCCGTGTGAGCATTTCACCTGGTCGGCGTTGATTTCCAGGCCGGGCATGGAATTGGCCTCGCAGGTGTCGCTCATCAACAGGTTGCGGCAGGTCTGATAGGCGTCGGTGTGGTGCGCGTCCTGGTCCACACGGATGAGACCGGAAAAGATCGTCTTGGAATTGTCGTAGAGCGTGTTTTTATATAACAGGTCGGAGTAGGTGCCTTGGGAGACGTGGTGTTGAAAGGTACGTTGGTCGTATTCCTGCTCGCGGGCGGGAATGGAAACCGCTAGCATGAGCGAACGCGACCCCGCACCTTCGAGGCGGGACAGGCACTCGTTGCGGGCCCATGAGGCACCGGTGTTGAGAATGAAGCCTTTCACGGACGCGTCGCTTGTGGCCGAGGTTTCGTTGATCTGGATGATCCGCGTGACTTCGTTCAAATCCTGGATGGCGACGTAATCGAGTTGCGAGCCGGGCCCGGCGGCAAGGTCGTTGAAGGCGATGGCAAGGCCGGGGTCGAGGTCGTCCGCCGAACGGAAAATATCGATCACACGGACCTTGGAGTTGTTTCCGGTGATCACCAGCGTGTGCGGGAAGATGACGGTGTTGGATCCCGAGATCCAGTGATGGACTTCGATGGTGCCCGGAATTTCCACGTGATCACCGGTGTGCACGAAGAGTCCGTTAGAAACGGCGGCCTCGTGCAGCGCGGCGAACCGGGCGGATCCGAGGCGGGTTTCCTGCCGCATGAAATGCGCGGCAACCAACTCGCTGTGCTTCACGAGCGCCTCGGCGAGCGGCAGGCAGATCACGCCATCCGGCAGATGCGATGCGGCATGGATGAGGGTATCATTGACGAAGACAAACTTCGCGGCGGGAGATTCAAGGCCGCTGGAGCGGGCTAACAGATCTGCCGCAGGCGGCGCGCCCGCGCTCCCTGAGAAGCCCTCGAAGTCGAGCTGCTTGATGTTGGAGAAGCGCCAGGTTTCGTCGCCGCGTTTGGGTGCGGGCGTGGCGAGATAGCGTTGCCATGCCTGTTGTTGGCGTGCGGCGAACCAAGCGGGGAAGATGGCGGGGGTTTGCGGGGCGGTGGTGGTCATGGTGGCCATGATACGGGTGAAGCGAACTAGGGATGCCAGGGATGGGTTGGTGCTATGAATCAAGATCTTCCAAAAGGCCAAGATCGATCAAATCTTTACCCCTGGCAGTGGATTTTTTGTTAATGCGCAAGTCTGGAAGCGAGATGAACGGAATATCAATTCCCGAGTAGGAAATGGTGGTTCGACGTTGATAAGAGGTGTCGAAATCAATACCTTTGATATGAACGAGTATATCAATGCGCAGCGGTTCGAGACCATATTGACTCATGCGGTCGTCCCGCAGAAAATTTTCCTCCTGGATTTCCGGAAGAGGGCCGAAGAACTCGTGGAGGGCAGCCACGAGGCGCTTGGCATTAGCAGGAGATTTTTTCACAAAAAAATCGATATCCCCAGTGTAGCGCGGGCGGCCGTATGCCGCCACCGCATATCCGCCGATGACCATGAACTCAACTTGATGGGAGAGTAACAATTCGATGAATTCTTTGAAGTCGCGGTGGATCTCCAGTTGTGGTTTCATACATTTGTGATCTTAGGACTTCGAGGGCGCTGAGGCGTTC
Organism: Akkermansiaceae bacterium; assembly: GCA_903888515.1. Taxonomy (GTDB): domain Bacteria; phylum Verrucomicrobiota; class Verrucomicrobiia; order Verrucomicrobiales; family Akkermansiaceae; genus Luteolibacter. The sequence goes on along the minus strand of CAISTY010000196.1, from coordinate 7,397 downwards.
CTGCGGGGTTTGTGTCAGCCAATAAGCAAGACTTCTATGATCGTCTCCTTCAACAGGAACGACCCGGGCGACACTGCGGTTCATACGGATTGGAGAAATCATGGATTTGATGGATTCAATTTACCCGACAGAGCCCTCCATTTCAAGGTCGATGAGGCGTTTGAGTTCGACCGAGTATTCCATGGGAAACTCGCGGACGAGGTCGTTGATGAAGCCGTTCACGGCGAGCGACATGGCCTGTCCCTGGTTGAGGCCGCGCTGTTGCATATAGAAGAGCATTTCCTCGGAGACCTGCGAGACCGAGGCCTCGTGCTGGGTGGCATGGCGGTTGCCCTTGACGGTGATGGCCGGGTAGGTGTCGGTGCGCGAGTTGCTGTTGATGAGCAGCGCGTCGCATTCGGTGTTGTTTTTGCAGCCCTTGAGGTGTTTCGGGATGAACACCTGGCCGCGGTAAGTGGCCCGGCCCTTGCCAACCGAGATGGATTTCGAAACGATGTTAGAGGTGGTTTCGTCGGCGGCGTGGATCATCTTGGCACCGGTGTCCTGGTGCTGTCCGGTGTTGGCCAGCGCGATGGAAATGACCTCGCCGCGGGCGCGCCGGCCTTTCATGACGACGCCGGGATATTTCATGGTGAGGCGCGAGCCGATGTTGCAATCGATCCAACGGACTTCGGCGTCCTCCATGGCCAGACCACGCTTGGTGACCAGGTTGAAAACGTTGCCGCTCCAATTCTGCACGGTGACATATTGGATTTTGGCACCTTTGAGGGCGACGAGTTCCACCACCGCCGAGTGCAGGGTCGCGGTTTCGAACTTCGGCGCCGTACAGCCTTCCATATACATCAGTTCGGCACCTTCGTCCGCAATGATGAGGGTACGCTCGAATTGGCCGAAATTCTCCGAGTTGATGCGGAAATACGCCTGCAGCGGTTGCTTCAACTTCACGCCTTTGGGAATATAGATGAATGAACCGCCGGAAAACACGGCGCTGTTGAGTGCGGAGAATTTGTTGTCACCGGTCGGGATGACCTTGCCGAACCACGGACGGAAGATTTCCTCGTGCTCCTTGAGACCTTCAGTCGAGTTGCAAAAAATGACGCCTTGCTTGGTGAGTTCCTCCTTGACGTTGGAATAGGCGGCCTCGGAATCGAACTGGGCCTCCACCCCGGCGAGGAACGCGCGTTCCTGTTGGGGGACGCCTAGTCGCTCGAAGGTTTCCAACACATCCGCAGGCACGTCGGCCCACGAGCGTTTCGGCTTCTCCCCGTCTGATAGATAATAGCGCAACACATCGAAATCGATGTGCTCCAAATCCTTGGTCGCCCAGTGGGTGGGCAACGGCTTTTCCAGAAATACCTGGAGCGCCTTGTGGCGGAATTCACGAACCCAGTCGGGGTCGGTCTTGACGTCGGAAATGTAATCGATGGTTTTCCCCGACAGACCGCGCCCGGCATCGAATTTGTTGCGCTCCGGGAAGCTGAAATCACCCTTCGTGCGGTCGATGTCAATCGCCTCGCGCGTTTCCAGATCGAGAACGTCTGTGGTGTCGTGGGACATGATGAATTTGATATTTGAAATCTGATATTTGAAATCTGATATTTGAAATTTGAAATCTGACAACGAGTCAAACGGGGGCGGGTTCCTTGAGGAAATCGTAGCCGTATTTTTCGAGTTCGTGGGCGAGTTCGGGACCGCCGGAGCGGACGATGCGGCCTTCGGCCATGACGTGGACATGGTCGGGTTTGATGTAGTCGAGCAGGCGCTGGTAGTGGGTGATCACGAGGAACCCGCGTTCGGGCGAGCGCATGGCGTTGACGCCATGGGCGACGATTTTGAGGGCATCGATGTCGAGGCCCGAGTCGGTTTCGTCGAGGATGGCGTATTTGGGTTCCAGCATCATCAGTTGGAGGATCTCGTTGCGTTTCTTTTCCCCGCCCGAGAATCCTTCGTTCACAGCACGGGCGGTGAATTTCCGTTCTATCTCCAGCAAATCCATTTTCACATAGAGATTTTTGTAATAGGCCACGGCATCGATTTCCTCACCCTTGGGCAGGCGCGCCTGGAGGGCGGCGCGGATGAAGTTGGCGTTAGAGACGCCGGGTACTTCGGACGGGTATTGGAAGGCCAGAAAGATGCCGGCGCGGGACCGCTCGTCGATGGACATGCTGAAGAGTTCCTCGCCATCAAGGGTGACAGTACCGCCGGTGACGAGGTAGCTGTCATGGCCTGCGATGACTTTCGAAAGCGTGGATTTCCCGGAACCGTTAGGGCCCATGATGGCGTGGACTTCGCCTTGCGGGACGTCGAGGGTGACTCCCTTGAGGATTTCGGTGCCATCTTCAAGGGTGGCGCGGAGGTCTTGGATGTTCAGGCTCATGGTGGTGGCAGAGATAGAGGATAGCGGATAGAGGATAGAGGATAGATAATTTGAGATGTCAGGACAGTTGGCCGCGGAGGGTGAACTCGACGTTTTTGATGATCGCGCCGGGTGGCAGGTCCAGCACATCTTCGAGATGGATGCCCGACTTGAACTTCACGTCGTGGATGATGCCGGTTGTCACGTCGTGAAAATGCCCGTGTTCGGCGAGGTTCGGACAGAAACGCGACGGGCCGCGGTCGAAGTTCACCTGACGGATGATGCCATGTTTGACCATCGCGTCGAGGCAGGTGTAAACCGTCGCCAGCGAAAGATTCGGCAGCGTGTCCTTGATCCGCATGAACACGTCGTTGGCCGTCGGATGATCGCGATGCTGCAGCAGAATCCGGTAAATGTGCTGCCGCTGGCGCGTCATGCGCAACCCCGAGATCTCATCCGGAATCTCGCTTGCGGGGACTGGCTGGAACGCTTTGCTGACCATCGCGGCGGAAAACTAAGCGCGCTCAAGCCGATATCAAGAATTATTCCAGTTATCAGCAAATATTTCGCAAGTTATTGATCACCAACGATGAATAGGTTGATTTTCCCAATCCGAGCGACTTTTTCGCGTCAATTAACTCCACCCGCACCGTTTCCACGGTTTCGCGTCAAGTAACTCCACCCGCACCGTTTCCACGGTTATTCCCACTCGATACTGGCGGGCGGCTTGGTCGAGATATCGTAGAGCACGCGGTTGACCCCTTTCACATCGTTGAGGATACGGTGGCTGGTCTCGCGCAGAAGCTGATAGGGAAGGTCCACCCAGTCGGCGGTCATGGCGTCTTCGGAAATCACGGCACGCAGGGAAATCGCCCACTCGTAGCTGCGCTCGTCGCCCTTGACGCCGACGGTTTTCACCGGGATGAGGGCGGCGTAGGCCTGCCAGACGCGGGCATACCAGCCGTGCTCCTTGAGTTTGCCGATGAAGATGGCGTCACACTCGCGGATGATGTGCAGCCGGTCTTCGGTGATGACGCCGGGGCAACGCACTGCAAGGCCCGGTCCTGGGAACGGGTGGCGCTGCAGAATGTCGTGCGGGATGCCGAGCGAGGCCCCGAGCGCGCGCACCTCGTCCTTGAAGAGTTCTGCTAACGGTTCCAGCACTTGCCCCCGGGCCTGCAATTCCAGAATGCGGTCCACCCGGTTGTGGTGGGTCTTGATTTTCGAGGCTTTCGACTTGGTGTTCGAGGCGCTCTCGATGACATCCGGATAGAGCGTGCCTTGGGCGAGCATTTCGGCATCGCCGACAGAATCCCAGAAGACATCGATGAAGAGATCGCCGATGATGACGCGTTTCTTCTCCGGGTCACTGACGCCTTCCAGTGCCGTTAGAAAACGTGCCGCGCAATTGACGGTTTCTATCGGCACGCCCAGACGGTGGAAGTTGCTGCGGACTTCGTCCCCCTCGTCTTTCCGCATCAGTCCGTGATCCACGAAAATCGCGCGCACGTTGGCACCGGCCTCGTGCAGCAGCACGGCGAGCACGGTGCTGTCCACCCCGCCGGATACTCCACAGACAATCTGTTTGTTGCCGACGATGCTGCGGATGCCATCGATGACTTCGCGTTTGAAATCATCAATGCGGAATGGCAGGAGTCGTTGGGCGTGGAGCAGGAAATTGTGGAGGATGCGCAGACCTTCGTGGCTGTGCGTGACTTCCGGGTGGAATTGGATGCCGAAGAAGTGTGGGTTCCACTGGAGGGAGACCGGAGTTCCGTGTTGGTTGGTGGCGATCACCCGCGTGCCCTCCGGCAATATCCTCACCGTGTCTGAATGACTCATCCATACCTGGGAGGCAACGGAAATCCCTTCATATAACCCCGCGCATTCGACCGGGAAAAGGCTGGCCGGTCCATACTCGCGCCGCTCGCTCGCCTCAACCGTGCCACCGAACTTGATGTTGAGCAACTGCATCCCATAACACACACCAAGCACCGGCACCTGAAAGGCCTGCAACGCCTCGAAATCCAGATCCGGCGCATCCGCCTCGCTGGTGCTGCGCGGCCCACCTGATAGAATGATCGCTCCCGGTTTGCCGATGTCCGGAAAATCCTCAATGGCATATAACTTCGCGAAAAATCCCAGCTCGCGCACCCGCCGTACTATCAACTGGGTGTATTGCGAGCCGAAATCGATGACAGCTACGTGGTTGGAATCGGGCAACATTAGCAGATCGGCTGATAGTTGGTGGGCTCCTCGGTGATGACGATGTCGTGGACGTGGCTCTCGCGCAAACCGCCGGCCGTGATGCGGACAAAGTGCGCCCGTGCGCGGAGTTCCGCGAGGTTCGAGGCGCCGACATAGCCCATGCCGGATTTGAGCCCGCCCATGAGTTGGAAGATCACATCGGATAGAGAGCCCTTGTAGGGTACGCGGCCCTCCACGCCTTCCGGCACCAGTTTTCCGGAGCTGTTCTGGCCGTAGCGGTCGCCCGCACCTTTTTGCATGGCACCGATCGAGCCCATGCCGCGGTAGGTTTTGAAGCGCCGTCCTTGAAAATGCACCGTCTGGCCGGGACTTTCGCGCGTGCCCGCAAGCAGCGATCCGAGCATCACCAGATCGGCCCCGGCGGCGATCGCCTTCACCACGTCGCCGGAATAACGGATGCCTCCATCGGCGATCACTTTCACACCATGTTCGCGGCAATGATCGGCCACATTGCGGATCGCCGTGAATTGCGGCAGACCGACACCGGCTATCACCCGCGTGGTGCAAATCGATCCCGGACCCACCCCGACTTTTACCGCGCTGGCGCCAGCGCTGACCAAATCGCGCGCGCCCTGTTCGGTGACCACGTTGCCGGCCACCACCGGCACCTCGGAAAGCGCGCGCAGTTTCCCAATCAGGTCCATCACATTGTGGGTGTGACCGGTGGCGGCATCGATGAACAGCACATCAACCCCGGCTTCTATCAGCGCCCGGGCACGGTCGATGCAATCGGGTCCCACCCCTACGGCGGCACCACAACGGAGCCGGCCTTTGTCATCCTTGGCGGATGTGGTGAAGGTAATGCGTTTTTCAATATCCGATCCGGTGATCAATCCTGCCAGACGGCCATCCGGGTGCACGAGCGGGAGTTTCTCGATGCGGTTTTGGTAAAGGATGCGGCGCGCCTCCTCCAAGCTGGTGGCGGGCGGCGCGGTGACGAGTTTAGCCAAGGGCGTCATCACGTCGGCCACCTTGGCATTCGCCAGTTCCAGATAACGAATATCCCGCCCTGTGACCATGCCTTCAAGATGCCCGTCCGCATCAATCACGGGAAACCCGGAAAACCCGTTTTGCGCCATGATTTCGCGCACATGATCGACCGAATCCTCCTTGCGCACGGTGAGCGGCTTGAGAATGACCGCGTTTTCCGAGCGCTTGACCCGGGAAACCATCGCCATTTGTTCCTCGATCGTGCAGGCCCGGTGGATGACGCCCATACCACCCTCACGGGCCAATGCAATCGCCAGATCGTGCTCGGAAACCATGTCCATCGCCGCCGATACCACCGGCAAAAACAACGGAATGCCCACCGTAACGTGCGTGGATACATCCGCTTCACCGGGAAGAACCGAACTCATCGCCGGCACCAGCAGCACATCGTCGAATGATAGTCCCAAAGAAATCTCCGCCATGGGGAAATCAATGGAATCCCCTCCCCCCGCGCAAGCCAAAATCCAAAAAAGAACGTTCTCAAGTCCGACTGGACCCGCCCGCCGGTAACCGCCCCGGCTCCGCCGCCCAGCATTCCGGGAACCATGTGCGCCCCGGTGCTCGCCGCACGGATCAGTCCACCTAGCCGTTATTGCAGTATTCAGAACCTCTTTGAACGCTTGATTCCAGGTTTCGCCGACTGTCCGTTCTTGGTCGTTCCGTTCCCATTCCTTTGGCATGCGCTCCCGGCGGTAGCGCGCCACCTTGGACATTCAGAAGTGAGCAGGCTCGCCGAGCAGCATCCGCCCGCCGCCTTCCAACTCGACCACCAAAGGGCTTGCGGCTACCGGGGGCGGGAACCGCGTGTGGGCGTAACAATGACTTCATCCGTTACATCCCCGTCTCAAGGCACAAGCTGGCATAGCCGCAGGCAAATCTAGCAAAATAACGACGATGTCAATTTGGGAATCTCATACGATATCAATTCGGCCCGCAACATGTATGCTTCCTATGCTGGCAGTTGTCTAAAGTCCGTCTATTGCCTCTTACGGGGATGGCTTGTCTGCGGGCTTTTTATTAGAGGAATTCTTGTCCATCTCATTCATGTCATTAGGCAACACCTTTACATTCTTCACATTGCAGGAACCTCTTGAAACACTTAGGCCCAGCACCGCCCCCTTATCCGAAAACGAGTATTTAATCCACACGATCTCAAGGACACCAAGTTGCACACTAAAGAAACCCCAACACATTACTTTTTGGTGAGGGTTGTGATCCAAATATGGAAGTCCAAGCGCTTCTATGCACTCATCCAGTGTAGTCAATTTTCTCAAAAGCGCAGTCTGAGGGCAAGTCGGAAGTTTAAGATAAACCCCGCGACTACCGGTGTCTCCTTTCCAATAGGAAATCCTTATCTCATTCCGACTATTGGCTATGTCGATGCGTCCCACCCCTTCGATACTCTCGCGCGCCCCGTCTGGATAGGCAAACTCACCCCAGCCTTCATCCGTCATGGGAACCCAAATAGGTTTGGCCAAGGCATATGGGCCATCCGTTTTGGCAAGCGCGTCTCTGAAACTCACTCGTAGTTGAGGCTCAGCGGCATGCACCCATGAAAACATCATGCATAGGAATCCGGCGACGAATGAGCATAAACTAAGCATCATATTCACTTCTTTCTAATAGCAGCTCGGGTTAGCCATGGCGGTTTCAGCTTGTTAGAGAATAATTGTTAGATTGGCAGAGGCGGGGATTCATTTAGTCTGGTTTTACAACAAACTGACTATGAGTAACAAATACCACCGCCTCTGCGCGGGAGAACGTATCGTAATTGCCAACATGA
>CAISTY010000195.1 GCA_903888515.1 Akkermansiaceae bacterium | reverse complement strand
GGCAGGTCTAACGGGACTTGTGGCGACTCGCGACGGGCCTAACAGTTCAGACTTCACGAACACCGCCAGTCCAGCCGCAACGGTGGCAGCCGCCGGCAGCACGACATTCACCGTGGCCTTCAATCCATCGGCCAGCGGCTCGCGCACCGCGACCCTGCACATTGCGAGCAACGATGCGACTAACAACCCGTTCAACATCGCGCTCACCGGAACCGGCACGGTGGTGGCCTTGCCGGTCATCGCGGTGGAACAACCGGCACGCACTCTGGTGGCCTCCGGTGGAGCCCGGAGTTATCCAACGGTGGCCTTGGGCAGGATAGCCTCGTTGACTTTCACTGTGCGCAATACGCTTGCCGGGGCCAATCCTAGATCAAACTCTTACCTGAGAATCACAAGAATTTTCCTGTCGGGTCAAAATTCTAGCGAGTTTCTTGTATCGAAAAAATCCATCAGTTCGATCAGGCCGGGCAAATCCACGACGTTCAATGTGCAATTCGCGCCGCAGAGCGAGGGACGCAAGGAGGCATTGCTCACTCTCATCAGCAATGATCCCGACGAGAGTCCCTATCTGATCCAACTGCTCGCATCGACGCCTAACATCGATGACCCGGATGATGACTCAGACCATGAAACGGCCTCCCGTGTGGCCACAGCCGCCCCGGCCGTCCAGTCGGCTAAGATGAGTGCGGTGGTGCCGGATGTCGCAATCGACAGCACGCCCCGGCAAGTCACACCGGGCAGCGCAAAGGAACATGTTAGAAAAAGCCCCGCCAATCCCGCAGTGGCTAATCCGATCGATAAGCCGAGTGATCTGGCTCTCTACAAACTCTGGACGTTTGCTTTCAGCGGCGATCCGGCGAAGGCCGCACAAGCGGATGCGATGCCTGAGCAAGTGATTGTAGAGGACAACGGTCAGGACTATGGTGGCTTGACGTTCCGGCGCTTGAAGGCGGTTGACATGCTACTGGTCTATAGGATCGAGGAATCTCCTGACGGGACTTCCTGGCAGGCGCTGCCCATCCCATGGCAGTTTGTTGGAAATGCGGTTGACCAAGGCGACGGAACCGAGCGGGTGATGGTGCGGTCTAACACTCCATTGACTGCGGACAATCAAGGGTTCATGCGGGTCAGGGTGGAGATCCTGCCGTGAACCGGCAATGAGCAAAATACCACCGTCGCGTGCTTGACCTGCGGGCGGGATCGACGATGCTGCCTCACATGAAGCTGCATATGAAGCCCCTTTTATGGTCCACCGTGGTAGCGCTTGGCGCCGGATTTGTTGTTAGAGCGGAGGATTTGCCGGTGGTGGTGTGGCAGGGGCGGACGATGGGCAGTCCCTATACGGTGAAGATCGTGGACGGCAAATTGACCGATGCGCAAGTGAACGGCCTCAAGGCGGAGATCGAAAATCTCCTCAAGGAGGTGAACCGGCAAATGTCTAACTATCAGCCGGACAGCGAGCTATCGCGTTTCAACAAGGCACCGGCCAAGGTGCCCTTCAAGGTAACGCCGGATTTTGCACGGGTGACGCGCTTCGGCTTGGAACTGAGCCGTCTATCAGACGGCGCGTTCGACCCTACCCTCGGGCCGCTGATCAACCTCTGGGGCTTCGGTGAAACCACGGACAAACATGTCGTGCCATCGGAACAGCAACGCCGCGCCGCGCTGGCCAAAACCGGATGGCAGCATCTAACGGTCACGGAGGCCGGTGAACTGGTCAAGGATTTGCCGGATCTCGCCTTGGACCTCGGCGCGGTGGCCAAGGGCTTCGCCGTGGACGAGATGATCCGCGTTCTGCAAGGTCACGGCTTGAAGGACATTTATGCCTCGATCGCCGGCGAGGTGCGGGTGCTCGGCCACAACCCCAAAGGCACCAAGTGGGTGTTAGGGATTACCTTGCCGGTGGACCAGTGGCGGGAAAATGACCCGATGGCCGCCGCCGTGACGATCTCCAACCAGGCGCTCTCAACCTCCGGAGACTATCAGAAGTTTTTCATCGATGCGCAGGGCCGGCGTTTATGCCATATCATCGACGCGCGCACCGGCACTCCGGTGCAGCACCCGCTCGCCGCCGTGACCGTGATCGCTCCTGATAGCATGACGGCTGACGGTTTGGCGACAACCCTGTTTGTGTTAGGTCCGGAGGCGGGCATGAAGGTCATCGACGCGCGTGCCGCTGCGGCGGCCTTGTTCATCGTGCGCGAACAGGACGGCAAGTTCCGCCAGATCGCCAGCGCGAAGTTCGAAGCACTCACGGGATATAAACCGTGAGCGGTTTGCGCACTGCGGTGCGGTTTTTATTCAGCTTACCTCCCCGGCGAATGTGAACTCATGTGGCCGCGGAATGAAGAAAATGGAATCCTTCAAGGATCACCGCAAAGAACTAGTGCAGTCCGCCTCGAAGCGCGCCAAAATTAACTGCCTCGCACGAAGCTGCTAGAATGATCCCCAACTGCTCTGCCGCCGGCATATAACGCTGCAAAGTTCCCGCACTTCCCCCACCCGCAGACATGATGAAACAAACCGGCCAGGCCCTCCCGGTATGGAACTCCTTCGGCAGATACAAAAAATACGACCACTTCGGTTCCGCCTCACAGGGAATCTTCCCTGAGACCGTTCCGGGTTGGGCAGGCACGCCCTGGATCGTGGTTTCCCCCTTGGCCTGGTTCCCCGCCGCCGGGCGCCGCTCCGTCAGATAGGTTTGATCCGCCGCCGAGAGTTGCGACTGCATCACGCTGAATTGCTTGCCATCACGCCTTTCCATGGTCGCCTGCTTGCCGTCGCTGGAAACCAGCTTGGCCTCGATCACGGTGCCTGTCGCGCTCTTCCAGGTGCGCCACTCTTCCGCTCCCTGACCGATACTTGCTCCCGCTAGAACCAGCCAGACCCAGGCCCAGGCAAATCGACGACCGGTCGGGAAAATCGCGGTCCCCGGATTGCGGCCAAGCCTAGTGCGTCCCTCACGGGGTGCTTCCCTCGCCTGGTTTGCCTTGTTTTCTGTGATCTTGCTCATAACCATTCCGGGGTGGGTGTCTTCAGGTGGAGGTGCTGCTAACCATTGTGCCGCAGGCAACGCTTGCCCCCTGCCCGGCACAGCATGCCAGATCCGGATCCCCTTGCAAGCGGTGGAAACCAACCCGCCGACACGCCGGGAAAGATTCCTTGGCACCGCGCAGCGCACGGGTATGCTCCAGCGAAAAGGACTGACTGACTGCTAAGAAATTGCTTTTGAGGTGAAGGCCGTTGAAAGAGCCGGTGGGCGAACCCTGGTCTTTATACATATTTTTGGATCTCCGATCACCCTCTTGGTCGCGGAGCGACCGCATGACGGTAGCCGTGGGTTTCAACCCACGGTTTACGGCATTCCATGAGGGATCGCGTCGCGGAGCGACGCCTGAAACCACGTTGCCCTTTGGCACACGCCCACATCAAGCGTCGCGACGCGACGCATCATT
>CAISTY010000194.1 GCA_903888515.1 Akkermansiaceae bacterium | reverse complement strand
CCGCATGATTTCATCTATCCAACCAGTCCCAATGATGATCGTGATTCCACCTGCGCGCATTCCTGAGGAGCCCGGTGCGGTAATTCCGCACGCCGGGATCTGCGAGGGGGGCGTCGGACATCCGGCGTCCCTACCTTAATCACATCAAGTACGTGAACCGTGGCTCCCGCACCGACCAGAAGGCGTGCCAATGCCCTGCCTATGCCGGAGGCACCGCCGGTCAACACCACCGTCCTGCCGCCGAAAACACGAGTCATTGAATGGGATGGGGTCATGACGCCTGGCGAAAACATTTCACGATCCTGGCGTGGACCAGATCAATGAGCATGGGCAACCGGGGCGCCGCCCACTTCATGAGGGATGCATATGCCGGCAGCGCGAATTCGCGCTCCCCGCGGTGAATCGAGCGCAGGATGATCCTTGCCGTTTTTTCAGCCGAAATGATCCGGAACCCGAGGCTCTTGATCTCACCCATGGTCTTCGCGTAAGTGGTTTCCCGGTACAATGCGGATCTGTAAATACTAGTGTTGACATAGCCTGGAGACGCCAGGTGCATTGTGACACCGTACGCTTTCCCTTCATGCCATAGGCTGCGAAACAACCCCAGCAACCCGGCCTTCATCGTCGCGTAAGCCGTGGCGGTCGGATACCCGGCATAGGCGCATAAAGATGAAATCAGCACGATCCTGCCCGATCCCTCAATCACCATATTCTGATAGAAATGGAGTGCCCACTGCACCGGGCTCAGAAGATTAACATGATAGATCTGCTTCCAATCCCCGGGCCATGTGTCCTTGAACTCCCCGAACTGCGTGATCGCGGCAGCCAAATAAACCACATCGACCCGCTTGTCCGCCGCAAACGTCGCATGCAAGAACCGAGCGGCGGCATCCAAATCAGAGAGATCCAACTGAACGATTTGCGGCACAGCTCCCTTGGCGTGAACTTGGTCGGCGACCTCGTCCAGACGACCGCCGTCACGCCCGACCAACCAGATTTCCCGGCCCGGAGCGGCCAGTTGGATCGCGAGTTCGCGCCCGATTCCCGAACTGGCACCGGTCACCACGATCGTTGTCGCGACTGCCGCTTGCATCAGAAGCTTTGTTGCCAGGAAAAAATCAGCGCGCTGTGGCGGGCCTCGTATCTCCCGTTCGCCAACGCATTCGTTCCCGTCGCGCCATCGACGGTTCGGTTTGAATAGCCGAATTGATAGGCCAACATCCATGTGTAATCATCACCCTTTCTGCCAAATCCGAGATTGAACCAATGGCGGTCAGCATCCGCAATTCCGGGAGAGAAATTCGCGTCGGGCTGGGAGTTCTTGTTCAAATCGTAGCCGGCTGCGAAAATGTAACCCTCAGGCGTCGTGTAAGAGACTCCGAGTTCGTAGATGAAAGAAGACTTCCAATCGAAGGGAATCCGCGTGGATCCGCCAATCGTGTCTGAATGAAGCGTCAGACTGTTGAGGGCATTCCAGTCCAGCCACTCCACGTTTGCTTCGATGTTCCATCCGGGGGCCGGGCGATAGGAATAACCACCTGCAATCCGTACGGGTGTCATGAAATCCAGCTCTGAAGATGAGTCCGGAACCAGCATGTTCGTCGTGGTTTTCCCGCTCAAATCAAAGCTGGATCCGGTCGCGCAGATCAGCCCGAAAGCATGCTGCTCATGGGGTTGCCAGCGGACACCAAACGAGCCGGAAACCCCGAAGTCGTCACCTGAAAACCGCAAATAACTCCCGGATACCCCAAGTCCTTGCTCCAGCGTGAGATCCGCGTAATTCAGCGAAACCGACGCTCCTATGGATAGCTCATCGGTCACCTTGTATGCCATCGCCGCAGTCGCGCTGGCAAAGAGCAATCGTGCTTCGGTGACCACGGGACTGAAGGGTGTATCACGTCCCCAATCAGTGCCAAGGCCGAACGGGCTGTTCATTCCAAATCCATAGCTCAGACGGTCATTATAGGGTCTGGCATAGTAGATATGAGGTGCCGCCTGCAATTCGTTTTTCGCCTCGGTGGTCGGTCCGCCGGCGTTTGTTTCATTGCCCAAAACGATCGCATAGACTCCAGCCTGCATCTGCGGGTTCTCCAACTGTGTCATGCCGGCGGGATTGTAATAAACCGCTGCGGCGCTGTCGGCGGTCGCCACGAACGCATTGCCCCGGGCTGTCGCAAACGCATCTTGATTCGGCAGGTAGTAGCCCGCTGCCATGGCCCCGCTCGGGAGCAACCCCAGTAAGACTGTTGAGAGATGACGCATTTTCATTGTTACTGCTCAGGCAGCCCCACCACGGGGCGTCCATCTCCAGAGAGTAGATTTTCACTCCACAAACGCCAGTGAAAAATAAATTATTTTTGCAGGACTCAAAGAGTGGTATGGCGCAACTTGCGCGGCATGACGAGTATGTGGGTGATGCAAGTGCGGGAATTGAACGGTACGGACATCGGTCTGATCCGGGGACTGCTCGACGAATGAATGTTGCGTCGCGTCGCGACGCTTGATGTGGGGAACTTCGCAAAACCTCAATCCAAGCTCATCTCAACCGGGAAATCCAACGCAGCGGCATCGTCCAAGGCGGCCGCATGGTATAGCACGCTCACGGCCACGTCCAGACGACCGGAAAACCGACCCGATAGAAACGTTTCGGCCCGGAAGCCGGGAAGGAAATGGTTTCGGTGGTGTTCCCCCCCACAAACGGTTCCCAGATCGCCGCCTCCTGCTGCCATGGCGGTTGAAGATTGGCGCTTCCGTGCACGAATCCCGCGCGCTCCAAGGGGATGTTGGCCACCTGCAGGCAAACGTTCCCGCCGCTCAGCGCGATGCTGTTGACCTTCGGCGGAAAAACCATCTGCTGGAAAAACGCTGCGAGATGCATCTGGAATGCGGCGGTGGGATGATAGTCATCCCAGAAAACATAGTCGATCCCCGGGCCAAACTGCTTGTCCGGATTGAGCAGATCATACACCGCCGCGTTAAGAGGGTATGGATTGACCAGTCCGTAATTTCCCGGATTGGCAAGAACCTGCTCGAAGAAAGTGAAGGTATCCGGACGATAGAGGGTGAGTCCCGCCTTGGCTGCCGCCAGGTTGGTCATGGCTGTCTCGAACGCCACGTTGAACTGCATCACCCGGGCCCGCACGAACGTCTTGTCGCCTGAGTCGAAATCATTGTAGTTCGGAACCGCCATGATGTTGGCGGCATTCGGCATGACGACCGCACGGGCACCCTTGTTGTATAGATTTGTGACTGCCTGCACGTGCCTGCTTACCGAAGCATTGATGAAGGTTGTCCAACTCGGGATATCAGCGCTCGTGTAGTGTGGCGATGGAAGGTGGACTTGGGAGTATTCCACAAAGTCCGCATTGCCGCACCAAATGACAAAAAGCGCAGTGGCCGCATCAGCCACCGTCAAATTGGCCGTTTCGGTGACCACTTCGTCGCTGGTGTGCCCAAAATTCGACTTGTTCTTGGCATCATTAAAGGCAAGACCCTGCCATTGCCAGAGGACTTCCACCCACACCCGACCGTTGCAATTCCGCTTGCCGTAATAAAGCAGGTCAATTTGCGCCGTAGGGTCGTTCGTTGCGCACACCCCGTCACCAAACACATACATGGAGGAATAAGCGGCGGCGGCTCGCGGAACCGGCAGCGTTACCAGCAACAATGCGAGCAACATGGTCATGTGGGATTTCTTGGAGTGCATGGCCTCAAGACTTCACGGCAGATGATCAAGTCCAGACTTGACGGACAGTACGCAAGCGATTATCAACCTGTTTGGAAATTTTGCAATTGCCGAATACTTTCAAATGATTTGCCCAATCATTCGCCGCGCCACAGTGTGTGTATCGGAAAACCGCTCAAGCCAATGATCACCCTCAAGAAATCCCTAGTGGTTCTGCTTGCGGGAGTACCTTCAACTTTGCTCGCCAACGGGTTCCGTCTGGTGAGCCAGGATGCCTTCGCGGCGGCACGGGGCGAGGCCTTCGTCGCCACCGCAGATAATCCATCGGCCATTCACTACAACCCGGCGGGCCTGACCCAGCTCGATGGCCAGCAAGTGCGCTTGGGTGCCTACGCGCTGTATTTCGACCCGACCTTCACACCACCCGGCGATGCCACAAACGCGGGAACTACCTACCATATTGAGAAGAAGGACGCGCTCGCACCCCAACTCTATTACGCCTATGCATGGCCGGATTCGCCGATCCATTTAGGCTTGGGGATCTACGCGCCTCACGGAGCCAGCGTGACGTGGCCGCAGGATACCGGGTTCCGGGCTGTGGCACTGATGGGCGATTTGACCTACCTGCGTGCCAATCCGGTCATCGCCTGCGAAATCCGACCGGGACTCTCGCTGGCAGCCGGCGTGATGATCGACTATGCCGACATCACGCTGGAACAAGGACTTACCCGCCGCGCGAACTCCGGCGACTTCTTCCGTTTCGAGGGGGACGACTTGAGTGTGGGATATAACTTCGGACTCCTCTGGAAAATCAATGAAAAGTTTACGCTTGGAGCCACCTTCCGCAGTGCCATGACGCTGGGATTCGAGGGGCATACGAACATTCAGGGACGCAACATCAATGTCACGGATATGCCGGCATCCGCAGAGTATGATTTTCCCTACACGGCCGTGCTGGGACTCTCCTACCGGCCAACCGAAAAATGGAACATCGAGGTGGATGCCGATTTTTCGAATTGGAGCAGCATCGATACGGTGATCATCCGCCAAATAGAAAAACCCCCATCTCCCATACAGCAGAACTATCGTGTGAATCTGGGCTTCAAGGATAGCTGGATTCTGAAATGCGGAGTCACCCGCTATTTTGACAATGGCTGGTTCGCGAGCGCGGGCTACCTGTTCAACCAAAACTCGGTGCCCGGTGACTATTACTCCCCGGTCGTGGCCGACCTGGACCGGCACATCCTCACTCTGGGAATCGGCCGGAAGTGGTCCAAATACAGCGTCGATCTGGCCTATCAGTTCTGCTATGGCCCGGATCGGACCGTCAAGGACAGCATCCCGTCCTCCCCGACGGCAAGTTTCACAGGTCAAACCGCCGACGGCACCTACGGTTTCATCAGTCATGGGCTGCTGGTTTCGGTCGGGATGAGGTTTTGACCCGGAACCCAACTCCTGAAAGTGGTCTGTTAGGAGGGGGTTTTTTGAGTTCCTGAACGCAACCCTCGGATCGCCCACCAGCGCCGCCCGATCCAAATAGTCATTGACTCCGCCCCCCATGTGCTGCTACCTCTGCCTTGCACCCGGCCACCCTGGCTTTGTCCAGTTAGCCCGTGGCCTCAAATCGGAAGCCGTCTCAAACCACTGCAACCGATCCCCCATGTGATTCGTCCGGCCGAAAGAGAGATCCCAATGAACATGCCCCGTATTTTGATTGTGGAAGATGAGAGCATTGTGGTGGCTGACTTGGTCAGTCGTCTGCCTCACATGGGCTACGAGGTGACGGGCAGCGCCACCAACGGAGAAGAAGCGTTGGTCTTGGCCGAACGAGCCCGTCCGGATTTGGTGTTGATGGACATTCGCCTGGAGGGGTCCATGGACGGCATTGATGCGGCCCGGGAGATGCGTGATCGCCTCGGTTTGCCGGTGGTTTTTCTCACCGCTCATGCCGAGGGAGCCACCTTGCTGCGTGCCAAAAAGGTCGAGCCTTTCGGCTATGTCCTCAAGCCCTTCGAGGATCGGGAACTCAAAATCGTCATCGAAATGGCCCTCTACAAGCACTGTGCCCAAAACGAGTTGAAACAGAAGTACGCCGAAATCGAGCGTTTCAACCAACTGGCGGTGAGCCGGGAATTGCGCATGATCGAATTGAAACAGGAGATCAATGAGTTGTTGCAAGTGGCCGGGAAACCACCCAAATACAAGGTTGTCGATGAACCGTGAAATGAAGGCATTTCTGAATAGTTGCACCACGCCAAACACCCCATGAAAATCCTGGCCATCGACGACAATCCGGACAACCTGGCCGCGCTCACGGCGGTGGTTTCCGATAAACTGCCCGGAATCACGGTTCTGACCGCACTCAACGGCCAGCAGGGTCTTGAAATGGCGCGAACCGAAGACCCGGATGTGATCCTGCTCGACATCATCATGCCGGTCATGGATGGCTATGCGGTCTGCCGTAAACTCAAGGAATACGAGGAACTGCAAATCATCCCGGTGCTTTTTCTAACGGCACTGCGGACCGACCGCGATAGTCGCATCAGGGCCTTGGATGCGGGAGCTGAAGGCTTCGTATCCAAGTCTTTCGACGATTTCGAACTCAGTGCCCAGATCCAAGCCATGGCCAGGATCAAGGCCGCAACCATGGCCCAGCGCAATGAAAAGGAAAACCTGATCCGCTTGGTGGGGGAGCGCACCCGTGAACTCCAGCAGAGCCAGCAGTCGATGCTCAACCTGCTGGAGGACCTGCAGGCGCAAAACGAGGCGCGGGAAATAAGCACCCAGGCGTTGCGGGAAAGCGAAGCGCGACTGAAGCAGGCTCAATCCCTCACCCGCATGGGCAGTTATGAGCTGGATATCGTGACCGGTGTCTGGCACAGCTCAACGGTTCTTGATGAGATTTTCGGTATCGACGAACATTTCGCGCGGACTGCGGAGGGGTGGATCCTGTTGATCCATCCCGACTGGCGGAAAAAAATGATGGATTGCTTCATCAATCATGGTTCGGCCCGGACTGTCTCGTTCGATCAGGAATATATAATCATCCGCAAAGACGACGGCGTAGAGTGTTGGGTCCAAGGCATGGGGAAATTGGAAATCAATGACCGGCATCAACCGGTCAGAATGATAGGAACCATTCAGGACATCACCCAGCGCAAGCAGGCCGAAGACGTGCAGGCCAGACAACTGGATGAACTGCGGCGCTGGCAAATCGCAACGCTCGGGCGGGAGAGCCGGATCGGCGAACTCAAACGCGAGATCAACGCCCTGGCCGCCCGCCTCGGCGAGATGCCGCCTTACGCCACACCCGAGGAACTCGAACGACAAGATGTGCCGCTGACCTCATCCCTCAATCACATCAGCGGATGCGAACAGGCGGAAATCTATCAAGAAATCACCAGGGCGGCACTCCAGATTCTCAACGAGCCGGGAGATCTGCGCCAGACCATCCGGCGTGTGCTCGCCGCATTGCAGGAGCGCATCGGGATCGATGCCGTGGGTCTGCGCCTGCAGGACGGGGAGGACTATCCGTATTTCTGTCAGTTGGGATTCCCCGAGGATTTCCTCGCGACGCAAAACACGCTTTTGGCTCATGCCCGGGATGGCAGTGTGTGCCGGGACTGCAACGACAAACCCTGTCTGAAATGCTTCTGCGGATCGGTCATTTCCGGTAAGATCGATTGCTACAGTTCGTTATTCACGTACGGCGGCAGCTTCTGGACCAATGATTTCTTCGCCTTGCTGGACCTGCCGGTCGACCAGGATCTGCGGCAGAACCCGCGCAACCAATGTGTGGATCACGGGTATGCATCCGTGGCACTCGTGCCCATCCGCATCAATGATCAGATCATCGGCCTGCTGCAACTCAACCACCGCAGTCCGGGGCATTTTTCCTCCCACGCGGTGGAACAACTTGAAGACATCGCGACGTACATCGGCCAGGCACTCATGCGCAAACAGGCGGAAGAGCAGGTCTGCATGCGGCTGGAGGAAAGCAACCAGGCCCGGCTTTCCCTGTTAGGCATCATCGAGGACGAAATCCGCGTCAAGGCGGAACTCCGGAAAACCAACCGCAACCTTGAGGAAACCAACCAGCGGGCCAACCAGATGGCCAATAGGGCCGAACTGGCCAACATCGCCAAAAGCGAGTTTGTCGCCAACATGAGTCATGAAATCCGGACTCCCATGAACGGGGTCATCGGCATGATCGGACTGTTGCTCGATACGGAACTCGACGACGAACAACGGAACTTTGCCGAAATCGCCCAGGCCAGCGGCGAATCCATGCTCAGCCTGATCAACGACATCCTCGACTTCTCCAAAATCGAGGCCCAGAAACTGGATCTTGAGACGTTGGATTTCGACTTGTCGGATATACTGCGGGACGTGACCACGACCTTGGCCTTGCGCGCCCAGCAAAAGGGCTTGGAACTGCTCTGCCGCGTGGATCAGGAGGTTTCCGAACTGTTGCGCGGCGACCCAGGCCGCCTGCGCCAGATTCTCACCAACCTCATGGACAATGCCATCAAGTTCACCCAATCCGGCGAGGTGGAAGTCCGCGTGGCGCTGTTGGAAGAAATGGATCATGAAGTGTTCCTGCGCTTCTCGGTGCATGATACCGGGCTTGGCATTCAACCGGACAAGATCGATCTGCTTTTTGACAAGTTCAGCCAGGTGGACTCTTCGACCACGCGGCAATTCGGCGGTACCGGCCTGGGCTTGGCCATCTCCAAACATCTAGCCGAGTTGATGGGTGGCACGATCGGCGTGACAAGCACAACGGGCAAAGGCTCGGAGTTCTGGTTTACCACCCGCCTGGGCAAACAAGCACGGGAAAGACCCGCGAAATCACCCGCATCCACCCATCTGCAAGGTGTGCGCGTCTTGATTGTGGACGATAACGCCACCCAGCGGGAAATCCTGACCACGTGTCTTGCCTCATGGGGGATGTGCCCGGTCGAGACTACCGATGCTACCGGAGCCCTGCAGAAAATCTATCAGACGCTGGACGGGGCCGATCCCTTCCAACTCATGTTGATCGACATGCGGATGCCGGGCATGGACGGCGTGGCTCTGGGGCGTGCGATTCAAGCGGACGCCCGTCTGGCCGGCATCCGCAGAGTGCTTCTCACGTCCGTGGGGTTCTCGGACCATGCGCAGCAGATGCGGGAAATCGGCTTCGCGGCCTGTGTGAACAAGCCAATCTGGTACAAGGATCTGCAGATCATTCTGTCCCGGGTGCTGGAGGAGCCGGGGGCCATCAAGCCCATGCCGCAGCCCATCGCCACCCCCCCCACAATTCGCGAGACGCTCAGCCCGTTCCAAGAACGCAAGTGGCGCGTCCTGCTGGCCGAGGACAACATCACCAACCAGCAGGTGGCGCTCAACATCCTGAAAAAACTGAGCTTGCGTGCCGACGCCGTGGCCAACGGCGAGGAAACCCTCAAGGCTCTCGAAACCATCCCCTATGACCTGGTCATCATGGATGTGCAAATGCCCGAGATGGACGGCTTAGAGGCGTCGTGCCAGATCCGCAATCCCCTATCCGCCGTGATCAACCACCAGATCCCCATCATCGCCATGACCGCCAATGCCATGCAGGGCGACCGGGAGAAATGCCTGCAGGCGGGCATGGACGATTATGTGGCCAAACCGGTAACACCCCAGTCACTGGCGGAGGTTTTGCGCAAATGGCTGCCCAAAGAGCCTGTTGTAGACGGACCAGAGCGAGTTCACAGCACAGCGGCGTCCATGACCCGGGAACCGTGAACAACCTCTAACGAAACCAACCATGAGAATCCTGCTTGCCGAAGACGATGTCACTTCCCGCACGGTGCTGGCACTCGTGTTGAAAAATAACGGATATGAAGTGGTGGAAACCCGCAACGGCGGCGAAGCGTGGCAGGTACTCCAACAACCGCACGCGCCCCAACTGGTCATTCTCGACTGGATGATGCCGGAGATGGACGGGCCGGAGGTGCTGCGCAAGGCCCGCACCCTGCAAACCGACTGCCCGCCCTATATCATCATGTTGACCGCCAAGTGCGATAAACCCGATGTCATCCGCGGACTGGACGCCGGGGCCAACGACTATGTGTCCAAACCGTTTGATCCCGAAGAACTCCTCGCCCGCGTGGAAGTCGGCCGACGCGTCGTCGAAATGCAACTCCGCATGCACCGCCAGCGGGCAAATGCGCAGCACTACCGCGTGAAAACCGGCCAGCGCATGAGTGAAATGCAGGAGGCACTGGCAACAACGCGCGAGGAATTGCGCCGGGTCCAGACGGAACCACACGTTCTAACAGCACGCCTGCAAGCCTTGCGCGAAGAAGAACGCGCGAACATCTCCCGCGAACTGCACGATGCCTTTGACCAGCACTTCACCGCATTGCAGGATGATTTGACATCCATGGGCCGCCATCTGCAGGCCACCAAACCCAATCCCGCACTGTTGCGCGAAACGCTTGAGGCCATGGTGCCCCGAGTCGAACTCCTGATCCGGCAAATCCACTCGATCCAATCCTCGTTGCGCCCGGATGTTTTGTCCGAACAGGGGTTGGTGCGGGCGATCCAATGGCAGGCGGAGGATACCGCCAAGCATACCGGCATGACTTTCATGTTGTCCCTGCCTGAAGAGGATGACCCATGGAATCCGAACTTCGCGCTGGCCTTGTTCCGTATTGTCCAGGAAGCCCTGACCAACGTGGTCCGGCACGCCCAGGCAACGCATGTGGAAATCCGCTTGGACCGCGCCGACAACAAATTGGAACTGGTCATTCAGGACAACGGTCGCAGCTTCCCGCCGGCCTTGTTCGTCGGATCCAAAACGCTCGGCTTGCTCGGCATGCGCGAACGCCTCGCTGCCTTTGGCGGCACCGTGGAATTCCTCAACGAACCCGGCAAGGGCGCCACCGTGCACGTGCGCTGTTCCCCCACCAAAGACCCGGAGCCCGCGCAACCTTCTTGATCCTCCTCCTGCCCAAGATCTCACGGAATGATCCTCATGGGTCGTTAATGGCGCGGCACATGCTCTCAAGCCAACCAATCCGTCAATAGTCAAGAAAAGTTAACTTTGTTCTTGACGTGAATGGTTTTTTTGGAAAAATCCGCATCGTCAAGTGCATGCTTGGCTGTCAGCCGTTAGAACCGTTAAGAACCGTTACTGCGTATTTGCCATCAACCCCGTTCCGGAGCATGAATGGATTGCAAGCCAGCAGGAGATAACCCCATGGAAAACACATCGCGGAGTGCTGCGGGCGGTCTGTTATCCTCAATGAATCGCAGGATGAAGCACACCGCGACCATCAAGGAACCAAGTCCACCTATCTTGGTTTCATGGCCGGTTGCGATCGTGGTGGTGGCTGTCGTGTATGCCATGGTAGCCAAGGCGACGATTCATGTGGCGGTGCTTCCCAGCAACATCTCGCCGGTTTTCCCGGATGTGGGAATCGCGCTTGCCGCCGTGTTGCTTTTCGGACGTATCGCCCTATTCGGGGTTTGGCTGGGCTCTTTTTCGATCAATGTCATCTCGTTCTTCCAAGGCACGGTGCTGCCCGGCCAATCCACCGTGAACGCATTGTGCGTCGCGTCCCTGATTGGCCTCGGCACCATCGCTTTTGCCAGCTCGGGTTCATTCCTGGTGCATCGTTTCTGCAAGGATGAAGGCACCTCTTATAGCGGAAAGAACGTGTTGATGTTGATCACCTTCGCAGCGGTCCTCTGTTGCATGCTCAATCCCACGCTCGGGGTGCTCGGCCTGTCGTTGGGCGGGTTTATCCCTAGGGATCAGTTCAATAGCTCCTGGCTCACCTTGTTCTCGGGTGATGCCGCCGGTGCCATCGTGGTGATCCCCTTGATCATCGCGTGGTATTTCAAACATTCCCACCAGGAAAAATCCTGGATCATGATGGAAATGGCGGTGCTCGGAGTGGTGACGCTTTTGCTGTGTATTTTCATCCTCTTCCAACAGTACGCACACTTCGAATATTGCCTCATCCCGTTATCACTATGGGTGGCCTTTCGTTTCGGCTTGCGCGGCGCCCTGGCGGCTGCCGCCGTCATGGGAATGTGCGCCATGATCGGCAGCGGCCAGAATGGCGGCCCGTTTGCGGGAAATCCGGAGGATGATACTCTCAAGCTGCTCTACATATTCGTGGGTGTGGCCATCATCGCCTTCCTCTTTCTAACAGGAATACTCGCCGAACGCAAACGCGCCGGCGAGGCGTTGCGGTTGACGCGATTCTCCGTGGATCACGCCTCGGAGGCCATCATGTGGATGACGCCTGACGCCCGTATCGTGGATGTCAACAATGCGGCGTGCCGCACTTTGGGCTATAGCCGGGAGGAGTTGTTACAAATGACCATTGCGGACATTGACGCCGGCCACAACGCGGACAATTGGCCACAACACTTCAGCGATCTGCGACAATGCGGGTCACTCACGCGGGAATCCGAACACCGCACCCGCGACGGCCGCCTCATCCCCGTGGAAATAGTCGCCAATCATATCCAGTTCGGCACCGAACAACGCAGTTGTTTTTTTGTCCACGACATCACCGAGCGCAAACGGGCGGCACTTTATCGCGACATGCGCGGCGAGATCCTGGAAATTCTCAACGAGCCGGATGAGTTCCGGCAACTGTTACAGCGCGTCCTGACCACCGTGAAGGCGGGCACCGGAGTGGCTGCCGCCGGCATTCGCATGCAAGACGGGGAGGACTTTCCGTATTGCGTCCAGGACGGCTTCTCCAAGGAGTTCCTACAGGCGGAAAACACGCTGGTCGAACGTGATGCGGATGGAGAGGCGTGCCGGGACTGTAACGACAAGGTCCGCCCGGGGTGCGCCTGCGGGTTGGTGATTTCCGGCCGTTCCAACCCTGCCAGTTCGCTCCTCACCCGCAGAGGCAGTTTCTGGACGCATGATTTCTCCGCCTTGCTTGACCTGCCATCCGACCAGGATCCCGTGGAGAATCCGCGCCACCAATGCATGTATCATGGGTATGCTTCCGTGGCTCTCGTGCCCATCCGTACCAAAGATCAGATCGTCGGCTTGCTCCAACTCAACGATCACCGCAAAAACTTTTTCTCGCTCAACTCCATCGAACAGCTTGAGAGCATCACCGCACATATCGGCCAGGCCATCGTCCGCAACCAATCGGAAGAGCAAATCGCCAAATTGTTGGATGAAAGCCAGCATGCCCGGCAGAACCTGTTAGGCATCATCGAGGATGCGGCCCGGATCAGGGCGGAACTCCAGACAACCAACCACAACCTTGAGGAAACCACTCTCCGGGCCAACCAAATGGCCCAGCAGGCCGAGTTGGCCAACATCGCCAAGAGCGAGTTTCTGGCCAACATGAGCCATGAAATCCGCACCCCCATGAACGGGGTGATCGGCATGAACGGATTGCTGCTCGACACGGAACTCAACGACGAGCAGCGGAGTTATGCCGAAATCGTGCGCGCCAGCGGCGAAGCCATGCTCGCCCTCATCAATGACATCCTCGACTTCTCCAAAATCGAAGCCAAAAAACTGGATTTTGAAATGCTGGACTTCGACTTGTCGGCTCTGTTGGAGGACCTGACCGCAACAGTGGTCCTGCCCGCCCGCGAGAAGGGCTTGGAACTGCTCTGCCGCGTCGATCTGAATGTTCCCGAATTGTTGCATGGCGACCCCGGCCGCCTGCGCCAGATTCTCGCCAACCTCACAGACAATGCCATCAAGTTCACCCGCTCCGGCGAGGTGGAGGTGAACGTGGCTCTCATGGAAGAAACGGATCATGACGCGCTCCTGCGCTTCTCGGTGCGGGATACCGGATTGGGCATCGCTCCAAACAAGATCGATCTGCTGTTTGACAAGTTCAGCCAAGTGGACGCCTCGACCACACGGCAATTCGGCGGCACCGGCCTGGGCTTGGCCATTTCCAAACACCTGGCCGAGTTGATGGGCGGAACGATCGGTGTCACGAGTGAAGCGGGCCATGGCTCGGAGTTTTGGTTCACCGCCCGCATCGGCAAACAAGAACGGGAATCACCCGTGGCAACACCTGCTGCCACTCAACTGCACGGAGTGCGCGTGTTGATTGTGGACGACAACGCCACCAACCGGGATATCCTGACCACGCGCTTGGCCTATTGGGGAATGCGCCCGGCTGAAACTCCCGACGGTGCCTCGGCACTCCAAACACTCTATCAGGCACTGGACGAAACCGACCCGTTCCGCATCATTTTGATCGACATGCACATGCCGGGCATGGACGGCGCAACCCTGGGCCGCACCATCCAAGCGGATCCCCGCCTGGCTGGCATCCGCATGGGCATCCTCACCAGCCTGGGGGCGTGCGACCATGCCCGGGATTTCGAAGAAATCGGGTTCGCTGCCTATGTGACCAAACCGATCTGGCATCAGGCACTCAAATCCATTCTGTGCCGGGTTCTGGAGGAGCCGGACGGATCCGCGCCGAATCCCCAGCCCATCATCATGCGCCGCACCGCTCGTGAAATGCTCAACCATTTTCAAGACGGCAAGTGGCGTGTCCTGCTGGCCGAAGACAACATCACCAACCAACAGGTGGCTCTGAACATCCTGCGGAAATTGGGCCTGCGTGCCGACGCCGTGGCCAACGGTGCGGAAACCCTCAAAGCGCTGGAAACCATCCCCTACGACCTCGTCGTCATGGATGTGCAGATGCCCGAGATGGATGGCTATCAGGCGTCGCTCCGCATCCGCAATCCCCAATCCGCTGTCCTCAATCACCAGGTGCCCATCATTGCCATGACCGCCAGTGCCATGCAGGGCGACCGGGACAAGTGTCTGGCATCCGGTATGGATGATTATGTGTCCAAGCCGGTAACACCCCAGTCCTTGTCCGCAGTGCTCAAAAAATGGCTGCCAACAATACCCAAGGCAGAGGCGCCGGCGCTTGACGTGCCGGTTGACACTTCATCGCTGCTTCCTCGACGTTCCGTGAAATTATTCGATCGGAAGGGCTTTTTAGCCCGCCTGATGGATGACGAAGCCTTGCTCCAAACGGTTTCTGAAGGATTCATCCAGGACATTCCGCTACAAATCGCGGCGTTGAAGCGATATCTGGAAGACGCAGACGTCCCCAGCGCCGAACGCCAAGCCCATACCATCAAGGGCGCATCCGCCAACGTGGGCGGTGAGCGCTTGCGGGAGGTGGCATTTCAGATAGAACAAGCCGTCCGCACCGGTGACCTCCGCGCCGCAGCGGCATCCATGCCGGAATTGGAATCTCAGTTCGCCGCACTCAAGCAAGCAATGACTTGAAAACCCTGAACCAACCCTAACATACATTACCATGCGAATCCTGATTGCCGAAGATGATCTCACGTCCCGGACCCTGCTGGCATCCGTGTTGAAAAAAAACGCTCACGAAGTGGTGGAAACCGTCGATGGCGTCGAGGCCTTCGAGGCGCTTCAACGACCGGACGCTCCCCGCATGGTGATCCTCGATTGGATGATGCCCAGGATGGATGGCCTGGAGGTCTTGCGCCGGGTCCGCGCCCTAGACCCCGACCACCAGCCCTACGTCATCATGCTCACCATCAGGCATGAGAAACCTAACATGATCACCGGCCTCAACGCCGGGGCCAACGACTACTTGGGAAAACCCTTTGATGCCGGTGAACTCATCGCCCGCGTGGAGGTCGGTCGCCGCATGCTCAAAATGCAGGACGTGCTGGCAGTCCAAGTCGAGGAACTGCGCAGGTCCCGGACGAACCTGCAAGACCTGACATCACGCCTGCAAGCCGTGCGCGAAGAAGAACGCACGCTCCTTGCCCGCGAACTGCACGATGTTTTCGGACAGCAACTGACCACATTGCAGATGGATTTGATGTGGGTGGACCGTCATCTGCTGACCACCCATGCACCTGATCTTGCGGCCGCCCAGGACAAGGTCGTGGCCATGGTGCCTATCGTCGAACGCCTGGTTGAACAAACGCAAACCATTTGCGCCGTGCTGAGACCGAATGTTTTGTTCGAACTGGGATTGGTGGCGGCGATCGAGTGGCAGTCCGAGGAGATGGCAAAACGCGGCGATTTGGTTTTCACGTTGTCGATGCCTGAGAAGGATGTCGAGTTGGACCAGGACTGCGCGCTTGCGCTGTTCCGCATTGTGCAGGAGTCGCTGACCAACGTTTTGCGCCACGCCCAGGCGTCCCAAGTGGAGATCCGCCTGGCCACCTCTGCCAAAGGCTTGGAACTGGTGATTCAGGACAACGGCCGTGGCTTCCCTCCGGACTTGCTTTCCGGCTTCATGGGTTTTGGATTGCTTGGCATCCGCGAACGCGTCAATACACTCGGCGGAACCGTGGAGTTTCTGAATCAACCGGGTAAAGGCGCCACCGTATGGGTGCGCATGCCAATACCCTGCGCAAAATAAAAATCCAGAACCAGCAGAACCCTTATGAAAATCCTTCTAGCAGATGATCATGCGATGTTGCGCAGCGGACTCAAGCTCGTACTGGCGGAGGCTTTCAAGGACGTGAAGTTCGGCGAGACCGAAAATTGCCAGCAGACTCTGGACACCGCACTCAAGCACCCATGGGACCTCGTCATTCTCGACATTTCCATGCCTGGCCGCGGTGGTCTGGACGTGCTCAAAGAGATCCGTGCCCAACGCCCCAAGATCCCGGTGCTGATGTTGAGCATGTATACCGAACGGCAGTTCGCCGTCCGGGCGTTTCGCGCCGGCGCAAACGGATATCTGACCAAGGCCAGCGCGGGTGCCGAGCTGATCCGGGCCGTCGAGCGCATCCTCGCGGGCGGCCATTACGTCAGCACCGACCTAGCGGAACATTTGGTGTCCGTCTTGAGCGGCGCGCAAAGCGGCATGTTGCACGAGCGGTTGTCCGCTCGCGAATTTGAAATCCTGCGCTTGATTGCTTCCGGAACCACCGTCAAGGAAATCGCGGCCAACCTCTGCCTAAGCGGCAACACCATCAGCACCTACCGCACCCGTATCCTGGAAAAAATGAAGATGCACACCAATGCCGAGTTGACCCACTACGCCATCAGCAACCATCTCGTCGAGTAACCAGCTCTGCGGCGCTAATCCCGCAGCTCGGATCATTTTCACGCGCTTTTCCGCAACAACGCCATCGCCGCATCCACCGCGCTGCCTGCGTCAGGCGCATAGCCGTCCGCGCCGATTTCCTTGGCGTATTCAACCGTGATCGGGGCTCCTCCTATCATGATGATCGGGTTCAGTCCCGCCTCCCGTATCGCTTTGACCGTGTCGCGCATGGCAGGCATGGTGGTGGTGAGTAACGCCGATAACCCCACAAGCTTGACGCTGTGCTCGCGGATCGCCGCCACAAACTGCGCGGGCGACACATTCACACCGAGGTCAATCACGTCGATGTTCGCACCCTTCCACATCATGGCTATCAGGTTTTTTCCGATGTCATGGAGGTCACCCTCAACAGTGCCAATCACGGCGTTAAATTCGGGCTTGACGCCCGCCGCTGCCAGCATCGGCTCAAGAACACTGAGCGCTTCTTTCATCGCTCGCGCCGCTATGAGCATTTCAGGTACAAAAATCTCGTTGTTCTTGAAGCGCTCACCAACAACCGCCATGGCCGGCACAAGACGGCTCTCGACGATGAATTGGGCGCTCTCACCCGCATCCATGCAGGCTTGGACGAGTTCCGGCACTTCTTTGCGTTTTCCAGCGATAACGGCTTCGGATAGAGGATGTAAGTCAGGCATAACTGCGACATGCTAGCCACGCAGAACCCGCAGCGTCTTGTAATCCGGAATGATTCTTTGGTGATTCCATGCTTTCATCGGCGCGAGGTTTGCGTTTTGCCTCATTACCGGGTTACACCCATGCCATCCATGCAACGATATTCCCTTCTTGATGAGTTGGCCCGGCGATGCCTCTGCTGTGATGGTGCCATGGGCACCCAATTGTTGGCTCGCGGCCTGACCAGTGGCACTTGCGGCATGCTCTGGAATGTCGAGCGCCCGGACGATGTCGCTACCATCCACCGCACCTACCGCGATGCCGGTTGCGATCTCATCACCACCAACTCGTTCGGCGGTTCGCACTTCGCGTTGCTCCGGCACGGCCTGGCAGATCGCGTGGCGGAATTGAATCGGGCCGCAGCTCAAACGGCCCGCACCGCCGCCGGCGACCACGGTTGGGTGCTTGGCGATGTCGGCCCGGCCGGCGATTTCCTCGAACCGTTAGGCGATCTCACGGCGGACGATTTGCGCAATGCCCTGCGCGTGCAGATCTCCGCGCTGTTAGAAGGTGGCGCGGACGCCATTCTGTTGGAAACACTCAGCGATCCCGCCGAGGCGGTGGTGGGCGTGGAAGCCGCCAAAGCCTGCGCCGCCGATGTGCCGGTGATCGTCACCTATGCCTTCCAAAGGACCGCCGCGGGCGAGTTCCGCACCATGATGGGCACCACCGTGGCCGCCGCCTTGCGGGCCGCCACCGATGCCGGTGCGGCAATTGTGGGCGCGAATTGCGGCACGGCGCTGAGTCTCGGGAATTACGTGGAACTGGCAGGTCAACTCGTCGCCGCCGCCGGTGACGCCGCCGTGATCCTGCAACCGAACGCCGGTTTGCCGCGCGTCGCCAACGGCCTCACCGTCTATGACGCCACCCCGGAGGAAATGGCAGCAACAGCCACTCTCCTGCTGGATGCCGGCGTGCGCATCATCGGCGGTTGCTGTGGCACCACGCCCGCTCATCTCGCCGCCATGAACCGCGCCCTGCGATCCCATTAATCGCCAATCCGCAGCTTGCGGCTTTCACATTGAATCCCCCCCGGCGTCCGGCTATTGCTTGCCCGGCCAACGCGGCCACCCGTTCCCTATTGTCATGAATGCCCTCACCCGCTGCCTCGATGCCTACTGGTCCTCCTCTATCGGGAAAAAACTCGTCGTCGCCCTCACCGGCATCGTTCTGGTTCTCTTCCTCGCGGGCCACCTGATCGGCAACCTGTTGGTTTTCGCCGGGCCCGCGGCGTTCAACGACTACGCCTATTTCCTCCACCACATGCTCCATGGCGCGGGCATCTGGTTGGTCCGCTGTGGGATGCTCGCCATCCTCGCCGCCCACATCATCGCCACCGTCGCCCTCACCGTCCAGAACCGGAAAGCACGCATGGCCTATGAATGCACGGCCACCCTCCAGGCCTCGCACGCATCACGCACCATGATCTTCTCCGGCCTCACCATCCTGGCCTTCGTCATCTATCATCTCCTTCATTTCACCGCCCGCATCGGCAACCAATACAACTCGCTCGAGCGCTACAAGGAATCCGTTATGCTCAATGGCGCGCCCTTGGTCCGCCACAACGCCTGGCAAATGGTCATCGACGGCTTCACCTGGTGGCCAGCATCCCTCTTCTATGTCATCGCCATGTCCCTGTTGTGCACCCACCTGATGCATGGTGTCGGCTCGATCTTCCAAACACTCGGATTCCGCTCCACGAAAGCCGCCAGCCTGATCCAACAGATTTCCCTCGGCTACTCACTGTGCATCTGGCTCGGCTTCATCTCCATCCCGATCGCCATCCTGATCTTCGGCTTCGGCAGCGGCCATTGAAGATTGATTATTGATTATTGAATTAACCAATCCCCAATCCCCAATCTCCAATCTCCCATCCGCCATGTCCATCACCCTCGACAGCAAAATCCCGTCCGGCCCGCTTGAACAAAAATGGTCCAAACACAAAATGGACTCGAAGCTCATCAACCCGGCTAATAAACGGAAATTCACCGTCATCGTTGTCGGCTCCGGCCTGGCTGGCGGGTCCGCCGCCGCCTCGCTCGCGGAACTCGGCTATCAGGTGAATTGCTTCTGCTACCAGGACAGCCCGCGCCGCGCCCACTCGATCGCCGCACAGGGCGGCATCAACGCGGCCAAGAACTATCAGAATGACGGCGACTCGGTGCGCCGCCTGTTCTACGACACCATCAAGGGCGGCGACTTCCGCGCCCGCGAGGGAAATGTCTATCGCCTCGCCGAGGTGTCCAACGCGATCATCGACCAGTGCGTCGCCCAGGGCGTCCCCTTCGCCCGCGAATACGGCGGATTGTTAGACAACCGCTCGTTCGGCGGCTCGCAGGTTTCGCGCACCTTTTACGCCCGCGGCCAGACCGGCCAGCAACTCCTCATCGGCTGCTATCAGGCACTCGAAAAGGAAATCGGCAAGGGCAGCGTGAAAATGCATGCGCGCACCGAGATGCTCGATCTGGTGCTGGTCAACGGCCAGGCCAAGGGCATCGTCACACGCGACCTCGCAACCGGCCGCATCAGCACCCACGCGGCGGACGCCGTGATCCTCGCCACCGGCGGCTACGGCAATGCCTTCTTTCTATCCACCAACGCAATGGGATGCAACGTCACCGCCGCCTGGCGTGCCGCCAAACACGGCGCTATCTTCGCCAACCCATGCTTCACCCAGATCCACCCGACCTGCATCCCGGTCAGCGGCGATTATCAATCGAAACTCACCCTCATGTCCGAGTCGCTGCGCAACGACGGCCGCATCTGGGTGCCCAAAACCAGGGACCTCGCGGCCAAACTCCAACAAAAACAACTCAACCCTAACGACGTGCCCGAGAACCAGCGCGACTACTACCTCGAGCGCAAATACCCGGCTTTCGGCAATCTCTCGCCCCGCGATATTTCATCGCGCGCCGCCAAGGAAGTCTGCGACGACGGCCGCGGCATCGCCCCCACCGGCCTCGGCGTCTATCTGGATTTCCGCGATGCCACCAAGCGCCGCGGCGAGGCGACCATCCGCGCCAACTATGGCAATCTCTTCCAGATGTATGAGAAAATCACCGGCGAGGATCCTTACCAGACGCCGATGATGATCTATCCGGCCGTCCACTATACCATGGGCGGACTCTGGGTGGACTACAACCTGATGTCCAACATCCCCGGCCTCCATGTGTTAGGCGAAGCGAACTTCTCCGACCACGGCGCCAACCGCCTCGGCGCGTCCGCACTCATGCAAGGCCTCGCCGACGGCTATTTCATCATCCCCACCACCATCGCCAATTACCTGGTCACCCAGCAACCCGGCTCCGTCACCACCGCCATGCCCGAGTTCCAACAAGCCGAATCCAACGCCCGCTCGCGCATTGCCAAATTCATCTCGATCCAAGGAAAACGCACCGTCGATTCGTTCCACCGCGAACTCGGCATGACCCTGTGGGACCACTGCGGCATGGCCCGGTCCCGCGACGGCCTCACCACGGCACTCGTCAAAATCCCCGAAATCCGCGAGGAATTTTGGCGCAACGTCCGCATCCCGGGCTCCGGCGATAACACCAACATGGAACTCGAAAAAGCCGGCCGCGTCGCCGACTTCCTCGAGTTCGCCGAAGTCATGTGTTACGATGCCCGCGAACGCGAGGAGTCCTGCGGCGGCCACTTCCGCACCGAATACCAGTTCTTCGACAACGACCCGGAGGTCCTGGCCGGCGATACCCAGCCCGGCGAAGCCAAACGCGACGACGACCATTTCTCACATGTCGCCTGCTGGCAATACCAAGGCGCCGATCAACCCCCTGTCCTCCACAAGGAACGTCTCGCCTTCGATGACGTCCACGTCTCCATCCGCAGCTACGCGTGAACGCATTCACAACAAGAGGGGAACGGGCGGCCCGCCCGTTTTGGTGGAATAAAAGAACACGGGCAGGCTGCCCGTGCCCCTCTTGCAGAGCACTGCCATGCGTAACCCTTGGATGAATTGGAGTCAACGAAACCGTAGAAAGCGTATATCCTCTCGGCGATTTGTTCGGTGTCATTGATTGGGATGGCAGCGCTCGAAGCGAAAGTTCTTCTTCGTAGGCCTGCGAGAGTCCAAGCCGATTCCAAAGATTCTGATTTCATTACCGCCTATTCGCTGGAAGTTGCCAGTGGATTTCGGGAATTCCGGGAGATGGTTCCCGCCTTCTACTGTGAGCTGTATCTCGTCCTGCTTCTCATTTAACGAGTTCAGCAATCTCTTTGACTTGCTTCTCTTGCAGAGTCGGCGCTTCAGATTCAAGTCCGCCTACAGCGAGTAGTCCGATTACGATCGCAAATGGGATTCTCAATTTAGGCTAACGTATAGGCCATCCACGGCGGGGAGGGAAGCCCGAATTCAAATTGGGACGTTACCCGCCGTTGGATGAGCTGGCTTGTTCTGCTTGGGGTTCATGTGTGTCAGGCAGAGGTCTCCCATGAAAGCATCCGCCACATGCCTTCTTCCCTCCAAACGAACTCCTTGATGTTCCAGTCGTCTCGATATGAGCAGACATCCGTTGGTGCATTGATCTGTGGTATGCCATCGATTGGGGTAAGCGCCGTTGAATCTCGAACCGTAGATACTAGCTCTGAAACTGTTCGGTCCTTCTTGTTCGAGTTGGCAATGTAGCGTTCTGTCCGCTCGACCGAATCGGCGCCATCCCATAACGTCCTGATCGCTGCCGCATAAAACAAATCGGCATTGGGGTAATCGCTCTCGATCGCCTCAAGAAATTCGATCTGCGACTCATTATCTAAACTGTGCGCGTGAATACGAGTCATTGGAATTCTTGCAGATTAAGGTAGGGACGTCAGTTGCCTAACGCCCCCCTCGCAGATCCCGGCGTGCGGAATTACCGCACCGGGCTCCTCAGGAATGCGCGCAGATGGAATTTCGATCATGATTGGTGAACTGTGGGTTGATGGATTGTT
>CAISTY010000193.1 GCA_903888515.1 Akkermansiaceae bacterium | reverse complement strand
TCGATCTGCGGCGCTGATTGCCATTTCAAGCAGGTGAATGGTCTCTTGCGTGACTGAACGGCGATGCTCCGCAGCAATGCGTCGCAGCTTGGTGTGCAGGGCTGCGGGAAAGGGTTTGATGACGAGTGCGGGCATGGTGAGCAAATGGTAGTGTATCGCTGCCAAAGCTCAAGGGATTTTCTCAGTGAGTATTCCCCTGTCCCCTAATCCATGATGGAATCATCTACGGCGTTCAGGAGGAGCAGTTTCAAGTGGTGACCATCATCCACATGAGGCAACGGATTACCCGTGGCCGCCTGCGCTGAGTATTCGCCAATCCGCCCTTGCTTAATCGCGGGTGGCTGCCAAGGTCATCGACGTGCAACTGACCTCCATCGCCCTCGACGACAACGTGGGAGTGGCTCATGACATCACCCCTTGAAGGAAACCCAGAGCGAATTGTACGCCGCCAACACGCAATTGGCGGCCTTGTTGGCCAGCCGTGAGGAGGAACTGCGGCGGGCCACCAACGCGGCCCTAACCGCCGCGGAAGGCGAGGCCAGACGCATCGGCCAAGACATTCACGACAGCCTCTGCCGGATCATCCGCGAGGCGATTGCCAATGCCATCAAACACGCCAAGGCCCGGCACATCTGGATCGACATGGTGCACAAGGACCACCGCCTTATGGTGTCGGTGAGCAATGACGGCACTCCGCTGGTGGATGTGGCACAGCGCCACGACAGCCTGGGCATGCGCCAAATACGCATGCGTGCCAACTTGCTGGGCGCCGTGCTGGATCTGAACCTCAACGACGGCAGTGGCTGGACGCTGCTGGATCAGCACCCGCGAGTTGCAGGTCTATGCCATGCTCGGCCGCGGCCTGGGTAACAAGGCCATCGCCGATAACCTCGGCGTCAGCCACAAGACCATCGGCACCTACAAGGCCCGCCTGATGGAAAAACTCGGCTTACGCACCACCCCGGAACTGATGCTTCACGTCCGGGAATCGTTAGCTGCTAACAGACTGTAGGTTTGGCCTGTTGATCCCGTAACATAGTCTCTGGAAGATGCAGACATGGGTAAGGTCGCGGCGCTGGGTGCCGTCGCCGTTGATGATGGCAGGCCCACAGCGATCAACTGGAGCGGTGGATGGGAGTGGCCTTGCTGCGGGCGCAGAGCGGCTTTAGGCGAGTCAGGGGGGCACCGGGAGCTAGGGGCCTTGGCCGCCGCGCTGGGACGCGCGGGAGAGCAAAAAGAGCTTGCTGCCGACATTCGGTTCACCTATCAATGCGTCATCAGCCCGCCTGCTGAGATTTCAACAACCTAACGGAAGAAAAAATTCCCCCCGGGTCCGGCGTCACTAGAGCTAGTTTTCGAATAACAAGTGAAGGTTGTTGCAAAACGAGATAATTTCGTGAAAAGAATCATCACAATTAAAAGATGTTGTTCCCGACGTATTTGTAGATGTTATTTCCAGCAAAGTAAAAGTAGATAGAATCGAAGCGGAGGTTGGGCGTTATCTTTACATCGCGAAAAAAGATGATTTGATTTATATTTGGAGCGTCTCTCTCTGATAGTCATCGTGGACTTCGGAGTCAGTTGTTGCAGGCCGAATTGATATCGTATGAGATTCGCAAATTGACATCGTCGCTATTTTGTTGGATTTTCATGCTCTCATCGGGTTCCAGGTCCGGTTTCATCGTAGTTTCGGCGTTTGATGATGACGACGCCGGAAGTTGCTGACGCCATGGGGCTCCCCTCCCCTATCATTCCACGTGGTCCGCCAAAGGCAATTCATTGACCTGCGCGCGGACTACGGGGATGGTCTTATACAGGATTGTTAGATCGGTCAGCGGCGATATCCTGCGGGAGTAGAGGAGATCCAGTTGCACCATCTCATCGTAGGTGGTTCCGTTCTTCCCGCTCACCTGCCATAGCCCGGTCAGTCCGGGAGTGATGCACACCCGCTGGCGCTTGCAGTGGCAGTAAGATCAGGATCGCGCATGAGGCGACGACAACGTCCATGACTCGCTTCCATTGCGGCATGGGGACAACGGGACATTGGTGATGGCAGTAACCTATATTCCCGGAGCACGCAGTTGCTGATCCTGTATCGGTAGGCATAACAACCTCCTCACGAAGAATTTGGGGGATGAGTTTTCCTGCTTCTGAATGGCCTGTTGCTCTCTAGCGACTCAGGCAGTCGGCAAGATCCGCCTCGGCTGTGGTGATGGGGAGCAAGTTGAATTTTTCCTGGAGAGCCGCAACGATGGCGGGCGTTGCGAAGGCTGGCAACGTGGGGCCGAGCCGGATGTTGCGCACTCCGAGATGCAGCAGCGTGAGCAAAACCGCCACGGCCTTCTGCTCATACCATGAAATGTTGAGCGAGAGCGGCAGATCATTGATCCCGCAATCAAAGGCTCCGGCCAGCGCTGCGGCGATCCGGATGGCGGAATAGGCATCGTTGCACTGACCGCAGTCGAGCAGACGCGGAATTCCTCCAATCGATCCGAAATCATTGCGATTGAAACGAAACTTGCCGCATCCGAGCGTCAATATCACGCAGTCGGACGGAATTTGCTCGGTGAATTCCGTGTAATAGTTGCGTCCGGTTTTCGCGCCGTCACAACCGCCCACGAGGAAGAAATGCCGGATGGCACCCGATTTCACGGCTGCCACAACCTGGTCCGCAACGCCCAGCACGGCATTGTGCCCGAACCCGAGAGTGAGCGTTTTGCCCTCAACATCGGCCGCAAATCCGGGAGCGTTTTTAGCGGTTTGGATGAGTTCGGCGAAATCGCGTCCCGCAATGTGCTTGATGCCCGGCCAGGCAACGAGTCCGCAAGTATAGAGCCGCTGAAAATAACTCTGCTTGGGCAGTTGGATGCAGTTTGTCGTCATCAGGATCGCTCCGGGAAAACGGTCGAAATCGCGTGCCTGATCCTGCCAGGCTCCACCGTAGTGGCCGACCAGATGCGGGTGCTTGTGAAGCTCCGGATAACCGTGGGCCGGCAACATCTCGCCATGGGTGTAGATGTTGATTCCAGCGCCGGCGGTTTGTGCGAGAAGAGACTGCAAATCCTCCAGATTGTGCCCGGAAACCAGAATGCCTGGTCCGGCGACGGGTGTCAGCCGTACTTCAGTGGGGACCGGATGCCCGAAACGTTTCGTATGCACTCCATCAAGTGCCTCCAAAACATGGAAGTTGGCCTCACCGCAGCGCATGCAGAGACCTAACAACTGATCCACCGTGGTCGTTTCTCCTGGCGCGATGGCGGCAAGCGCCTCGAAAATAAATAGGGAGGTTGCGCTGGTGTCACCTCCTCCATCCCGTACATGCCATGCATAGGCGGCCATGCCTTTCAAACCATACGTTAGAAGCTCCTGCAAACCTAACAAATCAGATCCAAGTACTTCGAGGCGGCTTTCGATCCCGCACTCCTCACCCTGCCGGATGAGGGCGTCGAGCGTGTTGGCGGGCACAAAACAAGTGGCTCCATTGAAAGACGCAGGGTCCGAGGCCCTCCGCACTCCCGCGTAAAGAGTCCGCGCCACTTCCAAATGCCGCCCGGCCTCGAGCAACATCCCTTGCAGACGCTCGGGATCGAAGTTCACATTGGTCACCGTGGTGAACAACGCGTCCAACGCGAAATCCTCCAATGACTTCAACCGCGCACCCGCATTGGCCGCTCGGTGGGCGTAAACACTCACGCCTTTCAGCGAGTGCAGCAGCAGATCCTGCAGCGCCGCAGTCTCGGGGTTCTTCCCACAAACACCTACGGCGGTGCAGCCGGTGCGCTGGGAGGCTTGCTCACATTGATAACAAAACATGGAACTCATTTGATTCAGGGGTTGCTTGGTTGCTAATCGCTCTTACTGCCGCGTGATGGCCGGATCATGAAACAACAAAAAAATGGCCGCCACCGCTCGCAGTGCTTCACCGCCAAATTAACCGCCCCACCCGCCTTGTCAAGAAATTATCATAAGAATTTCACGTGTAATTCGCGCGGTGGTTTTTTGTTGCGGGTGTTGGGTGGTTCGGACCGGGGGATTCTTAGGCAGGCGGCAAAGTTCCCCGCCGCGCTAGATTCTTGAAATCATGAATTTGCGATTGTTAGGTCAAGTTTTCCGGTCTTCTGTCTTCAAGTCTTCTGTCTTCAAGTCTTGAGTCTGAGGCGCAGCCTCGCTAGGTTGTTAGTTCTCGATGATCAGGCGGACACCCACATCGACGACCGGTTGGAACGACTCGAACGGCAGGCGGATTGCCGATCTGGCATCGACGGGTCTGCTGGCCCAAGATCCGCCGCGGGCGACCTTGCGATCCTTTGCATCGCAGTTGTTACGGCCGTCATCGTCCTTGTATGGATAGGGTTTGTAGCTCGAACGGGTCCATTCGTTGACATTGCCGATGATATCCTTCAGGCCCCATGGATTGGCCTGATACTGCGCGACGAAATCCACGACGAACCACTTGTCCTCGAACCGTTCGTCATGCAGCGGGAAATTCATATCCGGCGGATAGGGATTGCGTTTCATAATGATAGGTCCGCCCTGGAAGCCAACCCTGTTCCAACGGGTTTCGCGGCCTGCCAGGTTGGCATATTTCGCATAATCCTCGTTGCGGCTGCCGTAGAATGCATCGCCCGCCGTCCCGGCCCTGGCCGCCCATTCCCATTGTGCCTCGGTTGGCAGGTTGACTTTCAGGCGCGTCACCTTGGACATCCACGCGCAAAAGTCCATGGCGCGGCTCCAGGTCACACGCGCCACCGGTTGGTTCGCGTGGTTGGCGATGTAACCCGGGAAGTTGTGATCCTTGCCATGCTGGTCGATATAGCGCGTGTCATGTGCGGCATCGAATTTCGCATATTCGGAATTCGTGATTTCGCACTCGCTCATCCAGAACGGTTGGGTGATGTTGACCACGGCGCGCGGCGACTCATCGGCAAACCCGTCGTTGGCGCCCATGACAAAAGCTCCTGCGGGAATTCTAACAAAAGCAATTTCGATCCCGTCGGGCAACTTCACCAGCTTGCGGATATCACCCGATTGCACCTGAAGATTTCGTGCTTGTTCCGCAGTCATCGGGAATCCCGGCACGTCCGGGTTGCCGCTGGTGGTTCGCGGTGCCACGGGTTCCGGCTGCACATAATCCGGTTGTTTGCCCGATTTGATTTCCTGTTGCCTGCGGTCATACTCGTCCTCGGGTGACACGTTGTTGTTAGAAAACACCATTGCCAGTTCCAGACGGCGGTCCTTTTGTTTCTGTCCTTCGAAATCCCTGGGACTCCACTTCCCTTTGAACGGTGCGTTCAGATCGATCCAGGCATACAACCGGTCCCATCCTTCACGGTCGGGATTCACTCCGTAATGCCCTTTTTTCAGCATCTGGATCAGCGGGCTGGTCGAAACATGGTAATCCATCGGCGGCAGAACCTCCATTTCGCTTTCAGGTCCCGGCCGCCGCACATACGGATGGATCAGGTTATAGCCATTGCCCATGTTAGGTGGCTTGAGGCCCTCCGGGCGTCGGGGACCGTCGTGACACCCGATGCAATATTTCTGTAGGACCGGGAGCACCTCCTGTTCGAATCCAAACGGCCTGGTCTCTCCATACCACGGCTTGATGATGCTCATGGGTTTCTGGTCCGCGAGTGTCCGGCTGACCGGCACCGAGCTGCGGTTGTCTTCGTGACAGCCGACGCAGGACACCCGTTCGTTAGGCATGCCGACAATCCACGACCTCATCAACTGCAGCGCCGCGCCATCGGCATCCAGCGGTTGGATGGAAATCGCCGTGTTGGCGGGAATCTCGAAGCACGCCGATCCGTCGGGCTCCACGGGCACCGTGCCGAGGATGCGCTTGATGTCCCAACCCGCCTCGACGCCGAGCGACGCATGCCCGCCGGTATTCACATAGTTGAAATGATAGGCAAACAGGCGGAGAGTTTTCACCGAGCCGACGGGAATGCCTTTAAGTCCCGGTCCCACGTAGATATTGGCGATGTGCACCGAGGCCGTTTTCACGCCGGGGGAGATGCGGTCCGGGATGACCGGCGGACGCGGACGCGCCTTCAGCATGATGGGTTCAAACAACTCGGCTCCCGGATCCTCCGCCAGCAATGTCATGTTGTCGAAGGTG
Source organism: Akkermansiaceae bacterium (assembly GCA_903888515.1). GTDB lineage: Bacteria > Verrucomicrobiota > Verrucomicrobiia > Verrucomicrobiales > Akkermansiaceae > Luteolibacter. Next base: position 8,357 of record CAISTY010000193.1, on the reverse strand, counting down.
TCCACCAGATAGATGCCCCAGCGGTTCACATCCTTCGGTTTCGCGCTCACCAGATAGAAATTCTCGTTCAACGGCCATGGATGCACGAACATCGGCTTGCCAAGATCATACTGGTTGCCGGTCTGCTTGTCACACACATCACCCACGACCCGCTTGCCCCATCCCGGAATCTCCGCCACACAGCCGCTTTCCTCGGCGGGCAGCACCTCGGCGTTGATGCGGAGGAACGAACCGGGCGGGCCCCAGTCCTTGTCAGGGGAACGGTATTTGAACGGGTATTGCCGGGCAAGATAGGGGTCGAATATCACCATGCGCCCGTACTCCGCCACATCATGGTGCCCGCCGACGATCGCCACCACCTTTTGTTTGCTGCCGGGGATCGCGCGTGCTTGCAGAACGGCCGTCGGGTAATACGAACCGCTGCCGTATTCGGAAAGTTGCGAGGTGCCGTCCGGATTCATGGTCATCAGGATGCGCGAGTAATAATGCATCAGGTCCGAATACTCCCAGCGGGTATAGAGCACCCGCCCGTCGTTGTTGATAGACGGTGTGTAATCCGAGTCCTGCTCGAAGGTGAGTTGGCGGACCTTGCCCGAAACGGCATCAACAAGATAAATCTGCGCCATCGGACGGCTGCCATTCTCGCAGGGCAGTGCCTGATAGGATGCTGTCGATAACAGGATAATCCGGCCGTCCGGCAGGTAACATCCGTCAAACCAGTCCACATCGGGATAGTCTTTGGGCGAGAGTTGCCTGAGCCCCGTGCCGTCCGTTTTGATTTCAAAAACCGCCCACTTGCGTTTTTCATCCATGCTCGAGAAGAGTATCCGGTCTGCGGAGAAATCCGGTTCCACATCCCGGACGATCACGTCCTTGTCAGGTTTATACAACGGATCGAAGCGCGGGCTGCCGCGCAGGTTGGAAAGCACGATGATCGAATCATCGAACCCTCCGCGTCCGATGGTCACATGGCAGTGACTGTTGAGGGAGATGAAGCCGTTGCCGCGCGGCCGGCGTACCATCATGATCTGCGCGTCATCCAACAGCGGGTTGGCGAGAAGTGCCATGCGAACGCCCTTGAGCAGCGCCTCTGCCTCGGCCAGTTTGGCCTGATCACCGCCATCCAGGATTTTTTGCAGATCCTCCTTGCGGGCCTTGAATGCTGCGAGCGCCGCGCGATGGGCGGCCGCGTCGTATTGCTGCGGGAATGTCGCGGCCAGGTTGTCGATCGCGCGTGTCAGGGCGTCCACATTGATGCCGGCGAATTCCCGGCGCAGCACCTGCAATCGGTCGCTCTCACCGAGGGACAACCCTTTGCTGTTAGGATCGAATTTGAACTTGGGAGCCGGGGCACTTTCCGCAGCCAACCCTCCGCAGAGCACCAGCCAAGCCGTGAACGGAACCAGCATCATCAAGCGTTGAATCATCCTGACTCGTACGCCTGAACGCCGCTGCCTCTTTCAGCTTATTTCATGTCGATCACGGAGATCGTGAAGACCTTGCTGGATTTATGCGGGCCATAGGTCAGGTTGATGTTGGAGACATAGAGTTTGTCGCCGCGGAGGATGCATTCCGACGGCGCGTGGAGGCTGCCGTCGGCACCGTCACTCTCGCCATTCTTGGCGATGATCGCGACTTTGCCGTCCTTGTTGATTTTAATCACGGCGTTGCCGAGGAAATCGGCCACCCAGACGTTGCCCTCGGCGTCCACATGCAGGCCGTCGCAACTTTCGATCCCCTGGTCCTTGGCCAGCACGGCTTGCGTCTTGACCTTGCCGTCCCCGTCGAACGTGACCTTGATCACCTCGCGGTCACCGAAGTTACAGATATACATATTGCCGGCCGCATCGAAATCGAGGCCGTTGGCACCGACCGGGTGTTCCTTGTTATGGGTCATGAGTTTCACGACGAGATGCGGGTCGTCGAGGCCGGTGACCTTGATCGGACTGGCGGGATTGAGTTCGCTGATTTTGAAGCGGTAAACCCCGCTTGGCATCGGCGACTCACTGTTGATTGTGGTGTCACAGACATAGATGCTGTCGCCCTTGCTCGCCAAGCCGTTGGCCATGTTGAACCCGGTCGCCACGACGTCGCAGCCCAACGCCTTGCCATCCTGCATGTTCACCCGCAGAACCCGCGACTTGCCCTTATCCTTGGTGCAGAACGCCTGGTTGTCCGCCACATATAAATTGCCATCCGCCCCGAAGGCCAGACCTAACGGACTGGCGAGCTTGGTATCAGGGTGCGGCGGCAAGGTGATCACTTCCTCGAGTTTGTCGTCGGGGGTGATTTTCAGGATCATGGCCGGGTATTCCTGGTGGACGACGTTGTTTATCGACAGGTAAATGCAGCCGTCCTTGCCGATCGTCATGCCATCCGGGCTGTTGTATTTTGCGGGCAGCAGGAACCCGACGCGGGGTTTCAGCAGAAGCTGGGCCGGAGCCGGAGGATTTTGTTTTTGGCAACCGGTGAAGACTGCCGAAAATGCCAGTGATAGAAAAAGCCGGGTCGTGGTTTTCATTTGGGAATTATGGGAATTATGGGAGTTATGGGATGGCGGCCAGAGCCTTGGCGGTGGCGAGGTATCTGGAGAATTTCTGTTGATAGATATCATTGCGTGACGGATCCGGCTCGCAGCGGCGGGCGATGCGGGTCATGGCGCGCACGGCCGCCGGGTAGTCCGGGAAATAGCCGACGGCGACGGCGGCGGCAATGGCGGCACCGAGTGCGCCGAGTTCGGAACCGGCGGGAATTTCGATAGGGATTTGGAAGCAGTCGGCGAACATCCGCACCCAGACGGCGCTGCGCGCGGCCCCGCCAGTGAAGCGGATGCATGCGGGTGCGGGCCGGAACTGGAGCAGGCGTTTGAGGTGCGTGAAGTGGGCAAACACGACGCCCTCATAAACGGCCCGCAGGAGTTCCTGACGGGTATGCCTGGCATTGAGTCCGACGAACGCGCCGGGGGCGGGTGCTGGCAGGTTGCAGCCATAGAGAAACGGCAGGAAGATCGGAGTGTCGGGCGACGGGTCCCCCAGAGCGGCGACCAGATCGTCACAATGGGCGTAACTGGATTTCCCGTTAGGTGGAGTGATTCCGTCGAGCATTTGAGCAACGAACCATTCGAGATTGCTGGCGGAAGTGGGGCTGCCTTCCAGCATCAGAAACCACCCCGGAATGCTATAACAGGATGTCATGAAGAGATCCTTGTCGATGAGCGGCGTGCGGGCGATGTATTGGTTGTTGCCCCAGGTGCCCGAGACCAGTGACATTTGGTCTTCATCGACAATGCCGGAGGCGAGACCGCAGGCATCAATATCGAACATGCCACCGGCGACCGGAGTGCCTGCGGCAAGACCGGTTTCGGCGGCGGCCTGAGGGGTGACGCAACCGCAGAGATCGTGGCTGTTTCTGATAGGTGGCAGGAGGTGCTTCAATTCCAGAATGCCAAACAAGTCCAGCACCGCGTCGTCGTATTGTCCGGTGACCACATTCATCAGGCTGCTGCCGGACATGTCGGTCAATTCGGCGGAGATTTCCCCGGTAAGTTTGAGCCGGGTGAAATCCTTGGCGAAGAGCACGGCGCTCGCCTTGGCGAGAGATTCGGGCTCATGGTCGCGGAGCCAGCAGAGAAGCGCGTTAGGTTGCGCGGGCCAGACACACTGGGCGGTCAGCGGCAGGGCTTTGGCGGCGGTGCCGTCCTGTTTCCAACGCGCGATGATGTCGGCAGCGCGGCCATCTGTGGAATAGATCGCGTTGCGGACCGGTGAGCCGCCGGCATCTACCAGATAGAGGCCGTTGCCGTGACCGGTACAGGCGATGCCGAGGATGGCGGCGGGGTCGATGGCGGCTTTCTCTAACAATTCCCGGATGGCGGCGGCGGTGTCCTGCCAGATGGCCTCGGCGGACCGTTCCGACCACCCCGGACGGGGTTCAAGGATTTCAGCTTTGCGGGACGCGACGGCGACTTCAACGCCATCCGTGCGAAAAAGCGCGGCCTTGGAGACGGTGCCGCCGTTGTCGATGCCGAGGAAGTATTGGCTCATGGCGGTTATTCCTTTCCTTGGGAGGAGGCGGCAACCGTATCATCCTTGAACAGCACGAGAAACAGCCCGAGCAGAAATACCGTCAGGCTCGTGGTGATGGCCCAGATGGTCTTCCAGTCATAGGCTTTCACCGCGTTCACGGTGGTGGTGTAATGGTCGATGAGCGCACCGTTGACAAAGTTGCCGACCAGCAGGCCCAGTCCGAATGTGACCAGGAAGATGAACCCCTGGGCCTGTGCCTGGATTTCCTTGGGGGCCTTGCGGGCAATGTAGATTTGGCCGCCGACGAAGAAGAATCCGAAGATGATGCCGTGGACGAGGATGCCGACGATGTACAGCGCGTCGAGCTGATAGATGCCACCGAAATAGAACGCGACATAACGGAGGACAAGGGCAAGCAGACCGACGGCCATAGCCCATTTGACACCCATTTTGGTGAGGGCGACGGTGACCAGGAGCATGAGGAACATTTCGGCGAACTGTCCCCAGTTCATGGTGATGGTGATATACTTGAATCCTTTGTCTTCGAGAAACACCGAACAATAGGACCAGTAAATGGTGAAGGGAATCATGGCGAGGAAGGAGACCAGGATGAAGACGGCGAAGTTGCGGTCTTTCATCAGGGCAATGGCGCGCAGACCCAAAGCATCCATCACCGACATCGGCTGGCCCTTGGCGGGCGGCTCGGTGTTAGGCAGGGTCAAGGCGAGCAAGGCGCTGACCAAGCTAACAGCCGCACCACAAAAAAGCGGAGTCGCAGTGCCATCGAACCCCGGCATCTCCAGGAACTTGATGGCCACCAGGCTGAAGGCACCCGACGCCCACCAGCCGATGGATCCGAAAACCCGGATTTGCGGGAATTTGTCCGACGGCGAATGTGACATGGCGATGGCGCCGGTGAGGCCCCAGGTCGGCATGTAACACAACATGAAGGCCAGCAGACAGATGAAAACCGTCATCGGTTCACTCTGCATGCCGGCGATGGCCAGGAACACCGCGCCTAGCAGATTGACCGCCGCCAGAACCTTCTGGCTGGGAAAGAACCGGTCGGCAATCATGCCGATGATAGGCGAGGCCATACAGCCAATGGCCATCGAACTGAGGATCAGGGACTTGAAATTTCCGACGACGCCGATTTTGTCCAGATAGGTGGCCAATTGCGACCAGAAGACCGCGAACAGCATGAATTGGAAAAACATCATCAGGCTAAGCCGGATACGCACGGACATGGACATTTCAGTCATGATGGAGGGGCAGGCGGGTTATGTGTTTATTGTTAGATCGCAGGAAAAAGCCGGGTGGCTTGCTGGATGCCTGTTAGTGCATCATCATGCCGCCGGTGGCATCGATGGTGGCGCCGGTGATGTAGGACGCGGCGTCGGACGCGAGGAAGGTGACGATGCTGGCGATTTCCGCGGGTTCGGCGATCCGGTTGAGCGGGATGCGCGAGAGGTAGAAGGCGAGGTTGGCATCGAGTTTTTTGATGACCATTTCGGTTTTCACCATGCCCGGGGCGACGGCATTGACATTGATGCCCTCGGGTGCCAATTCCCTGGCGAGTGCGCGGGTCATGGAAACGAGGCCCCCCTTGCTGCTGTCATAAGGCAGATGGCCGGAGGTGGATCCGAGGAAAGCCGCCAGAGAGACGATATTAACGATTTTCCCGCGGACTTGGCGTTGTCGCCAGGAGGTTGCCAGTTCGCGGCAGGTGATGAAGGGACCGATGACATTCACGCGCAAAGTGAGATCCCAAGTTTCCCACGAATAACTTTCCATCGGGCCGCCGGGACAAACCGCAGCGTTGTTGACCAGAATGTCGATGGGCCCGAGTTCGGCGGACACGCGGGCAATCAGGTTGAGGATGGAGGCTTCCACACCCAAGTCGGCCTGGACCGCCACTGCTTTGACCCCGGCGGCATGCAAATCAGCAAGCACCGCAGCGGCTGCCTCAACCTCATGGTCGCCCACATAATTGAAGCCGACATGCACGCCTTCTGCGGCAAAGTCGCGGCAAATAGCGGCTCCAATGCCGCTCGACCCGCCGGTGACAAGAGCGATTTTTCCTTGAAGATTCAGTTTCATGAACAGTAGCCGGTTGATGTGGTGTTAGAAATGCCGATGCCGGATGGGAAACCCGTTTCCGGTTGGATTGGTTGACGGAAAACGGATGGATTCTATGGGCACCCGGCATGGTCATCAAGCCCAATCCTCATCATGGATCACATCGCTCAAGTGGATGAGCATGCCCTTTTGGCGGCCACCCAGAACTCATCCATCCGGGTGGCGGTTGCGGTGGCGAGGTCGAGTCCCTGCTGCTGAAGGGCGTGCTCCATGGCGGTGAAGCGGGTTTCGAACTTCTTGTTGGCGGCGGTCATGAGAAGTTCGGGGTCGGTCTTGCGGAAACGCGCGAGGTTGACCGCCGAGAATAACAAATCGCCGAGTTCCTCGTCCACGGCGGCGGGATCACCTGCTTTCACGGCAGCCTCCAGTTCCTCGAGTTCCTCGCGAAGTTTGGCCAGCACGCCCGCCTCGTCGGGCCAATCAAAGCCGACTTTGGCCGCCTTTTTCTGGAGTTTGGCGGCCCGCAGCAGGGCAGGCAAGCCCTTGCCGATGCCATGCAGGAACGGTCGGTCCTGGTCACCTTTTTCGCTGCGTTTGATCTGATCCCATTGGTGGAGCACGGCCTCAGGGGTGGCGGCGTGGCTTTGGGCGAAGACGTGTGGATGCCGCCGTATGAGCTTGTCGCAAATGCCGCGGGCCACGTCGTCGAGAGTGAATCGTCCCGCCTCCTCGGCGAGTTCGCTGTGGAAGGCCACCTGCAGCAGCAAATCCCCGAGTTCCTCCTTCAGATGGTCGGAGTCACCGCGTTGGATGGTATCCACTGTTTCATAGGTCTCTTCGATGAGATGGGGCACCAGCGACGCGTGGGTCTGCTCGGCGTCCCACGGGCAACCACCCGGCGCGCGCAGGCGGTGCATGATGGCCCGCAACCGGGCGAGTTGCATCCCGGCCTCGCGGGTGTCGATCATTTCGGCGTCGGTCATGGGTCGGAGGATTGGCGTTCGGAAGCATGGCGGAGGATGTCGCGCTCGGCTTGGCTGAGGCTTTGCAAACCCTCGCGGGAAATCTTGTCGAGAATCAAGTCCACTTCGGATTCCTCATCTAACTGATAATCCGTGCGCGGCTTCAATTTGGATTCGAAGCGGTTTTCAAAAGCCTGCGGACGGATGATATCCACTGTCGCTCCACCGCCTAACAACCGCGGATAACGCATCAGGATGAAGCCGAGGATGGCCCCGCCCAAGTGGCCGGCCTCGCCGCCCTCGTTGCCGCCGAGTTTGAGCAGGACGGCACCCGAGGCAATCACCATCAGGCCGATGGCGAGTTGGCGCATTGACAGCACGATGGGCGGGAAAAGCAAGGCCACGCGCAGATTCGGGGCGATCACGGCCACGCCGATGAAGATGCCGTAGATACCGGCTGAAGCGCCGATCAACGGGGTATCGATGCCATCGGGCAGCAGCCCGAGAAACATGAGCAAAGTGAAAAACGCGGCTCCCGCGCTGCCGCATAGCAGATAGAAAAGCAGGAATTTTTTCGATCCCCACCAGTGTTCCATCCAAGGTCCGAAGAAGTAGATGCCGATGCAATTGAACAACACATGTCCCAGACTGCCATGCAGAAACTGAAAAGTCACAAACTTCCACAAGCGGAATTCCATCAACCCGGACTGGATGGTAAATGCCCCCCATGTCACGAGTGGCGGCGAGTGGAATCGATCCACTGGCCAATTCAGGACGCTTGGCAGAATCAAGTAGTCCAGGATGAAGATCCCCACGTTGGCGATGAGCAGCCACTTCACGACCGGCGTGAGCCGTGACATGAAGCCACCGCCGCCGCGTCTTTGGTGCCGATGATAATCTCGATCCGCAAGGCTCATCCGGCCCTTGCGTAACACGGCATCGGTCTGTCCGCAAGACCCATAGCCGTCACCCGGCCTGTACTGTTCCCTGGTCATTTTTTATGAAATTGCCGCTTGACTGCTCCGGATTTTATTTGTAATTACATTAGCGGTACTTCGTTGGGTACACCCGCAATGAAATGCGGTGGCGAGGTGCCTTGAAAATCACCCCAAGGAATCGGGCGGCCTGATCCCCTTACATATCCCCATGAAAGCAATCGCGACATCGGGCAAAACCACCCGCATCCGCCATCGCGGCTTCGCCTTGGTGGTGACGCTCAGCCTGATGATTCTGTTGACCATTCTGGCGGTCGGCTTGCTAAGTCTTTCGACACTTGCACTCCGCACCGGTA
>CAISTY010000192.1 GCA_903888515.1 Akkermansiaceae bacterium | reverse complement strand
AGGGTGCTTGCGCGGTGTCTGCGGGCGGGTTTTCCTGTCGGGAGATCGGGGCTTCAGGATTCATCGGCGGATTGGTGTTGACTGTGGTTGCGGCGGTTACGGCCCGCGTTGCGGTTGGGTTCGGAGGATTCTTTGGGGCCGATGTTTTTGTCCGAGGTGGCTGCGGCGAACAAAAGAAGACTGCCCGAAACATCGGTTCTTGCAACGGGTAGAATCACATGTCACATGTCTCTGCAGTCATGACGGAAATTTTCTCGAAGAACGGTGTTTCGTTGGATCGGTTGCAGACCTTGGAAAAGGTGGTACGGGCGGGGAGCATCGGCCTGGCAGCCAAGGGCGATCCCAACGCCCAAAGCCAGATCAGCCGGCAGATCGGTGAGTTGGAAGTGGCGCTTGGGATGGAATTGATGGATCGGACGAAGAAACCGTTTCAGCCGACGCGTGCAGCGCAGCGTCTAGCGGATTCCTGCGAGCGCTTTGTGCGGGAGGTGGAGGAGGTTTCCGCGGAGGCGCGTGGTCTGCGTCGACCGATCACGGTTGGTGCGGGCGAGGTGGTGATCCGGGAGTTTTTCATTCCGCAGATCGGCAAGCAGCGCAAGGGGAAGGAGTCAGTTGCATGGGTGATGCGCAACCTGACGTGGCGGAAGATCCAAGAGGGACTGGCAGCGGAGCGATTGGATGTGGGGTTGGCTTCGGGCTTGGAAGCGACCGGCAATGTCGAGGTGACGGATCTCGAAAGCTACGGGATGAAACTGGTGCTGCCGGCAAACGAAAAACCCGACAAGAGGGGTTGGAAGCGCCTAACAGACATGCCGGTGGTGGTGATGGATGGCGATGGAAAATTCCGTCAATTTCTAGCAGATTGCGAGCGTGAGCGCGGGGTGATTCTCAAGATCGGAGCCGAGTGCACAAGCTACCCGCAGGCGGTCGATCTGGCGGAGGTGGCTGGTTGGGCGGTGTTCGTGCCGGAGCTTTGGTGGAAGCGGCGCAAGGAATGGGCGGCGCGAACGCAGTCGCTGCCCGGATTGGAAAACCACCGGCGCACGCTGCAACTCGGGTGGAACCGCAAAGTGGTCGAACGGCGGCCCGAGGTGGAACGGCTCGTTAGAGCGCTTGGAGGTGTGAAGAAGAGATGAGACGCAGTCGATAGGGTCCCAAATAACAGACATTCAATTCAGTTAGCTTGTGTCGTCGGGCGCTCTCAAAATCACAAGAAACACAAATAGCAGAAATCAACTTGCCTCCGGGCCACGAGTTCAACTCCCTCCCAAATCGTCGCTCCGCACCGTCAAACATCCCGCTTGGTCACGTGTTCTGCTCGCCTCCGGGGACACCCGTCATCTGCCATGTGTTAGGCCCGCCGCCAAGCACTGGCGTTGATTCCGCAGGCGGAGTTGGATGCCGCCATTCACGATCCGTGGATTGATGAACTCATCCAAGCCAACATCCTCGATTGGGTGGCGTTTTCCGACGGCACACCGGAAGATGCCACAACTGCTCATCACCTGGAAACGCATCCTCCACGGCTTGCCGTCGAACGAAGCGGATTTCATCCGGGTGCTGGAGCGCGCACCCGGGATGTGATGCCGATAGACCTCCTTACTGGACCGTCATGGCCGGCGTGCGGCACGGGGCGTTGTAGCATTCCAGCAGTTCGTCATCCATTTTGGCGACAAACATCTGGAAGCCGGCCATTTCCTGGACGGTGAGCCATTCGCCGCAATGGGTGGCGGCAATGTGGATGCCCTGGGCATCGAGATACTTTTTGCAGCCGCGCAGGATGATATACATTTCCATGAGGGTGGTGGCACCGGCACCGTTGATGACGAGCAGCAGGCGGTCCCCAGCCTTGGCCTTCACGGCGGCGACGAGACGCGAACACATCATCTCCGCGGTTTGGTCGGCAGTGAGGATTTTGCTAGGGCCGGTGCCGGCTTCGCCGTGCTGGCCCATGCCGATTTCCATTTCGTCATCGGTGAGTTCGAAGATCGACTGGCCGCTGGCCGGATGGGTGGCGGTGCGCATCGCCACGGCAAGCGTGGCCATGTTGTCGTTGAAACGATTGGCAATGGCATATACCTCATCAAGGCTCTTGCCTGCTTCCGCAGCAGCACCGGCGATCTTGTAAAGCGGGCAGCAACCGACCAGGCCGCGCTTGTCCTCGGCCGGAGCGTCGGCACCGGGCGCGATGTCTTCGTGGGTCAGGATCTTCTTGTATTTGATGCCCTCCTTGTCGGCCATGTCGGCGGCCATGTCGGCGCTCAGCACATCGCCGGCGTGGTTGAGCACGATGAACAAAATGCCCGCGTCCCGCTGCGCCATGCGCAGTGCTTCCAGCACCTTCGGTGGTCCCGGTGCGGCGAAGATGTCGCCCACGACGCTGAAGTCCAGCGCCCCTGGGCCGACGAAGCCGCTGAGTGCCGGCTCATGGCCTGCGCCACCGAGCGTGACGAGCGCGACCTTGCCTGGCGGTTTGGGCTGGGTGCGGCAGACGATTTTTTCGGACTTCACGGTGACGATGTCACTGTGGGCGATGGCGAATCCCTCCAGCAGTTCCTTGGTCAGGTCCTTGGGATCGTTGATGAATTTTTTCATGATCATGATGATATATTTTCTGTGGGGTTGGTTATTTTGCGAACTCAAGGTATTCGACGGGTGCGCCGTCGTCGAGGATGAAGGCGACGCGGATACCGGGCAGCGGTTCAAACGGCGGCCAGATCACATTCCGGCCTTGGATCGCGTCTTCCAGGCTGTCCACGGTGTAGGCGACGTGGGCGGTGGTTTTGAGCACCTCCGGGAACGGACAGTCCGCTTCGGCGCGAATCCACTCGATGTGATGCGCACTTTGTGAGGCGTCGGTGATGAAGAGCTTGATGCTTGCCAGATAGATTTCGTTAGGCTGCGGCTGGGTGGTGGGGATGCCGATGTGATGGAATTCCATTTGCGTGGGAGTGGGGGTGCGGTGTGATGGTTAGAGTTTCACGCCTGGATTGGTGAAGCGCAAACCGTCGCCGTCGTGGAAGCTGGCGTATTCGGCGACGATGGCACCCGACGGGCCACCCATCATGAAATGTTTGGCGGTGACGCGATTGAGCGCGAGGATGTCACCGGCTGTCACTTCGGTGCATTTTTTCACGGTGATGAACTCCGCCTGGCTCTTGGGCAGGACGACTCCGGCCGGGACTTCGCCGCCGGTTTCGCCCATGCAATAGATGCTGCCGTGGCGCGGGTGCCAGCTTTCCATCTTGGCTTTGCCCTTATCGGTTGCGACGTGCCAATGTTCGACGATCATCTGGCCCGGCAGCAGGAAAATCTCGTGGGCGAAGTAATTGGTCTCCTGGAAATTCACCCAGAACACGCCACCCATGCCGACGTTGACGAAGTCGCCGAGTCCGAAATCGGAGACCCAGAATGGCGAGGTCCATTTTTTTTCGTTCTCGATATGGATGTCGTAGCCGTGGCTTGCCATCATGGCGAGGTAAGCCTTTTTGGCGGCGTCGGGCTGGAACTTGCCGTCCTTATAGAAGTCGGCGTTGGTATATTTCGGGAGGGTGACTTTTTTCGGTTTCATGGGGGTGGATTCCTTGGCTTGGGTGATGGTGCCACCGAAAGCGGCGGTGCCAGCGGCGGTGGCCATCAGTTGCAGGTGTTTGCGGCGGGTCATGTTCATGGGATTGGGTGGGGTGCGGATTATTTACGGTTCTTGATCGTGTTGTAGAGATCGAAGGCATCCTTCGCCGTGCGCTTGTCATGGACGACGGCGCGGACCGCTTGGATCATGGCGACCGGGTGCTCGGATTGAAACACATTGCGGCCCATGTCCACCCCGGCGGCTCCTTGCTGGATGGCCAGCCAAGCGAATTCCAATGCTTCGTTTTCCGGCAGTTTCTTGCCCCCGGCGATGACGATGGGCACCGGGCAGGCGGCGACGACTTGTTCGAAGCCCGTCTCGCAGAAATAGGTCTTCACGAAGGTGGCGCCGTTTTCGGCACACACGCGGCTGGCCAGTGCGAGAAACCGGGCATCGCGCACCAGTTCTTTGCCCACGGCCGTCACGCCGAGTGTGGGAATGCCGTATTTCGCGCCCATGTCAGCGGTGCGGACGAGGTTTTTGACGGTGAGTGCTTCATACTTGCTGCCGATGGCCACCATGATCGCCAGGGCGGATGCATTGACGCGGATGGCGTCCTCGATATCTAGCAGGCACTCGTCGTTCAGATCGGTGAGCACGGTCGTGCCGGCGGAGAAGCGCAACGAGATTGGCTTGTTAGACGCGGGGGGGACGATAGATCGCAGGGCACCGCGCGTGCACATGATGCAATCGGCGTATTCGATCAAGGGCGCGATGGTGAGGTCCATGCGTTCCAGGCCCGAGGTCGGGCCCATGAGATAGCCGTGGTCGAAGGCCAGCATGACGGTGTTGCCGGACTGCGGGTTGAAGATGCGGCTCATGCGGTCCTTGATGCCCCAATCGGCATGTTCGAGGCCCTTGAGAAAGAAGGGGTTTTTCTTGACGGGGATACCGATGCCGTAATCGGCGGCATCCTTGTTGTTGTCTTTTTCAGCCATGATGTTGGTTTGGTGTGTTAGATGGGTGATGAGTTGCGGAGATTATGTTAGGTTTTCAAAGCCCCTCGCTGAAGCCTTTGAAGATGAGCGAGATGGAAACGGCACCGGGATCGATGTGACCGATGACGCGATCACCGAGGTTGCGGGCACGACCGAATTTGGCGCGGAATTCCTTGGTCGCCTCGGCCCCGGTGGCGGCGGCTTGCGCGGCCTGTTCGAGCACCGTGCGGACACTGCCTGACTGGGCGGCGGCGCGCATCGCATCGAGCGCGGGGAGGAAGGCGTCCATCATCGTCTTGTCACCGACTTGGGCGCGGCTTTGCTTGGCCACTTTTTGGATGCCGCCTTCAAACATCGCGACCACGGCGGCGCAATCCAGCTCGCTCGTGTCGGCGACGGCGTCACTCATGCCCATGAAAAACGAGCCGAGCAACGGCCCGGTGGAACCACCGTCGCAACCCATGATGTCCCAACCGATTTTTGCCAGCAGCTCCTTGAGGTCGGTGCCGGTGTTGGCAGCGACGGCCGATGCCATGGCCTCCATGGCCCGCAAAATCGTGGTGCCGTGGTCACCATCGCCCACCGCCGCGTCGAGGCGTGAGAGCATCTCGTGGTTCGCACGGATCTGCCCGACTGCGGACTGGCACATCCGGCAGAAATTCTGATAGGAAAGGGTGTCGGGCATGGGAAAATCAGCGGGTGGTTTCGGCCAGCGGAGCGGGCAACGCGACGAGGGAAGATTGCATGCCGAGCTTGGCAAGGATGCCATAGACCACGGCACCAACCAAAAACGCCGCCACGGGCGCGGCCGGCACCGGATAGATCTTGAGGATAGGCAGCACCCCGACGATGGCGCCCAGCAGCCAGGAAATCCAGCCCGCCGGATTGAAGCCGGCGCGCGGGCCGCTCCACTTGCCGCCGTTGAGGAGGAATTCCACGAGCATGGCACCCAGGATAGGGCCGAAGGTGGCGCCGATGATGACAAAGACGATGATCGCCTTGCCTGCCAAACCGGTGATGGCAAGGGTGATGCTCACCGCCGCGCCGATGCCCACCGAGATGAACGGATGGACCTTGGGCAAAGTGGTCTTGAAGCTGTTAGCCGCGATGAATGACGAGAAACACGCCGGCGGTAACGCCGCGATGGCCAGCAGGAACATGATCAAGCCCGCACTCTTGCCCATGATGACCGGAATCAGGCCCGGTGTCTGGAGGATCAAGCCGTCCTTGCCGGCCGCGACCGCAGCCTTGCTCAATTCCGGGGAGCCGTAGGTGCCTGCGACGATGAGCATGGAAATGCCCGCCGTGACGATGATCGCCAAGGCGATTCCGACGATGCCGCCCATGGAAACGTCACCCTTGTGGCGCCCGTTGCTGGCGATATCCACCCCTGCCGCACCGGCCGTGGCGAAAAACCCGACCACGAAAGTCAGCATGAACGCCAGCACCCCGAAGCTGCCCAGCGCCGCCGGAGCCGCCGGGGCGGCCTTCGCACTCATGGCAATGAATGCCTGCGCATCAAAGCTGCCGATGCCATTGGCGGTTTTAGCGAGCAACAATAGCAGGACGGCCAGCGGAATCAGCGGCAGATAGGTGGCGACCTTGGCCACATATTGAATGCCTTTGAGACCCACGAAGGCGGCGAGCACGCCCCAGAACACCATGATGATTTTGACACCCATGCTGGTGGCTTCCAGCCCGCAGAACGCGCCCAAGGCCATGGACGAGAAATAGACATTCACGCCCAGCCATCCGAATTGCAACACGCCCATCAGGAAACCCGGCAGGAAAAAGCCGCCTTGCGCGCCGAACAGGGAAGTGCCGATGATGTAAAGCGGCAAACCGGTTTTCATGCCCAAAATGCCGGGCACCATGTAGAACAGGAAGTGACAGACGAACGCGGCGATCACCAGGCTCAGGAAGGCCCAGCCAATGCCGCATGAGAGCAGGCCGCCTTGGTTGGGAGCGTTCACTGCGTCCTGCCAGAACACGAACCACAGGAAGATGCCCGCATAAGTGGGGGCGATGTTTTTATACCAGGGTGCCCGGTTCTCCTTGGGATTGGGCGACGCGCCGGAGATATAGGATGGAAGTGAACTTGGATTGCTCATGGGGTGATTTTGGTTTGCGATGAAACGTGCTGGAACCGATGGTCCGTGCGGAGGGGATAATCTCCGTCACAGCGTGAGCGGGAAATTGGAGGACAACCTGCCCGGCTGTCAACCGCAAAGCGCGGGGCGGGCGGTGATTTCCATCGGGCATGATTCGCGAGGATGCCTGTGCATGGAGTACGGCGGCAAGGGCGTAACCCGCCACACCGCCTTGGCCGGGGGCGCGACGGCCAAGGCTGTCAGTTTCGCGCTCATTGATAGGAGAACAGGCTGATAGGAGAGCAGGCTTCCAGCCTGTGAGGGAAGACAGTGCGTCCCGCCTGTCCGCCAATGAAACGACAAGCTGGAAGCCCGTCGGCCAAGACGGCGGGACGCTTGTCCTCCATTGCTGAACTGGCCGACTTGAGGAGTTAGCTCTGAGCCCACGCGCCGCGGATCTCGTGAGTCATCTGGGTGTTGAGCGCCTCGGGTGACACAATGCGGTAGGCCTTGGGATCCCAGACCACTTCGCCGCCGGTCTTGATGGCGAGCAGCGAGAGGTGGCTGATGGCGTCGGAACGCACCGCGTCCTCGATCGGCCCGATGGAGGGCGAGCGGTCGCGGACGGAATCCACGAACGACTTGTAATAATGGTTGCGATAGAGCACCCGTTGTTTGCCCTCGCATTCTTTCATTTTCAACCATTCCGGGTTGCTCGCCTCGCTGCCGCTGCGGCTTAGGCTGACCCACCCCTTCGGGCCGAAGAACGTCGTGCCGTCACCTCTGAAATTCTTGCGATACTGTTTGACGATGGGTTCGGCGTGGTTGCTGCTCATGAAGCGCATCGGCAGACCACCGCCAAACTTGATCTGCACATCCCAGGTGGCGCAGGTGTCGAACAGCGCCTTGGGCGTCGGGAAGTCGCCTGTGCCGCGGAAACTGGCCGGACCTTTCTGGTCGTAGTCCAGACCCCAGATCGCGATGTCCAGCGGATGCGCGCCCCAACCGGCGATGAAGCCCAGCGCGTAATCCGAACAAAGCCATGAGCCGACGCTGGTGAGCCGATCCTTGCTGCACGGTTTCATCGGCGCGGGACCGATATAAAGATCATAGTCGAGTCCGGCCGGCACCGGGATTTCGTCGAGCGAGCCACCGCTGGCGCCCGCAGGGGCCCACACCTCGATGCGCTCCAAATCGCCGATGTAGCCGTTGAGTACCAGCTCGATGCCGCGCTTGAGCATCTCCTGGCTGCGTTGTTGCGTCCCGTATTGGAAAATCCTGTTGTGCTTCCGGCACGCCTCCAACATCGCCTTGTTCTGGGCCAGCGAGTGGCCCAACGGCTTCTCGATATAAACATCCTTGCCCGCTCTAACAGCCGCCAGGCCGATCGGCACGTGCCAGTGATCGGGCGTTGCGATGACCACCGCGTCAATCGTCTTGTCGGCCAGCAACTCGCGGAAATCGTTGTAGAGCTTGGCCTCATGCTTTTGCGTCTCCATGACGCGCTTGCCCGCGGCCTCGCGCCGTGCCTGATAGGGATCGGCGATGGCGACGCTGACAGCACCCTCGATGCCGAGGAAATTCCGCAGCAGGCCGTTGCCTTGGCCACCTACACCGATGTGGCCGAGTTGGATTTTCCGGCTGGGCGCGGTTTCGGCACCGAGCACGCGGCTGGGGATGAATTGCGGTGCCACCGCAGCGGCGATTACGCCACCGAGGAATTTGCGGCGATTGGTTTGGGATTCGATTTTCATGGTAGGAATTCGGAGTTGCAGTTGTTGGCAGAGGAGTTCAAGGCAGCGGTTCTTACGTGGCGATGACATCCGGTCTTTCATCTGGCTGCGACTTGTATTTTCCGGTTTTTTTTTCTTGAGAATTCTGCTTGACGGCAAAATGCGGGTGACTAGTTTTTCCGCCCGCCGCAAGCATTTTCCCCAAACATGACCCTTTTTTCTAGCATCGGAGGCACTCACACCCACAGCGTGGCGGCGGGTTCCCAAGCTCCTGATTTCCGATCAGCACATTGACTTCATGCCGGGCGGATGGTCCCAATAGCGATTTCCTATCAAGCAAACACAACCAAAACACACCATGACAGAGCCACAAAAGACCGTTTCCACCAGTTCGCTGATGCAAGAAAACCGCACGTTCCCGCCGCCCGCAGAAGCGGTCAGCCGGGCCCACATCAATGCCGCGCAATACCAGGCGATGTATGAGAGTTCCATCAAGGAACCCGACAAGTTCTGGCTCGAACAAAGCGCCACTCTCGAATGGTTCAAGAAGCCGACGGAAGCCCGGAAATTCGTCTGGGACACTGCGGCGCGCAAGGTCGAGCACACTTGGTTCAAGGATGGCGAGCTCAACGTCAGCGTGAACTGCCTGGACCGCCATGTGAATGCCGGCAATGGCGACAAGATCGCGCTCATTTTCCAAGGTGAGCCGGAGGAAGATGTCACCAAGATCACCTATAAGCAACTCCTCGCCGAAGTCTGCAAGCTCGCCAATGTGCTGAAATCCATGGGCGTCAAGAAGGGCGACCGAGTGGCCATCTATATGCCGATGGTGCTCGAACTGCCCATCGCCATGCTCGCCTGCACGCGTATCGGTGCGATTCACTCGATCGTGTTCGGCGGTTTCAGCGCGGACTCGCTCAGCGGCCGTATCAATGATTCCACCTGCAAGTTGCTCATCACCGCCAGTTGCGGCCTGCGCGCCGGCAAGACCATCCCGCTCAAGGCCATCGCTGACGAGGCGCTCAAGACCTGCCCGAGCATCGAAAAGGTGATCGTTTACAAGCGCAATGACACCCCCTGCGAGATGACCGCCGGTCGCGACCTCTGGTGGCACGACGTGATGGCAACCGCCGCCGCCGAATGCACGCCGGAAGTGATGAACGCCGAGGATTGCCTCTTCATGCTCTATACCTCCGGTTCCACCGGCAAACCCAAGGGCGTCGTGCACACCACCGGCGGCTACCTGCTCCATTGCGCGCTGACCACCAAGTATGTCTTCGACATCCATGACGGCGACGTCTTCTGGTGCACCGCTGACATCGGCTGGGTCACCGGCCACAGCTATATCGTGTATGGTCCGCTGAGCAACGGCTTCACCAGTGTCATGTTCGAGGGCGTCCCCACGTTCCCCGACGCCGGCCGCTTCTGGCAAGTCGTCGAGAAGTTCAAAGTCACCCAGTTCTATACCGCGCCCACGGCGATCCGCTCGCTCATCCGCCTCGGTGAGGAATGGCCTAACAAGTATGATTTGAGTTCGCTCAAAACGCTGGGCTCCGTTGGTGAACCGATCAATCCCGAGGCCTGGATGTGGTACCACCGCGTCATCGGCAAGGAAAAATGCCCGATCGTCGATACCTGGTGGCAGACCGAAACCGGCGGCCATTTGATCACGCCGATGCCCGGCGCGCACACGCTCAAGCCCGGCAGCGCCAACCGCGCGTTCTTCGGCGTCGAACCGGTCGTCCTGCGCGATGACGGCGTGGAATGCAGTGTGAACGAAGGCGGCAAACTCTGCATCAGGAAACCGTGGCCCGGCATGATGCGCACCACTTGGGGGGACCACGACCGCTTCATCGACACCTATTTCACGATGTATCCTAACATCTACTTCACTGGCGATGGTTGCCGCATCGACCAGGACGGCGATTATTGGCTGATGGGGCGGGTGGACGACGTGGTCAACGTATCCGGACACCGCATCGGCACCGCCGAGGTGGAAAGCGCCCTGGTCAGCCACCCGAAGGTCTCCGAGGCCGCCGTGGCACCCATGCCGCACGACACCAAGGGCCAGGGCCTGTACGCTTTCGTCACCCTCAAGGAAGGCGTCGAAGAGAGCGACGCCCTCAAGAAGGAACTCGTCATGCATGTCCGCAAGGAAATCGGACCGATCGCCGCGCCCGACAAAATCCAGTTCGCGCCGGGCCTGCCCAAGACCCGCTCGGGCAAAATCATGCGCCGCATCCTGCGCAAGATCGCCGAAAACGCCGTCGATGAAATCGGCGACACTTCGACCCTGGCCGATCCGCACGTGGTGGAAGCCTTGGTCCAGGGCAAGCAATAGACCTGCGGATTTCTCACCCGCCCTAACGGGTGCGCCTCTCCCCTTCCCGGGGGAGAGGAGACGGGTGGGGCATGTGATACCGTCCATCTAACAACATCAACCTGCGAATCATTTCCATGAACGACCAAACCAGCACCATCCGGCCACCTGTCACCCATCGCGGATGGGCGGTGACCTTCTCCGGCCTCGGTATCAACCTCGCGCTCGGCATCCTCTACACGTGGAGCATGTTCAAGGGGGCCATCGAGAAGGAGTTCGGCTGGAAGGGCGACCAATTGAACGATCCCTACGCCCTGTGCTGTCTGGTCTTCGCCTTCGCCATGATCCTGGCCGGGCGCTGCCAGGACAAGTTCGGGCCGCGCCTCACCGCCTCCATCGGTGGTCTGCTGGTCGGCGCCGGGTTCGTCCTCTGCTCGACCACCACCAGTTATGTCATTTGGTTGTTAGGTTTTGGCGTGTTGGCAGGCATTGGCATCGGTTTCGGCTATTCGTCGGCCACACCGCCGGCGTTGAAGTGGTTCCCACCGTCGAAAACCGGCCTGATTGCGGGTCTGGTGGTGGCAGGTTTCGGCCTTGCGCCGGTCTATCTCGCGCCAGCGTCGCAGTATTTGCTGGGCCACTATCAGATCCAGAAATCGATGCTCATTCTTGGCATCGCCTTTGTGGTCATTGTGTGTGGCTTGGCACAGATGCTGGTGAATCCGCCGGCCGGTTACATCGCCGGCGCGCAGCCCGGAGCCGGGGCCGCCCCGAAGGCGGTGGCCGCCAGCGCCACCCCGCGCGAAATCCTGCGCCAGCCGACGTTCTGGTTGTTGTGGGTGATCTACTTCATTGGTTCGGGTGCGGGACTGATGGTCATCGGCAGCATTAGCGGCATGGCCAAGAAGAGCATGGGCACGGCGGCATTCATCGCGGTGGCGATCATGGCCATCGGCAATGCCGGCGGACGCATCCTCGCCGGCACTCTATCCGACAAAATCGGACGCCGCTGGACCTTGTGCCTGGTGCTGCTGATCCAGGCGCTGCTGATGTTCGTCGCGATTTTCGTGACCGCCTCCAAGGACATGCCGGCCGTGGTCATCGTGCTGATGGCCGCGTTGATCGGCGCGAACTACGGTGCGAACCTTGCCCTCTTCCCGTCTTTCACCAAGGACCTGTGGGGCTTGAAAAACTTCGGCATGAACTACGGCGTGCTGTTCACCGCCTGGGGCGTCGGCGGCTTGGTGCTGCCGCGCCTCCAGCAAACCCTCACCGCCGCCAGCGGCGGCAGTTATACATGGTCGTTCATCACTGCCGGTGCGCTGCTGCTCGTCGGCACAGGCCTCACCTTCCTCATCAACCCCCCGCCGCCAAAACCCGCGGCATAAAGGTAACTGAAAGTGAGGAAGATGAATAGCCCTTCGGCCCTCTGTTCCCTCCGTTCCCGCTGTTATCACCCATGGCCATTTCCGCTTTCAACTTTTCCACCACGGGCTGTTCAATGCATTTCGGTTTTAGGAACCGGGAGGCGACGGACCGGTCGGCCAGGTGATGCCCTAACAATCCTTAAGCGGAAAGCTTCCTGAACCAATCACATCATGCATCCTAACGCATCCCACGACCAACCGCCGGCGCGCCGCGCGTGTCTTCTCTGCCTCGCCATCCTTATTGTCTCCGCCCACGGTGCCAGTGCGCAAGGCTGGCAACTGTCCGACAAGCTGACGCTCAAGGCGGATCTGACGTTGAAGGAAACCTACGACGACAATGTTTACATTCTCGACACCCCGCCCAACCCGGCGCTCACGCCGCCGGCCGGTTATACCATCAGGGAGCCTGAGGTGGGGTCGTTCGTCACCAGCATCACTCCCAATTTGCTATTGACCTACAAGCCCTGCGCTGAGTTCACGGCGACGGTGTCGTATGCGCCGGAATTCACCTGGTATGCCAGCGCCCACTCGGAGGATTATGTGGCGCATCGCGCCGCAATCAATTTCAGCGGCAAGATGAACGAGGTGTCCTACGAATGGCTCAACAGCGCGGTCTGGATTGACGGCAGCGATATGGGTCTCATGACGATGCGGCCCGGCGACATTGCTGCCGTCGGCGGTATTCCCCTGCGGGACCGGCGCGACGCCGCCATTTACCGCGACAGTTTCAAACTGACGATTCCCGTCGGCAAATGGTTCTTCCGGCCGGTGTTTACGAGTTATGTTCATGACTTCCAGACCAGGCAGATCGCGAATAACAGTACCGAGTTCGTTTACAGCAACTACATTGACCGCTGGGATGTGAGCGGAGGCATGGACATCGGCTACGAGGTGTTCGACAATACCAAGCTGGTTGCCGGCTACCGCTACGGCCACCAGAACCAGGGCTCCGTGCCGAATAGTGCGGGCGTCATCACCGAGAGCCCTTACATCAACAATTACCAGCGGTTTCTGTTAGGTGCTGAGGGTGCCCCGGCACCGTGGGTGAAACTCGCCGTGCTGGCTGGCCCGGAGACGCGCGACTGGCAACGTGCCACGCCCGCCGGCTTTGATCGTGGTGAGACGCTCTGGTATGTGGACGCCCAGGTGACGCTGCTGCCCACCAAGCAGGATACCATCACCTTCAAAATGACACGCTACGAACAGCCGGCGTTCACCAGCCAGAGTGTCTATGAAGATATCAAGTATGACCTCGTCTGGCGGCACAAGTTCTCCGATAAGTTCACGGTCGGCGCGGGAATGACGCTCTATATCGGCGATTGGCAGGATCCGGTCCTGCGCGATGACTGGATTTACACTCCCAGCCTGATGGCCAGTTATGCGTTCAGCCCGAATCTGACCGTTGATGCTTCGTGGTCGTATGACAACGCGGTGAACCAAGTCACCAGCACCCCGACAAATTACGCCAATGGCCGCGAGTTCACGCGCAATCTCGTTGCCGCCTCGCTGAAATACACGTTCTAACGAGGCTGCGCCTCAGACAGAAGACTTGAAGACAGAAGACTTGAAGACAGAAGACAGAAGACCGGAAAACTTGACCTTATTGCGTATCTTGCGCATTTTTGCGGCAAAAAATACTGTAGGGCAAACTAAGAACTCATCAGTAAACCCGCACCAGTGACAACATGGATGCGCCGCCGCCTCTTCGCGACATCCTGCGGTCCGATCGGACATCAGGATGTCCTTTCCGATGCATTCACTCATCATGGGCCGGGCGGTTCGGAGACCGCCCCTCCTTGGTAACTCCCACATCCGCCATGTGTTGTTAGGACGCGCATGCCTGCGGGGTTGCGACAGAGGCCGCCAGGCAAGGTTTCCTTGGCTGGCGAATCAGGAGCAGACCGCGCTGTGTGGCGAAAACGGCCAATCAGATTCTGGATAGACCGGCACGTGAACGAAGCCGTCGATGGTCTCCAGCATTTTCCGGCGAAAACGGTCAATCAGATTCCGGATAGACCGGTACGTCCTTTGGATAGGCCGCCACCGGTGGTCAGGAAGCGGTAATAGACTTCCAGCATGAGGGTGCAGAGAGCGGTGCTGAAGACGTTGTTGTTGATATGGCTGGCACCGGGGGGGATGCCCCATGATCCATCCGCCAACTGGCTGCCGACCAATTGTTCGCGCATCAGATCATTGTATTTTTTCCAATCGTCACCGCCGCACTGGATCATGGCTTGGGATTCGTAGTAAGCCGCATAAAGGTTGGCACCTGTTTTGAAATCGAACTTCACGTTTTCCAACACTTGTTTGGCAGCCTTGGAGATTTGGGGTGATTTGCCTTTGTCCCACATTTGATTGCTCAGCATGCCAACCCCGGTGAGCGGTTGGTAGCCGGCGCCTCCCGGACTATTATAGCCGAAGTTGCCGGTGGAGCCCTGCAAGGAATTCACATAGTTGAGCCCCTTGGCAACGCAGCCGGGCATGCCATTGAATTTGACGCTGTTCACATGGCTGCACGCCTTGAGTGCCTGGAGTTGCCAACCGACGATAGAGAGATCGGTATGGCCGTCATACATGGCGTATTGATAGGCCCAGCCGCCGTTTTTATTCTGGCTGTCGATGATGATTTGGCCGGCTTTTTGGGTGATCGCTTCGAGGTCTTTGAGATAGGGCCACTTGGTTTCCTTGCACAAGGTGGCCGCCTCGGCGAGCGCGTAAGTGGCGATGCCGTGTTCATAACAGAATGGCTGGCTCTTGGGATCCGCCCCCATCAGGCCGTTGTTTTTCATGCCATGATCGATCAGAAAGACGATTCCCTTCGCGACGGTTTCGCCGAATTCCTGGGATACCACGGTTTCGCAGTGGCCGAAATAAGCGAGCAATACGAGGCCGGTCATGGCCGTTTTGTGCTGGTCACCCCAGGAACCGTCGGGTTTCTGTTGGGTTTTGAACCAGCGCAGTCCCTTGAGCACGGCATCCTCGCAGGCGGGAGTGCCGCCATTCTCGCGCATGCGGGCAGCACGGTCGTCCTTGGAACAACGTTTTTTCAGCGCATCGGGGACCAGGCCGAAGAATTTGCCCGCGCCGTTACCCGAACCAAAGCCGCTGCCGCTGCCACTGCCGTTGCCGAAGCCTGTACCGGTGCCTTTGCCGCCCAGACCGCCGGACATGCCACCGCTGGCCAGCGATGACAACGGCGACATTTCACCGAAAGTATCGCCCGGGTCGGGAATGGAATAGGTGGATTTGGCACCTTCCGCAAAGACCCGCTTGACATTGGTGGACGGGGTGATCTGGGCGCGTTTCTTTTGCTGTACCTTGGTTTGTGCCGCACGCTCGCCGCCGCCGCCGTCACCACCGGGCAGGAAATCGACATCATTTTTCCCCGGTATGATGACGGTCTGGAAAATCCAGATTGCGCCGATGATCAACAGGAGCACATGAAACAAGATGGCGAAGGTCAGCGCACCGCCGCCGATTTTCTGCCAGAACGGTAAGCGGCGTTCGCTTGGAAGTTCCTCATCCTCTATGGAAAATTGAGTATCCTGAGTATCCATGGCTATTTTTGGGGTTTGAGATGACACACTATCACTCAGGAGCGCCCGCTTGGAAAGTCACATTTGCGATTTTCGCCTGGGTGAGGGCATCGAGCACATCAATGACTCGATCGTATTTGGCTTGTTCGTTGGCGTAGATGGTGATCAGCACCTCGGAGCGCGAGGCGACGCTGCTTGCTTTGAGTTGCTTCAGGGTGGTGGTCAACTCCGGGAGTTCTTTGATCTGCGGTGTGTCGTTCGGTTCATCGTTGAGATAGACTTGGCCGTCTTCCTCGATACGGATCGCGATTTCATCCGGCATGGGGGTATCGGAATTCTCCACCTGCACGGTGCCCGGCAGCTTGGTGTTGTGGGCGTTTTCGACCTGAACCTGGCCCGCCAACACCATGAAAAACAACATGATGACGAAAACCACGTCCACCATCGGCGCGATCTGGAATCCCAGATGGATCTCGGGTGACTGCTTTCTTCTGGAGTGTCTGCGCATGGGGAACGGGTTACTTGTTAGCGGCGGCCCTGTTAGTGGCGGCGAACGAGATGTCGGAGATACCGCCTTCGCCGACGAGGGTCATGATTTTCTGGATTTCGATGGCCGGCAGGGCGCGGTCGCCGCGGATGACGGCACGCGCCAAATGATCCTCTTCGCTTTTCTTCTTGAGCACGGGGATCAGGTCGGTGATGTTGGGATAATCCCGGTCATCGACTTTCAAAAACGCCTTGCCTTGTTCGGCGTCCCAGCGGACGTTGATGGCAACCTCGTGGCGGTTCATCGTGGGATCGCGTTTGGTGGCGTTGGGTGAAACCGGCAGCGTGATTTTCTTGTCGATTTTCAAGATTTCCGCTGTCGTGATACTCATGAAGAAAATGAGCAACACGAGCAACACATCGATCATCGGAGCGATCTGGAATTCCGGTTCGCCGCTTTCGGTTCCTCCTCCGCCGCTAGCCATAAAATCGAGGGGTTGGGGTTAAGATGGGTTGATCGATCCGGCACTCAGTCCTGCAAGGCATTGGCAACGGCTGCGTTGTCTCCCGTGATCCAGTTAGGCAAAGCGGCGTAGGTCGCCTCCTGGCCGACGTCGGCATCCTTCAGATATTCGTAAGGGGCATTGCGGAACAGGCTTTCGGCTTCCGCCTGGAGGTGGTGGATGCTGCCTTGGAGTTTGTTGCGCAGGAAATAGAAGGTGATGAACGCGGGAATGGCGATGAACAAACCGGAAGCGGTGGCGATGAGCACCTCACCGATGTGAGCGGAGAGTTTCGAGGTATCGCCGATGCCGGTGGTTCCGAGGCTGGAGAACGCGCCTCGCATACCGCCCACCGTTCCGAGCAATCCGACCATCGGTGAGCAAACCCCGATGACCGAAAGGTAATTGACGCGGGTCTGGAGCGTGGAGCTGATCTTGTCCACCTCGGCCAACAGGGCTTCTTCAGTGGCGATCTTGCCGTGTCCGATGGAGCCGAGCGCGGCTTGCACCACCAGGGCGAACGGGCTGGTGGCGATCTTCATCTGTTGGTAAGCACCCACATAGTCCCCTTCGAGGAACAACTGCCGGGCGGTCAACACATCCGTGCTGGGACACATTTTCTTGGGGCTGGTGCGCAACCAGATGTCGATGGAGAGCCAGACGGTGGCGACGGAGAACATTCCGATAGGCCACATGCACCAACCGCCTTCCTTGAGCACCTCGATGAAGGTTTTTTTGACTTCTTTTGGTTGGGTGGCCGACTCTGGGGCGGCGAGGGCGGTGATGGGAAGGAGCAGATAAGCTGCGAGTGCGGCCGCGTGGATGGTTTTTTTCATGGGGTTGGTTGGATGCGGTGTTTGGGGTGGGACGGTTTATTGGAGACTTTTGAGACGCTTGTTGGCTTCTTCCAGCAGTGGGGTGCCTGCCGCGCCGCGGACGGCGGAACGCAGCAGAGCCAACGCCTCCTCGCGGCGAGCGGGCGCGTTGAGCAACTCCGCAGCCTTGATTTCGGCGGCGGCCGTGATGACCAATCCGCCGGAGGGAAAGAGACAAGGCACCATGAGATAGGCCTCCAGTGCCTTGGCATTGCGATTGGCATCGCGCTTATCCTGTCGGACATGGTTCGCGCGGTAAAAGGACGCATAGGCGCAAACATCCGCCGGCATGCTTTTGTCGGTCGTCAAGTCGGCCAATGCCGTTTCGCGTTCCTCCGGTTTGAGCATGGCGGGCATGAGCAGGGCTTTGCCGAGCCTCACGAATGGATCGGTGCCGGCGGCGGGGGTGGCCTCGGAAATCTCCGTGCCGAGTTCGGTGCATTTCCGGGCATCGCCACTCACGGCGCAGGCCACCAGCAGAGCCCGGGCGGCTTCCACCCAGTAGTTGCCGGGGATTTTCGCGGAGATGCGGTGCAGGCTGACGAGTGGTTCAAGGAGTTTTTTCGCGTCCGACGTTTTATCCATGAGCAGCAAGGCGACAGCTTGTTTCAACTCTGGGGGGCCATTGCCAGAGACATGGTCCGCCAGGCCGTACGGGATTGTCTGGCCCTCGTTGTAGAAATCGGTGGCGGCGGTGGCGACGAAATCATCCCCTTTTCTGGCGACGGCGTGAATCGGAATCGATTTGCCGTTCATAAAGACGATGCGCACCGGTTCGACTGCGGATGACAGGGCGATCTGCGCTGCGACAAGCGAGCATCCCAGCAAGACGGATCGGAGATTGGAAAGTGCGGATGCCATGGATGAAGATTATTTGACCAATTTCTGCGCGTCCTGTGAGCGTTTGGTTTTCAGGAGTTTGGGGTGGTCGGCGAGTTTTTTCAAGGTATCATTGGCGAGCGTGTTGTCGCCGAGTTCCTTGGCGGTCTCGTAGGCCTGCCAATACGCTTCCGCGCAGATCTCGGGCGTGCTCACATAGGCGGTATACACACGCTGAAAAACACCGTGGGCCTTGGCCAGGAAATCCTTGGCCACCGCCGGGGAAATGGAGGACGATTTGGCCGCCTGTTGCCGATACGCCAGGCCCCATAGCAGGTAGGCTTTGCCGGCGGTTTCGCCGCGGAAGGTTTTGTCCGAGACGATCTGTTCGGCCAGCTTCTCGGCAGTTTCGTATTTTTCGAGTTCGACGAGTGCCTGCAATTTGCCGAGCGTGCCTTCCTTGAAGCGCGAGATGCCGGAATTGTTTTCCATGGCATCGTCGAAAATCTTGAGCGCTTCTTCGGGCTTCTTGCGGGCCAGCTCGATGAAGCCCAAGCCGACCGGACCGGCGTCGGAGAACATCGAATCCTTGTAGCGATCCTTCAGCCGCATGTACATGGCCTCCGCACCCTCCAAATCCCCGTTTTTAAGCAGGATATCGCCGGATGACGCCAGCAATGCGGGGCTGAGGGCTTTGGGATCCTGCGCGTTGCTCGTGGCGATGCCTTTCAGATAGGTATCGGACAGGTCGTTGCGCTTGAGCATTTGGGCGAGGCGGGCGCGGGCGTAATAGATCCGGGCATTGGTCGTCGCGCTTTCCTGACCGACGACGATTTTGTTGAGCAAGTCCACGAGTTGCTTGTCGATGGCCTCGATATCGAGGTCTTTCGCCTTTCTGCGGGGCACGACGGATTTGACGAGTTCGTCGATGAGCGCCTCGACCTGCTCACCGGTGGGATCGCCGATGCGGTTCTTGAGGTTGGTCGCGAGTATTTCGGAGGCCTCGGCACTCTTGCCCGCATAGGTCAACGCCCGCATGATCCAGATGGTGGAGAGCATTGCCAACTGGCTCTCGGGCTTGCGTGTGATGAAATCCCCGTGCATTTTGGCGATTCCGTCCCAGTCCTTTTTGGCCTGCATCAGCGGGGTGGCGGAATCGAGGGCATACTGGATGACGTCGTCGAGACTGTCGGTCTTGACCGATTCCTGATAGGCCGTGATGGCCGCGTCGTTTTGGTTCATCCTGCGATAGGTATCGGCCATGAGGCAGTACATCGCGCCGTTGGCAGCATTGTTGGGATACTTGGTCAGGAAGTCCGCCAGTTCACTGGTGATTTTGTCCGCCATTTTTTTCTTATAGGCGGCCTGTTGGTCGGCGGGGGCCGACTCATCACCCTTGTCGTTGAAGTCGATGAAGGCGAGCCGGTAGATCATGTCACCGGCGTAATGTCCTTCGGGGTACTTGGCGAGATACTCCTTACAGGAAGCGATGGTTTCCTTGTATTTGTTGCTGAAGAAATTCGACATTGCCAAGTAGTAGAGGACGGTTTCCACCCTCTCGCTGTTGGGGAAATCCTTGAGGAATTGCTCGAAGAGCGGGGTGGACTCGATGAAGTTGGCGGACTGAAATAAAGCGAGGGCTTGATAGAACACGAAGTTGTCCAGATTTTCGGCCTTCGGGAATCTCGTTGCGAGGTCGCGAAAAAACGCGCCGATTTCCGCCCAGTCGCCTTTTTGCAAGAGGATTTCTCCGGCGAGTGTGGCGACTTGAGCGGCGCGTTCGGATTTCGGATATTTCGTGAGGAAAAGGTCGCATTTCTCCTTGATTTCGGTGCTGTCCTTGAGCTTGTTGTAGATGAAGATTTCCGCATAGGCGGCGCTTTCCGTCTCCTTGGCGTCGGGGAATTGGGTGCGCAGTGTGCGGAAACACAGGAGCGCTTCTCCGTTGCGTTCCAAATACGCCAGGCAGCGGCCGCGGCGCATCAGCAGGGCCGCGTCGAAAGTGGTGATTTTTTCGATGGCGGCCAGAGACGTTTCGGTGTCCTTGATGAAGGGTTTGAGGATCTCGACGAGTTCCGTCGCATTCGAACGTTTGTTGATGGCATCGCTTTGCTCTTTGGCCACACGGTCTTCGAGGAGTTTGCACTTTTTACGCATCACATCCAAAGCGCTGGTTTGGGTTTCCACGATCTGGCTGTGTGATGGGATGGCGCGGTAGATGCAGAGCGCGGTTTCGAACAACGGGCTACCGATTGTTTCTTCGGCTTTGGCGACCAACTCATCACCGCGGACGACCACCTGGTTGGAGAACCACGCCAGTGAGTCGCGGATGCCGGCTTGGTGACCGAGGTAGTCGAGGTAGGGGACCAGGTCGTCGATCTTGCCGATCTCGGCTAACAGGCCGACGACTTCGACGGCAGCCATGGTTTGCTGGGGAGTTCGGACATCCGCACCTATCAGGTTGCGGAACACTTTCAAGGCCTCGTCGGGTTTGTTCAGTGCCATAAACAACTGGCCGAGCCAGAGGCCCGCTTGGGAGCGGCATTTGGAATCGTCCATTGCCACTTTGAGTGCCTCGACGGCGCGCTGTTTTTTCTCAGCGTTATCCTGCTGCATGAGGGAGCGTCCGATGCCGAGGTGACAGCGGGACGTGAACTCGTGTTTGGGGAAGCGCTTGACGCAATCCAGGAAGGCTGTTTCGGCTTCGGGCAGTTTATTGCCCAGCAGGTTGGCGAGACCGATGTTGAAATACAGCAGCTCGAGCGGCATATCCTTGTTATCTCCGATCGCCTTGAGCAGTATGTGGATTTTCGTGATCGCGGTGTCGTATTGCTTCTCGGAAAAAGCCTTCTCCGCCTCCTCGTACATTTTTTCCAGCACGGCAGGGGAAACCCAGCCCGTTGGGTCCACCTTGGGCGGGGCCGCAGGCACGGCGGCTGGCTTGACAGGGGGAGCTTGGGCACCCGCAGGAGTGTCCAGCATGAAAAGCAAGCAAGCCGCGGAAACAGCGGCAGATAGGAGCGACTTGATCGACATACGGTGTGCTGGGGGCAACAAAGTTCACCGCGCCCCGCGTTGTCAAGGCGGAAAAGAAAATTTCATTATCCTGCGATAGCCAGCGGGCCGGGATGCGGTTATGAAAGGTTCGTTCCGCAACTCCTGTCACACCGATATTCCATCTGATGACCACCAAAGCCACTTGGAAAGTCAGCGCCGCCGTGATGGCGAGCCGGGTGCTGGGCTTGCTGCGCGAGATGATGTTCGCCGGGCTGTTCGGTGGCAGCAAGTGGATGGATTGTTTCTATCTGGCATTCAAGGTGCCCAACCTGCTGCGCGATTTATTTGCGGAAGGAGCGCTGTCGCAGGCGTTCGTGACGGTGTTTTCGAAAAAGCTCAAGGCGGAGGGTGAGGAATCCGCATGGTTGTTGGCGAACAAGATGATGACGCTGGCGGCGGTGTTCATGAGCCTCATCACGCTGCTGGGCATGCTGTTAGCGCCGTGGATCGTCGATTTCCTCACGTCTCTTTCGCGGGCCGGCAACTCGCCGCGCGCTTACAACCCGGAGGAAATCGTGCTCACCGTCACGATGGTGCGCGTGATGTATCCGTTCATCCTGTTGGTTTCGCTGGCGGCACTGGTGATGGGCATGCTCAATGCCCGCAACATTTTCGGCATGCCCGCGCTGGCGTCGTGTTTTTTCAATCTCGGTTCGATGATAGGCGGCGCGGTGATCGGGTGGTGGATGGATCCCGCCTGGGGCAAACAAAGTTTGGTGGGGTTTGCCATCGGCGTGGTGATCGGCGGGTTGGCGCAGTTGGTCTGCCAGTTGCCGGCGCTGCGGGCGGCGGGATACCGGTTTGTGGCGGATTTCCGTTGGTGCGACTCCGGCGTGCGGCAGATTCTGCGGCTGATGGGGCCGGCGGTGATCGCCGCATCGGTCGTGCAAGTGAACGTGGTGATCAACGCGATGTTCGCATATGGGGTGGGGGAGGGTGCGGTGAGTTGGTTGAGTTATGCGTTCCGGTTGATGCAACTGCCCATCGGCGTGTTCGGGGTGGCGGTGGCCACGGTGACCTTGCCGGCGCTCGCGCGTGCGGCCGTCGGCGGGGTGTCTGCGGATTTCAAGCCGACGCTCGCCAAGGGTTTGCGTTTGGTGGCGTTTATGGTGCTGCCCTCGATGTTCGGGTTGGTGTTGTTAGCCGAGCCGATCGTGAGTGTGCTTTACGAGCGCGGCAACTTCGACGCGTTCGACCGGATGCAGACTGCGGTGGCGCTGCGGGCCTACGGTTACGGGCTGTTATGTTATGCTTGGCTCAAAGTTTTGCAGCCGGCGTTTTACGCGATCGACAAGCGCTGGCTGCCCATGATGGTCAGCATCTTCGCTCTCGGGCTCAATCTGGGATTCAACTGGTTCTTCGTGTTTGTCATGCGCTGGGGCCACGAATCGCTGGCGCTGACCACCAGCATCAGCGCCACCGTGAATTTCCTCATCCTCTTTTGCGCCATGCACAAATGCGTGGGCGACATCGGCACGCGGGACTTGTTAGGATTGCTGGCGAAGCTGGCGGTCGCCGGGGTGGCGATGGCGGCTGTTTGCCTGCTGGCGCAGCATTTCTTTTTCCAAGACCCCGGGCATCTGTCGTGGTGGCTGCGGGCCGGCGGCTTGATGGTTACCGTCGGCGCGGCGGCAGCGGTCTATTTTGTGGTGGCGCGCGTGCTGCATGTTGCGGAAGCCCGGGACGTGCTGGCAATGGTGACGCGCCGTCTGCGCGGATAACCCGGAAACGTCCGCATGGCTCCTCCCCGTCTCGCTCAGCCGCGCGGGAAAATGTTAGATCGCGGCGGCTCCGTGACGGGCGAGCGGGAGGCAGCGGGTGATTGGGGGGCCGCCGATCCGAATGCAGGGGCCGTGCTTGCAGGGAAACTGGTTCCTGGGGATCGGCTGGTCGCGCCATCGTTTCAACGACAGCATTGCCGTCTCCACCGTGCTTTGCACCCTAACAGATTGCATGTGGCGAGGCTCACCGCCGCTGCAAGCGCTGGGCACACACCCCATCGTGCGGAGCCTACCACCCGCGTTTCCCGAAATCGTTTTTGCTAGAACGGATGATCCGGCCTTTGCTGAAAACGACCTGTTTGTGGACCACGGCGGATTCCCTGCCCGAGCCGTCTTTCACTTTGAAGTAAAGGGTTTTCTTGCCGGTGTGGGTGCTCACGGAAAAGTCAGGGGATTTTGAGTAGGGGAGCCACTCGGCATCACTGAAAGCGGAGGATTCGCTGGCCATGTAATGCGTGGGAGTGGTGCCGGTGATGGTGTTTTCCAAAGTGACCACGGTGCTGTCGGCTGCGGAGGTCTTGATCCTGATGTTGAAGGAACTCACCACCGGTGAGACCAGCGCGATCTTGGCCGCCATGGCAGGACTCAACTGTTTGACCAACTCCGCGTTATACACCCCGGAACGCGCATCGATGTGGGGTGCCTGATTGATGGCTTCCCCATAGATCTCCTGGGCCGCGATCGCATACGAGCGTGAGGTCCACGCAGGCGAGGGCGTCTGGCCGGCCAGCGGTTCTGCCACTGCGGTATCCACATCAAGCGCAAAGATGGAGATCGTGTTGTCGGAATTGCGGACGATGTTGAAGCGGCGGAATTGCTGTGGGAAATCCCGCAGCGAAGGAGTTTCCACTTCCCAGAACCCGTATTGCGGATCGCCACTCTTGGCCGGTTGCGGGGTGATGGCGTTGCGGTGCACGTGTCCCGCGACCCACAGAATGAGGTTTTTGTAAGTATGCAGTTTGTCGAGCAAGGTGTCTTCGGAGATCGGTGAGATCGGGGGGATCGGTGAGAACAAGGACCATTTTGGATAAAGCGTATTGCTGGCAGGCGACGGATTCTGGGCATAGGGCCGGATCGGGATGTGCGAGCAGACCACCATGAGTTCGCCCGCCTTCTCCCCCGCATCGAGTTCCTTGACTAGCCAGTTGTAGCGTTTCGCGTCGAGCTCGGCTGCGGCACCGCAGCCCAACTTGTCGGTATCGTCAAACACGATGACCTTGAGCGGAACATCCGCCTTGGGATAGAAGTGATAGCAGGCGAATTCCTCCTGGATCATTTGCTTGGTGAATCCGTGACCCAATGGATTCGAGGTGGTTTTCCGGAATTCATCCATCCACTCCTTCATCAGGAGCGAGCGCCGCTGCGGGTCGGCGACAATCTGTGGGGGTGAGTCCCAGGATGCGGTGGGTCCGTCGCCGATGATCTCCCCGAATTCTGTCAGACCATTGATGACACCCATATAGAATCCGCGGGTGTTCAGGATCGTATTGAAATCAGGTGGGCCGGAGGGGAATGGACCGATGTTTAGAATGTCGGATCCAACATAGGTTTTGCGGAGGGCAGGGGTGACTTTGGAGGAACCCAGCCAAAATTGATCGTGGTTGCCGATGGCCTGATACCAGGGAATCGACTTGTCGAGACCGGCGGCTTGGTAGGGTTTTTGATACTCAGTGGTGGTGGCACCGAGATGTTTGCCGGAACTCGGGGTGATCCACTGGCCGTCGAGCACATCGATATACCACCGGAGTTCGTTGTATTGCGTGCTGTTGGCCGCATCGCCCAGAGCGATGCCGCAGTCAAACGGCGCCGTTTGGTGGATGGCATTGATGGTCTGGACGGCCGCGTCCAGGACGTGGGTGGTCGAGAGCATCACCCCCGAATAGCACGAGGAATTTCCGGAGGGTCCTGGGTTCGGGGCCGGGGTCATGGGGTCCGGGTAATTTTCCGCCAGATAGAGCAATTGGGTGGGAGATTCCTTGTCGGTGATATGGACGTCGCTGATGGTGAAAAACGACACCAGGGTCGCGGCCGCCGGATCGGCCACCGATGGCCCTGACGGCACGTTGTCGGTCTGCAGGTCGGGTTTGAGGAAGGATAATCCAGGGGTGCTCCAATTCCAGACGCCATAGCCATTGGCGGCGTATTGGGCCACCTGGCGCGGCACCAACGGCGTCGCGGGCACTGGCAGGGCTATGGTTACCACCATCTCCTCAAGGGTGGTGCGCACTTCCGGGTCGATCGGATAGGTGGGCGGCGTGTTCCTCCCGGACTCCCTCGGCGGGGTCTGCGCGGCGGCCAGCACGGGGATGAGCATGGGCAGCAGCCAGCGAATGGCCGGAGCATGGCGGTGACGGGCGGATGTCAATGAACCGCCAGAGGAAGAATCGGAGCGCGGGCGTGATGTGTGCATGATGGATGGCGAGGTTGGATTTGTTAGACAATCCGCGCAATCTGCTAGAATGGGTAAAGACAATCACGCTGTGCAGGATTTTCTAGCAGGCATCCACGGCAGGTCTAGCGCGGGATTGCTGATAATGCCGTCACCATTCCCCCTACAGGGCGGTCGGCCTGGAAATGCCTTTTGCACGGTTGCCGCACAAGGGAAAGCCCGTGTGCCGGCCGGCCAATGGGTGGGCGGCGGCGAAAAATGTGCCATGAGGCGAAAAATGGCTTTACAAGCCGGTGGTGGCCGCTAGTTTTCGCGCCCCCGGTTGACACTTGCGACCGATCCAGTTCCCACCATTTTTCACCATGAAAGTCCTATCTTCCCTCGCTTCCGCCAAGCGCCGTCACGCGGATTGCCAAGTTGTGAAACGCAAAGGAACGGTTTACGTGATCTGCAAGTCCAACCCGAAATTCAAGGCCCGCCAAGGCGCGACGCTCGGCACCCGCCTCTCGAAAAAGGGCCTCTGAACTGTCTGTTATCGCCTGACGTCGTAGCAGTACAGCACATCCTGATAGCGCAGGAACAACCTGCCTTGGCATAGAACCGGATGAGCCCAAGCGTCTTTAACTGGCTTTTCCGTCAGCCGGAAGGTGCCCGTGGTGCGGAACCCGGATGCCGTCGATTCTTGCAGCGTCATCAGGCCCTGTACGGTCAAACAGTAGAACCGGCCATCGGCGACGATCATCGAGCCGTCGGATAATTCGCCCGCCGGTTTCACCAGCGTCGGCTTGCCGGTCTCCACGTCGATCTTGACCCAACCGGGCATGTCACCGCGACTGCTGGATCCATAGAGCCGGCCGTCCACGCAGACCGTCCCACCATGTGTGATCTTCAGTTCGCGGGACCACAGTTGTGACGCCGCGCCGTCACCTAACTGGACGCCGAATAGGGCGCCGTATTCGCGGCTGGCATTGGTAATCAGCAACAAGCGGCCGGACAGCACCGGAGTGGTGGAGACTGAATTTTTGGGATCCACTTGCGGCAGTTTCCAAACCAGACCGCCGGTCTCGGAGTCCACGGCAAACGCGTACTTGGTACAGCTATTGACCAGCAGTTTGCGCTGGCCCGCTTGGATGAGGATAGGCGAGGCATAGGAAGCTTTCTCGCCATCGAGTGCCGGTGTAGCCCAAACAGGTGCGCCGGTCCGCTTGTCGAGAGCCACCATCAGGCCCTTGGCCCCTGCCGGTGTCGCAAACACGCGATCCCCATGCACCAGCACGGACTCGCTGATGCCCCACATGATGTTTTGCGCTTCATACCGCGCAAGTAGATTCACGGTCCATGCTGGTTTGCCCGTCACCGCATCCAAACACACCAGATTGCCATGGGCATTCATGTGATAGATTTTGCCGTCGTCGAAAGTGCAGGACGACCGGGTGCCGGGGAACGGCGTTTTCCAGGGTTCGCCGTTGGTGGTTTTCCAACGCGGCTGGCCATCGAGCGTGAACGCGCTGATGACGAGTTCCTGTTCCGCGTCGCCGGTAATGTAAACTCCGTTCGCCACGATGATCGGGGACGAGTAGCCGTGGCCGATGCCGGAGACTTTCCATAACAGCTTGGGCCCTTCCGCAGGCCAGGATTGCAACAACCCGGTTTCCGCGGAAATCCCGTCCCGGTGCGGACCGCGCCATTGCGGCCAGTCCGGGGATGCAGAGCGACACAGTGATGGTAGCGGTTCTTGCGCAGCCGCCGCACGAGGCCAACCGACAGTCACCATGCCCAAGCACACACAACTCATGACGCGAAGCCATTTTCCGATCATCGTGTGTTCTCCTCCTGCCGGGAAGGTTCTTTCCAGAAATGATACATCCCATGACCGCAGACGCATATGGACATGGTTGGAAACAAGGGTCTCCGGGAATTTTCTGTTGGGGTTGGTGCTCATGAGAAATTGATTCATGTTAGGACCGGGCCTTGCTACTGGACTTGAAATCGGCAGTGATCACCGCTCCCGCCGGGTCGGATGGCACGCGCGGATCGCACATTCAATATGCCTTAACGCTTGTTTGCGCGCGATCTTTCATTCTTTCCATGAAAGCCACGACATCGTCGGTGCGCGCAAGACGCGGCACCGCCAACGACGAACATCAAAAACATGCCGGACTGCCGGTCCCTGCCCGTGCGATACGGTTAGATGCCTTTTTTCACCACATCCGTGAGCAGGTCGATCACGCGGTTCGAATAGCCCCACTCGTTGTCATACCAGGCGATGAGCTTGAAGAACGTGGAGTTCAACTCGATCGAGGAACCGGCGTCAAAGACCGAGGATGCCTTTTCGTGAATGAAGTCGGTGGAAACCACTTCATCTTCGGTATAGTCAAGGATCCCCTTGAGATAGGTCTCGGAAGCCTTCTTGAGCGCGGCCTTGATTTCGGTTAGAGAGGTTTCCTTGACGGTCTTCACGGTGAGGTCCACCACGGAAACGGTCGGGGTCGGCACGCGGAACGCCATACCGGTGAGTTTGCCTTTCACTTCCGGACAAACCAGGGCGACCGCCTTGGCGGCACCGGTGGTGGACGGGATGATGTTGAGGGCTGCGGTACGGCCACCCTTCCAATCCTTTTTCGACGGGCCATCCACGGTTTTCTGGGTGGCGGTGTAGGAGTGAATGGTGGTCATGAGACCTTCGGCGATGCCGAACCCTTCCTTGAGCAGCACATGCACGACCGGTGCCAGGCAGTTGGTGGTGCAACTTGCGTTGGAAATGATGTGGTGCTTGGCGGGATCGTAAAGGTGGTCGTTCACGCCCACGACAAAGGTGGCGTCCTCGCCCTTGGCAGGTGCGGAGATGATGACTTTCTTGGCACCGGCGGCGAGGTGGCCCTTGGCTTTTTCCGCATCGGTGAAAAGTCCGGTACACTCAATCACGACTTCCACGCCGAGTTCCTTCCACGGCAGACCGTCCGGAGTGCGGGCGCTCACGACCTTGATGTCGCGCCCGTTGACGACGATGACATCGTCTTCCGCGAGATCCGGCGAGGATTTCTTCGAGGAAACCGTGCCGGCGAAGCGGCCTTGGGTGGAGTCGTATTTGAGGAGGTAGGCGAGGTTGTCCGCCGGAACGATATCGCCAACAGCGACAACGTTGAAGGTGGTTCCAAGGTGTCCCTGTTCAACAAGGGCGCGGAAAACAAGGCGACCGATGCGGCCGAATCCGTTGATGGCAATGGTAGTCATGGCTGTGTGTTAGAATCACCGGAACGGTTTTTCCGCCCGGCGGGCGGGAATGATGCATGCCGGGACCATCCCGTCAACACCCAACAACCTAACGGCAGAATATGCGCGGTTTTCAGCAATCCAGCTCCTTGAAGTGCCAAATCATTTTCAGTCGGGATCAGGAACCGTGAAGTTTGGCAAAGCGCTGTGCAAAGATCTTGACGAGCGGGCCTGGCGGCGTAGAAGTCACGCCCTACATGAATGATCCAACAGGGGTGGGCCAGTCCGGCATTTCCCGTCTCATCCGGCGCGGGATATGGCTCTGTGGGTTGTCATGGCTCGCGGGGTTCGCCATGGTGCGGATGGTGGCGGATGAGACTGCGGGCGCGGCAGGTGCTGCGCCCGTGCC
Source organism: Akkermansiaceae bacterium (assembly GCA_903888515.1). GTDB lineage: Bacteria > Verrucomicrobiota > Verrucomicrobiia > Verrucomicrobiales > Akkermansiaceae > Luteolibacter. The sequence continues at coordinate 8,913 of CAISTY010000192.1, read as the reverse complement.
GGTGACTGCGGCGCAGGCGCGGCTGAAGAAGATGTTTCCCGAGACCTACACCAAGGCGCTTGCTGAATTCGGTTGGCACCAATACCGGGACGGAGGTTGGGGCGGATTGCAGGAGCAACTCCCGAAACGCGTGGTGGTACTGGTGCATGGGATCGATGAACCGGGGAAATTGTGGATGAACATGGCACCGGCGGTGGCGCAGGCGGGGTATGCGGTATGCGAGTTCCGCTACCCTAACGACCAGCCGATCAGGCCGTCCGCCGCCTACCTGTTGCATTCGCTGTGCGAACTCCGCGCGCGCGGCGCCACGGCGCTCGTGATCGTGGCACACAGCATGGGCGGGCTGGTCAGCCGCGAGATGCTGACGAATCCGGAGATGGACTATGCCGGGAGCGTCCAAAAAGACCAGGTCCCGGCGGTCAGGCATCTGATCATGCTGTGCACACCGAACCACGGCTCGCCCCTGGCGCACGCCCGGTTTGCCGTGGAACTCCGTGACCAGGGCGTGCGCTTGTTTCAGGGCAATGGAAACCTCTTATCCGGGTTTGTGGACGGCACGGGCGAGGCGGGAAAGGATCTGGTGCCAGAGAGTCCGTTCCTACAGGCGCTCAATGCCCGCCCGCACCCGCCAGACGTGACGCTGAGCCTCATTGCGGGCATCGCAAGCCCGATTTCCAAAGAGGGGCTTGCGAAGTGGGGAATAATGCCAGAGGCCGGGAAGCAGGACACGGACAAGGGCGGGGTGCTCGCGGCCTGCCGGGCGGCGCTGGAATCGCTGGCGGACGGGGTGGGGGACGGGTGCGTCTCCGTTAGCTCCGTCAAGCTGGATGGGGTCGCCGACTTCGTCACGGTTACCGGAACCCATCTCTCGACGGTGCGCAACGTGCTCGAGTCCAGCAACACCGTGCCGCCAGCCGTGCCGCTGGTTCTGGAGCGCCTCGCCAAGGACTGGCCGATGCCGACTCCGTGAAAAAAGTGAGTTCAAATCCGCTCGCGTTGATGGATTTCGCCATGATCCACTTCTTTTCCCCGGTCCAACCACCGGCTTTTTTCAGCGGCCTCCCCCTCAAAAGCAATTTTCTGCAATCCATAAGATTGAAAAAATGACGAAGTGGATGAGACCGGAGAAGATCGCAGCACGCTTGCTCATCGCGGCCTTGTTTCAGCTTTCCGCCTGCACGACCGCGCAATCCGCGGATTCCGCGGCACCACAGGCAGTACTCGCCAAACCGCCCGCCGCGCTTGAAAGCGAGTCCGAGCGTTCTCGCCTGCTGGGACCGTTCCGCGAGAAGCTCCGGCACATCGTCTTCACCAAGCACTTCGACATGGGCGGGTCGCACTATGCCTACACGGATGCCGTGAGCGACGAGGATGTCCTCAACCCCGGCGGCGTGGTGAAGGAGTTCAATTTCCAGGGCGGCTCCAGCCTGTGCCTGCTCGAACTGGACGACGAGCTGCGCCTGCGGGAGACGGTGCTGCTGCGCGACGAACACGGCGTGATCCGCGATCCGGATGTGTCATACGACGGGAAGCGCATCCTGTTCGCGTGGAAGAAATCGGCACGGGGCGACGACTACCACCTCTATGAGATGGAGGTCGCGACGCGCGTGGTCCGGACGCTGACGTGCGGGCAGGGTGTGGCGGACTACGAGGGCATCTATCTGCCCGACGGGAACATCATGTTCAGTTCCACCCGCTGTTTCCAGAATGTGGACTGCTGGCATGTGAGCGTCAGCAACATGTTCATCATGGATGGCGACGGCCGCTACATGCGACGGGTCGGCTTCGACCAGGTCCACACCAACTACCCGCAGGTCCACCCGGGCAATGGCTTGGTCACCTATACGCGCTGGGAGTACAATGACCGCGGCCAGATCTACCCGCAGCCGCTGTTCCAGATGCATCCCAACGGCGCGCATCAGACCGCGTTTTACGGCAACAACTCGTATTTCCCGACCACCATCCTGCATGCGCGCGGCATCCCGAACTCCACGCGTGTGCTGGCCGTGCTGTCCGGCCACCACACGCGCCAGCAGGGCAAGCTCGCCATCATCGATCCCACCCTCGGACGGCAGGAGGCGAGCGGAGTCCTGCTGGTCGCGCCAGAGGAGAAACCCCGCGATCCGATCCGGATCGACTGCTACGGGCAGGATGGTGACCAGTGGCAGTATCCCTACCCGCTGGACGAGGATCACTACCTCGTGACCTTCAGGCCGCGCGGCGAGAAGCGGTTCGGCGTGTACTTCATGAACCGCCAAGGCGAGCGCGTCCTCCTGGCCGCGGATTCCGCGATCTCCTGCAACCAACCGATTCCCTTGTCGCCCCGGCCGCTTCCGCCGCGCGTCGCCTATCCGCTCGACTGGGGCAAAAAGACGGGCGGCTACACCATTCAGGATATCTACGAAGGGCCCGGGCTGAAGGACGTCGTGCGCGGAACGGTCAAGAAACTCCGGGTCGTCGCGCTGGACTTCATGGCCACGGACATCGGGCGCAAGCACGGGCCTTCGCCGATCAGCAACCTCGCGGCTTGGGATGTCAAGGTCGTGCTGGGCGAGACACCCGTTTACGAGGACGGCTCCGCAGCCTTCGAGGTTCCCGCGCGCATGCCGGTCTACTTCCAGGCCATCGACGCCAACGGGCATGTCGTGCAGACCATGCGGTCGTGGTCGACGCTGATGCCCGGCGAGGTTTTAAGTTGTATCGGCTGCCACGAGGACAAGAACTCGGCAGTACCGCCCCGTCAGCGGCAAGCCCTTGCCCTCAAGGCCGGCATCCGGCCGCTGCAGCCGTTCTACGATGTCTCGAACCGTGGCTTCAGTTTCCCGCAGATCATCCAGCCCATCCTCAATGGGAAATGCGTCTCCTGTCACCGGGGCGAGGGGAACCGGCCTCTCGACCTGCGCGCCACGCCGGTCTGGGATCCGCAGGCGCGGAAGTCTTGGAACCAGGCGTATCACGCGCTCATTTCGACAGACCGGGCGGCACCCCCGGCCAACGATACCAATCAGGTGCTGAATCTGGTTGACGAGCGCTCGCGTTACCTCAACTGGATCAGCCGCTGGTCGGTCCCTACGATGATCCCGCCGTACTCGCACGGCTCGTCGCGGAGCCCGTTGATCGAACTGCTCAAGAAGGGGCACGAGAAGGTCGTACTCACGCGGGAGGAACTCGATAAGATCGCCTGCTGGATCGACCTGGCCCTGCCGCACTCGGGATTCTGGACGGAGGGCATGACGCCCGAGGATGAGGCAACCTACCAGCGCGTCTGGCGACGCAGGGAAAATTGGAATCGCGAGGAGGCGACCAACATCGACGCCTATGTCAATGCGCTCTTGCAGTCGCATTGAGAATTTGAGAACCGAGAGCGTACCACTGAATCGCCATGAAGCTCTCTCTAGCATCTCATAAGCGATATTCTGCCATGGCTTGGACTTCTCCCCAATCGCCTTCTCAAACCACCACCCAATCCCTCGGTTCCCTCCTATATTAACCCAAAAAGAAAATGGAAACGCCGCATCTGCTCCAAGACCTTGATTCCCAGCGCAATCCCATTGCTTCACGATGAATTTTCCGGCTTACAACATGCTGAAGCGCAATCCTTTGAGGCGTAAGGTTTGCCGGGGTTTTTCCCCGCTCTCATTTTCCTTTTTAGCTTGGTTTGAGTGAATTGCCTTTGGGTGGCTGGCCTTTGTGGTAGGCTTCCACATGTTGTTCGAGTTGCGAGCGGCTCGCCGCGAAAGCCAATCGAAATGGCACGCCCAGAGCGCCAACCAGTCCGATGACAAATATCGCCACCCGGCATTCTATGGCCGGCCGGGTTTTCGACCGTGTCCGCGGACAGCGTTCCGGCGATCATGAGCAGGCAGGCCGCGAACCCCAAAGTCATGATCGGTCTGTGTTTCATCTCTGCTCTCTTTTTCCCACGGTATCCGTGGGCCCGGTGAATCCGGGACCTCCGGCGGCAACATAGCCATGGCTGGCACCAGACTTGTCGGGACTGACCCAGAAAGCGTAAATGCCGCCGTTGTTCAGATGAAAACGGAACCGGACCGGCTTGCCGGCCACGGCCGACAGATCGGCAGAGCCCTTCCACGTGAGCGCTGCCAGCGTCTTGTCGCACGAGACCGGCTCGCAATTCGCGACGGTGAAGGGCTCGATCGCCTTGCCGTCTTTGTCGAGCACCTCGGCCTTCAGTTCGCCGTGCGGACAGTCAGCGTTGACGAAGAGGTGCTTCCCCTTGAACGTCAGCGGTCTGGTGGTGAGCGTACCGCCCGTGTCGCCCGCGTGCATCGAGGCAAAGCCGTCGCGGCGCAGGATGGCCAGCCCGGCACTGCCGTTGCCGTGTCCGCCGGTGGCGTCCCTGGCCCTCGCCGACACATAGAAGTAGAGTTTGTCGCCGACGACGAGACATCCGCCGCCTGCGGACTGAATGTTGCCGAAGTTCCACGCGCCGTCTGCCCAGTTTGCCGCGATGAATCGTTCGCGATGCGGGCGGTCCCAATGGAACCCGTCGCGGCTGAAACCGAGAAGGATGTCACAGCGTTTCTGCAGGCGTTCCCGCGCGACGGTGTCATTTTCCGGTCCGGTCCAGATGGCAAAGAAGCCGAGCATCAGGCTCTCGTAGGGAGTGGCATCCAGATTGTACAATTGCGGTCTAATGGTCCCGTACTCTTCAACCGGATTGCGCGGATCGAGATCGTCGGCATTGGTCCAGAACACCGACTCGCCCGCGGCCGCCAGCCCCTGGTTCGGCTGAATCTTCTCCACGAGTTTCCCGGGATCGCGGTCTTCCATATAGGCACGCGCCCGCCCGACATTTCCACCGTGAATCCGCTGGCTCAGACACCATACCTTGCGGAACGGATTGGAGAATATGGTCGCCCGGTCGCCCCAGATCGGCTTGGAAGCGACAGGCCCGGACCAGTGGATGCCGTCGCGGCTGGTTCGATAGATATAGCGCCAGCCGCCCTGTTTCTCGGTGGCGAAGTACTTGAAGCGGGTGCTGGGATCTGCGGCCGTGTGATCGAGCCAGATGACGCTTGAATCATGATGGCTTACGTCCAGGATCACGTTGGATCCGTCCAGCTCCTTGCGCCGGCCAGCGATGTCCTGCAAGGCGGGCTTCTCCCAGTGGATGCCGTCCTTGCTGACGGCGTAACCGAACCAGTGTGTGATCCATCCCTCGTTGCCGACGGCATACCACATCTTGAACAGGTTGTCCGCGGGGTCGTGCCAGACCCCGCCGCTGTAGGGAAAAGCCACATTGCTTTTGCCTTTGATCTCCCAGGGCTTGTCGGGCTTGAGCACCGGATTCTCCGCATGGTATTCTGCGGAATGGAAGGTCCTCTTGAGCGTCGTCTCCTGGATCAGAAAATCATCGACGAAGAGCTGCCGTCCCACATCGATCGGAATAACCGCCGGTTGGTCTTTCAGATACGGAACCGGCATCGGTTCGCGGGGTAGACCACTTCGTTTCGGAGGCCACTCGTCCGGCAGCACGATCCCGTTGTACAGGGTCTCGGCTGCGCGTGCCATGCCGCTTACGGCCAGCAGGCACAACAGAACCGCCACCCACCCGTTCACGCCACACATTGCAGCAATCGTTCCTCTTGTCGTATCTGTCGCTTTTTTTTCACACATATTCGCTAAGACCGAGACCATTAGCGTATCCTACGCCACCATCAAGCTTGGAATCGACGCCCGGCTCCACAGAGCGATTACCGGGCATCATATAGGTCACGGACAGAGTCACGCATGAGAATGATGATCGTGAAGATGCCCAGAACAGTACCCACCGGAACCTGAAAGCAGTTGATGGCTCCAACAACCAGCGAAAACATGCGATACCCACACCTGTGATTGAGGCGTCGAGCAACTTGGCGATGTCGCCCATGACTTCCGTGATGTCCGGCCGATTAGGATTGAGCTTGGTGCGAATGGCTGCGGCGATGGCGATGATACATGCGACACGACCAGAGAACTCGACTGCCGACGGGTCGGGCTTCACCGCGTTGTAAAGCGTGGCGACAAGCCGTTCGTGGCCGAAGAACTCCCGCCGCAGCGGATCGGGTGAAATCAGTGCGTTGACGGCGTCGTCAATCCGCTGCAAGCGTTCCATGCCGCCGGCGGTGAGTTGCTCGATGGCGGTGAGATTCACCTCACGCGCGGCGCAGAATTCAGTCGCCGCCGCCACGACATTTCGCAGTTCCTCGACCAGCTTCTGCTTATCCTTGACCGGGTTTGCGCCGCCTTTGCCCGCGCCATAGATGGCTAGCGCCTTTTCCAGTGAGGCGAACACGTTCGCATAATCCACGATCATGCCGCTGTGCTTTCCAGGAAACACGCGGTTCGCCCGCGCGATGGTCTGCATCAGCGTGTGATTCCGCATCGGTTTGTCGAGATACACCGTGGAGCAACTCGGTGCGTCGAAACCCGTCAGCCACATGGCGCACAAGAAGACGATCCGCAACGGGTCCGAGGAGTCCTTGAACTTCTCGTCCAGCGCCTCGTCGTTCATTCGCTTCCGGTGTGGCTCGATGTCGAGGCCGTGCTTCTTCATCTGCTCGATCTCGTTCTGGCCGGGCGACACGATCAGCGCCATGTCGGTTGTAATAGTCGACCGCCCGTGACACCTGCCGGTTGCCTTCTTGGCGAACTGTTAAGAATTCCTGAACAGTTGCCTCAAGCTGCAATTCGCCCTCCGCGTAAATGTTACGGAGGTGCATGCTGATGTTGGGCACAGTGGTCTGAAACAACTCCGCCATATGGGCTTGCGTGAGCCACGCGGTTTCGCCGTGCAACCGGACATCAATCTTCATCTGCCCGTCTTCCGCCTGATAGACGAGGAACTGGCCCTTGGCCGGTGGATTGGGCTGGTCGGAGGTGCTCACGTTTTCAGAAGTTCCGCCACGTTTGCGGCGATAGTTTGGTCAAGCTGCGCACCTGCGCCTTCACCTCAGTTGTAAAGGAATTCTTTACAACTGACCCGCTCGCCAAATTCCTCTGACGAACTGTCAAGGAATCCTTGTGAGTTGGGCTGGGGCGTTTCCGGGTCATGGCTAATCGCCTAGGGGCAGGGCGTCGGGGTTTTTCAGGGATTTCTTATCTTCGGAGGCGAGGCGGCGTTCGACTTTTTTGACATCCTCGGCGGCGGGCAAGAATTCGGGGCGGATGCCGCGTTCGAGCAGGGTTTTTCTAACGGCCTGATTGTTGGTGATGTGTTCGCGGGAGAGGTAGCAGGCGTAGCGGGTGAGCATGATGTCATCCACCTCACGCTGGCTGCCTGAGCCGAGGTCAACCATTTTGCTGACGTCAGCAAAATGGTCATGAACCTTGTGGCCAGACACTTCACAGGCGGTCTTGGCCTTGGAAACCGTGTTCAAAAAGTTTCGCCACTGCGTGTAACCGAGCAGTTGCTGGAGGTCGCGCGCGAGCCAATACTCGACGCCGCCCTCGGTCTGCTGGGCGTGGGCTTCGAAGGTGGAGGTGAGGGTTTGGACGATCTCCGTTTTCATGTTTCGAGTATCTCTGCGACGTTGCTGGCGATGGTTTGTTCGAGTTCACGAGCCTGGGTGTTGAGGGTTTCGAGTTCCTCGTTGAGGGTTTCGAGTTGCTCCTTGAAATCCTCGTCGCTCACGGCTTCTCCTGGTGCCACGCCCACATATCGCCCTGGATTCAGACTCCATCCCTGGGCCTCGATCTCTTTCAACGTCGCCGCTTTGCATAGCCCCGACACGTCACGATACCGGGCGATACCCTCACCCCCGTCCCCTCTCCCAGAGGTAGAGGGGAGAGTCGCCGCCGCGCTCCCTCGCCCTTTGGGAGAGGGCTGGGGTGAGGGTTGGGCGGCGAACACTTCGCAGATCTTGGCCTTTGCTTCTTCGCCACCCAATGTGAAGTCGAGGGCTTCGCCCCGATAGAGACGGACGAGGTTGGCCATGAAGCCGATTTGCACGGGTGTCCATTCGCGGTGCGCACGGTCCACCTGCCGGTAGATGTGGCGGGCGTCTATAAACAGGACCGTGTTTGCCCGGTCCTGTTTACCCTCATCCCCGTCCCTTCTCCCAGTGGGAGAAGGGTGGCCGTCAGGCCGGGTTGAGGGTGGCGGAAGCGAAGCTTTCGCCTTGTCGAAGAACCAGAGCGTCACCGGTAGCGTAACGGTGTAGAACATGTTATCCCCACTTCGCGGGATCGGGCTGGCCGGGTTTGTCGAATTCATCGGACCACACGAGTTTCCAACCGGGAAGGTCAGCAGCGGTGGCGCAGAGAACGGTGAGACCGAGTAAAGTGAGGAATTTCATGAGTCGTAATCGATAGGAATTAGCCATTGGGATACCCGCGCGTGAGAAAGCAGTTGGAATTGGGGAGTGGGAGAAAGGGGGGCGTGTCCAGGCAATGAGCATCAGGCACCACCGATAAATCCGTTAGCCCGGCCTATCGAGCTTGCGGAGACGGATGTTGCGGAGAGCTGCGCCGGTTTTCCAAGTGGAAATGCCGAGCGGGACACATGGCCGCACTTCCATGCGGATGGAAATCTTGTGCTCGGCGAGTTCCTGCTCGATGACCTGTTTGTCGTCGATCCAAGCGGTGATGTGGGTCTTGGTGACCCGCAGGCGGATCTTGTACCAGGTCTTCTCCTTGAACTCCTTGATGGTGGCGGTCTGGTTTTCGGAGGCGTCCAGGTCGTCGATGCTGGACAACCCGACGAGGGTGCCGCCCCAGCCACCGCAGATCAGCGTGCAGGGATCCTTGTTTACGGGAAATGTTAGCCCACAGAAGAAATCGCCGCCCTCGGTACGCATCGCCTCCAACTCGATCTCGTAGTTCATGCGGGCAGGCGGTTCGCCATCCTTGACGATGCCGGCGGCCGGTTCGCCGGGGCTGATATGAAGTTCCCCGTTGGATACAGTGATT
>CAISTY010000191.1 GCA_903888515.1 Akkermansiaceae bacterium | reverse complement strand
CGACCGCCAAATACGCGGACAAACGCCGACCGGAGATCATGGCGGTCACGGGCGTCCTCCTTCCCGTCCGGTTTTCTCCACCAGCGCGAACAGGCCGTGCAGGGCGTCGCGCGGGTCCTTGGAATCCGTGCGCACCTCGCCTATCAGCTCCACATCCCCGCTTTCGAAAAATCCCACGTGCGGCGACTTGCGCACCTTCCCGCGCAACCCGCGGGTCAGCAGCCTGGCCGTGATGCTCCCCCTGGCTCCCGGCTCGACCGGAACGCCGTTCCACGATCCCCTCATGCACCCGCACGATTGCGAGAAGGACTCGACCGCCAGTGGAAAATCGCCGGTGTTGGTGAATTCATAACACAATTCCACCACTGCCGCTCCGGGCTCGGCCTCGGTCCTGATCTCCCTGCTGTCAAACTTCGCCGCGACCGCCAAGGTCCTGGCCGGAGATGTCAGGGCAGGAGCCGCGACTTCCGCCGACTGACCCTGGCTCCACCCGTCACATGCAGTGATCAGCCATGCTGCGGCAAGCGGAGAGAGTAGTCGGGGGGACGTCATCAGCTTGAGTCGTATTCATGCGGCCCCTAGCCCCCATGACAAGAAAAAAATGGCATGTGATCAAAAAATATTAACAGACCGATAGACGAATTAAAGAAATGCCATTCCGTCATGACGGAGGAACGGGGAGCCGACCGGTGGCGCCGATTCCGCGAAGTCGTTGATGGCCAACATGCCGGAAAACCACCTGCCGTCATCCCGGCTGAATCCACCATAGGTTCCTGCGGGTTTCCCGTAGAGGCGATAATCACCGCGTCGCCGCCCGGACGCGCCCTAACACCCGCCGGTTTTCTCATCCCCGCGCGCCCCGTATTATAGTTCGCGAGTTGGCGTTTGGGGAGCGTACGCACCTCGCCTGCGGCGTCCGGCCCGCCCATTCCACCTATGACCGCGCAAATTATCCGCAATATGACCAGATGACCATGGAATCGCAGAAAAACAGGCCATGGGGCGGAGGTCCTACCCCTCCACCATCAAAGCCGAAAACGCCGGCACCAGTCGATAGATCGAGAGACATGACCCTCACAAATCGCGACAGATTCCGGCGGAATTCTGTCCTGTTTCTGACAATTTCTGACACTCACCCCGCGACACGTCGCGTTTCTCTGCATGACCGGCAAAATGCCAGCTTGCAGGAAATCGCGTAATGACGCAGATTGATGACGGAAGTGACTTATTATCAACATTTTATAGGGTCTGCAAATCTGCTGCCTAACGCCTACGGTGGTTCGAATCCACCTCTGCCCACCATCTGGTCTGCCGATGGCGGATGTATCACTTCTCAACAAGAACTTCGGAGTGCCTGAAAAAATGACCTTGATCGGTAGCGGCGTTATGGCAGATGTGTGACGGATGGTGAAATTCCACACGGATTCCACACAAATGACCGTATCACCAGTCACAACCATGCATCACCAACAAAATTCAGAGACGCACCAATGCCCATGAAATCAACGAAAGCCGCACCAGTCACCACATCAGACCCCGATCGGACATCAGGATGTCCCGGGTAAAAACCTCTCGTCGCAAACATCCGCGACAATTTCGTGTCCGATCGGACATCAGGATGTCGCGCCCGATGCATCGGGGATACAGACGGCCTGCAGATTTCGATTGCGGGTCGCCGCGCGGGTTCTAAGATCCGCGCCATTCCGATGCGCCATCTTTTCCTGATTCTGGTTGTAGCAAGCACGCAGCCGCTGGTTGCGCAAAACGCCCCCTCGGACGTCTATCGATCGGTGCTGCGGGTTGAAGTCGCCACGCAAGTGCCGGATTACGAAACCCCATGGAATGCCGGACGTTTCAGTGGCGGCATCGGCACCGGATTCATCATCGGGAAAAACAAGATTCTCACCAACGCCCATGTTGTTTCCAACGCACGCCGCGTACTCATCACCGTGCATGGCAGTCCGGTCAAGTATCCTGCAAAGGTCGATTATATCGCGCATGACTGCGATCTGGCACTGCTCTCGGTGGAGAACTTCAAGGATTTCGAATCCTTTCCCGCCTTTGAATTCGGCGAGGTGCCTGTGCTCGAATCCCAAGTGCGCGTGATTGGCTATCCGATCGGCGGTGAAAGGATATCCGTGACCCGCGGCGTGGTCTCACGGATCGACTTCCAGCCGTATTCGCACTCGCGCGTGGACTCCCATCTCGCAGTGCAAATCGATGCCGCCATCAACCCCGGCAACTCGGGTGGTCCGGTTGTGCAGGACGGCAAGGTCGTCGGCGTCGCGTTTCAAGGACTGCGCCAGGCGGACAACACCGGATATATGATTCCGACACCGGTGATCCGCAGATTCCTCAAAGACATTGAGGACGGCACCTACGACCAATACGTCGATCTGGGAATCACCGAGTTTCCGCTCCACAATCCCGCCATGCGCAAAGCCCTCGGTCTGCCGGACAACGGCATGGGTGTTCTCATCACCAACGTCACACCCACCAGCTCCAGCGATGACATCCTCATGCCGGGCGACATCGTCACCGCCTTGGACAACCTGCCGGTGGACAGCGCGGGCATGATCACCCTGGATGGCGAGAACATGAATCTCAACGAGATCGTTGAGCGCAAATTCGCCGGTGACAAGGTGGCTGTGCAGTTCCTCAGGGATGGCAAAAAAAACGATGTGGCCATCGCACTCAAGCCACTGCCTCCGGCACGCATGTATGCCCTGGAATATGAAAAGAAACCCCGCTATATGGTTTTCGCCGGACTCGTTTTCCAACCGCTGGACACCAATCTATTCGCCACCGCCAAATTCAGCGCTATCACGGTGCGCCGGCTCTATACCGATTACGTTTCCAAGGGCTTGTTCCAAAAACGCCGGGACATCGTGGTGCTCACCCGCGTCGAAAGCGATCCGGTGACCAGTCAACTCGGCGATTTTTCCGGTTACGCCGTGGACAAAATCAATGGTGTTGAAGTCACCGATCTCAAGCACGCCTACAATCTCCTCCATCCGCAGGAGCAACCCGAATTCCATGTCATCGAACTGTTCGATGCCAGCCGCCCGGTTGTCATCCCGTCCGCTTTGGTGAATGAAGCCAACCAACGGGTCGCCAAAAACTACGGTATCGCGCGCCTGGAAAACCTCACCGATTGACCGGCCATGCCACGCGCCGGCCTCGCTCTGGGATCGAATCTGGGTGACCGCCTCGCCCACCTGCGGGCGGCCGTCACCTGCCTGCGGGAAATCTCCACCCCTGGAGAACCCGTTCTGTTAGCACATATCTATCAGACAGAACCCCGCTGCTGCCCGCCCGGCTCTCCGGATTTCCATAATTCCGTCATCGAAATCGATTTCCATGGCACTCCGTTTGATCTGTTGGAAAAAACCCGAGGCATCGAGCTGAAACTCGGCCGCAACCGCAACGCTCCGCGCAACGCCCCGCGCATCATCGATATCGACCTGCTGTACCTCGGCGACTCGCGCGTCCATGACGACACACTCATCCTGCCCCACCCGCGGATCGGGCAACGTCGTTTCGTCCTGCAACCGCTGGCCGACATCCGCCCGGATCTCGTTCTCCCCGGACAGGTTCTGACCATCGCCGGATTGTTAGAGCATCTCATTCCGGACGAACCGCCGCCGCTGCGGCTGCCGGAAAGCCTGTGATGGCACTAGCCGGCACCTTCGCCTGACAGGCAAGATTGTCAAGGGGGGGGGCCTTCCTGTCCGCCTCTTCGTGATCTCTGGCAAAAGGGACGAGACGTCGTTTCCTTACTGGCCGCTGAGGTAGCGCTCGGCCTCAAGGGCGGCGGCGCAACCTTGGCCTGCGGCGGTGATCGCCTGGCGGTAGTAGTGGTCCGCGACATCTCCCGCAGCAAACAAACCCGGAGTCTTGGTGGCGGTTCGGCCGGGGTTTTGCAGGATGTAGCCGTTCTCGTCCTTATCGACAAGATTGCCCACGAAAGAGCTGTTAGGGACGTGGCCGATAGCGACGAACACGCAGGCAACCTTCAACTCATGTTGCGCGCCGGTGCTGAGGTTGTGGAGTTGCACGGCACGCATCTCACCTTGGTCATCGGTGAGGTATGCGCTGACGGTTGAATTCCAGACCGGTTCGATTTTCGGGTTGGCAAGCACGCGATCCGCCATGATTTTGGAAGCCCGGAGTTTGTCGCGGCGGTGGATGAGATAGACCTTGCTGGCAAAACGCGTGAGGAAATCCGCCTCTTCGCACGCGCTGTCGCCGCCGCCAATCACACACACCGGCACATCGCGATAGAAGGCACCATCACAAGTGGCGCATGAAGTCAATCCGTGGCCGATGAGTACTTGTTCGCCTGGCAATCCGAGATGGCGGGGTGCCGCACCGGTGGCGACGATCACGCTCCTGGTCTCAAAAGATTCGGATCCCGCCCGCACCAGAAACGTGCCATCAGCCCGACACTCGACGGATTCCACGCTGGCCCAGACAATGCGGGCACCGAATTTTTCAGCCTGTGCCTGCATTTTCATCATCAATTCCGGCCCCATGATGCCATCCGGATAGCCGGGGAAATTCTCCACCTCGGTCGTTGTCGTCAACTGTCCGCCCGGCTGGGTGCCGGAAACAAGAAGCGGGCCGAGGTTCGCCCGGGCGGTGTAAATGGCCGCAGTGTAGCCGGCGCAACCTGTACCGATGATGATGACGTTTTCCATGGTTGTGGCAGGGGGTTTGGTCCGAACGGCATCATGCCGGGAATCGCGTGACGAAGTCAACTCCAACATCCCCCCCAAAAAAGAGCCCGGCCCCAGCGTTGGCTGGGGCCGGGCAATAATCTGGCGACGACCTACTCTCACAGGACCTATCGTCCCACTACCATCGGCGCTGCGGCGTTTCACTTCCGGGTTCGG
>CAISTY010000190.1 GCA_903888515.1 Akkermansiaceae bacterium | reverse complement strand
TGGCGAGGCTTCGCCTCAGACCCAAGACAACAAGACCCAAGACAACAAGACCCAAGACGCAAGATGAAGAATTTGACCTAACGACAACACATTCTCGGCTTCAAGGTCTCTGGTCTCTGGTTTCCGGGGTCTGAGGCGAAGCCTCGCCAGGCCAACCACGGATGGCCCGGAGTCTTGGTGTCATCTTCTCAGCCGCAGCACATGGTCTGTTAGAGCGGACACGTCGCCGTCAACCAGCGTCTCGTGGCCTGGCATGTCGGTGCCGGGAATGCCGAATCGGATCACCCGCGCCACCCGCAGGCCGAGGTCATCGCCCGGCACGGTGCGGATGAACGGCCCGTCTGACAGATTCGCGGGCGGTCTGAAAAAACGCGCGGCCAACGGGCCGTTGCCACCGCCCGTGGTGCCGTGGCATACCGCGCATTGGGCCGCAAAAAGCGCCGCGCCATCGCTGCCGCCAGTGGTCGTTGCGGGTTTCCAACGCGCGGCTTCGGCCATCAATTCACGCGTCGCTTCCGCGTCGGACGCCTTGAGATAAGCGACCAGATCGTCACCCCGGCGATCATTGCAAAGATAAGCATAGGATGGCATCGGGCTGTCCGGGACAAGCGCTTGTGGCGTTAGAAAGTGCGCTTTGAGCCACGCGGCCGAGCGGCGCGCGCCGATGTGGGTGAGGTCCGGCCCCTGACGACGGTTTCCTATCAAAACCGGTTCGCCCTTCATCACTTCATCCACCGGGCGCGCCGGTCCCCAGATTTTTTCATCCGCCGATCCCGGCCGGACATACTGCGAGTGGCAATGGATGCAGCCCTCGGACACATACACCAAGCGCCCCCGCACCATGGCCGAGGAAGATGCGGGCAGCTTCCTGCCATGGAAAAACGCGGCGACAATGGCCATCGCAAACACGACCATCGCCGGAATCCAGAATTTGCGGTTTGATAGAACCAGTACGCCGATCACGACCATACCCGCGCCGGCGACAAATTCCGGCGGAATGTGTTTGAGGGATTGCGCCATGCCTATGCCGTTAGCGGAACTCCACCAACCGGCAATGGCAAACAACCATGCCGCCCGCCATGCCGCCGGGCGCACCCCATGCACGCCGCAAAACCATCCCGGCCATGCCACCAATGCCGTGGAATACAACGCCACGCCCGCCGGATAGAACCAACCCGCGATGGGGCGTGTGGATTCCGCGTTCACCGCCAGCGCCGCCACGGCTAACAATCCCCACGCGAGCGCCGGCAGGATGCGCGCACCGTTGCGCGCCAGCCAGAAGCCGGCCACTACCGCCAGCACGAGGTGCAGCGCGGCGTTTCTCCACAGCATGCCATTACCCCAGGTGCCGGATTTCAAATCCGCCGTGTGTTGGATGATGAAAAATGCCGCGGAATCCAACCAGACCAAGGCGGAAAAAACCGCCAATGCCCCGCCTAACGGAAGCACCCTGCGGGTTTCCCGCGCCGGCCATGTGGCGTGTGAGGGGATGGTGAACACTCCCACCACCGCGAATCCCGCGCCAATCCATGCCTGCACTGACGGACTTTGTAGGAACACCAGCGGGAGATTGCAGCACGCATAACCGATCCCCGTCCCGAGTCCCACCCATGCCACGCCACACCATGCCGGCAGCATGGCGGCCAACCCCACCGTGGCAACACCCAGCGCCGCACCGGTGATGGCCGCCACTCCCAGTGTCAGTGGCATCGTGTTGCACACCGGTGCCAGCGCGGCCATCAACGCGCCCGCCGCCAAAGCCATCCTCACCCGGGCCGGTGTCACCTCGCGCCATGCCGCGATGAATCCACCCACCATCCCGGCCAAGGCCATAATGCCAAGCACCGCCCGCTCCGATGTTAGATCGGCGCCGCCGGCACGCAGCAACTCGACATAAGCAAACTGGGCGAAAATCAAAAAGAAGCCATACACCGCCGCGACGGTGACCGCAGCCCGCACCGCGATGCGGTTCACCGGTGCCCCTCCTTCCACCATCCCGCCCGCAGGATCGCAACCTGTACGATGGCCACTGCGGCATCCGCAAGCGCCACCCAAGCCCATGCCATGTCCAAGGACTCATCAAGAATGCGGAATGTTAGAAAAACCGCCACCAGCATGCGCACGAGCGAAGTGAACATCCAAACCGTTTCACCCCGTCTGCGGTTGCTCAGCGCCAAGCCATAACTCAATCCCACTGACAGCACGAAAACCCCGATCCAACTCAGAAACACCAGCGCGTCCGGTGAAGGGGAGGGAATCCCTAGCAACCGCAGCACACCCGCTGGCGCTGCTATCAGCATGAGGCCGGTCAAGGCATCCATCGAACCCACCGCGATGCTCCATAATTTGAGAAATTTCACCCGTGTCATGGCGTCCTCCGTTCCCACCACCAAAGCACCGATACCGCCAACATCAAGGCTCCACAGTGCGCACGGATCACAAATCCCGATTCCCGCCACAGCGGCAGGGCATTCATCCATGATGGGTTCGCCCCCTCGCGCCACCCCATCACCGCAAGGGTCGCGATCATTGCCAGCACCGCCACATGCCATGCCATCACCGAGGCGGTGCCTCCCACCCGCCTGCCGGTGAGCAGGACCAACAGCAAGGCGCAAAACGAGGTGGTGAATCCCGCGAACGCCAAATGCGAGTGCGCCACCAGCCCCTGGGTGAATTTCAAGCGGTCCAACACGCCGGGTTGATACATCAGGATTCCGCTAACCACCAACACCCCCCACCACCCGAACAACGCCCACCGCCAAACACGCGATCCGTCCGGCCAGGAAAAAGCGGCCCAGTCCCTGGGGAGCCACCAGACCCACGGCAGCAACATCACCAATGAACCGATCTGATGTGCGTCGTGATGCGTGCCGCCGATGGCCTCCGTCACGCCAAAGACAACCCAGGAAAGCGCGAAGAAGATCCAAATAGTGCGGTGGTTTTTCCCGTCACTGCGGGCCACCGCCGCCATCCGGGGCAGCAAAATCATGAGCCCCACCACGAGCAAAGTGGATCCTAACAGGCTTGAACCGGTCGCCCCGCCGGTCGTGCGGTCGATCGGCGGATAGACGGCGGGCGAGGCGGCGAAGGCGAGCGACACCGGCACCAGCGCGAGCCCTGACAAACCGGCCAGTGTCGCGCGTTTGCGTGTGGTGTTCCACCCGGGTGCCCGTTCCCGCCAGGCCGCCAGCAGCACGCACCAGAGGAACATCAGCGCAGCGATGAACGCCCACAAGGCGCCGCCCTTCCAATCGAGGAAGATTTTCCCTGACGTCACGCCACCGAGCCAATGGATTACACCCATGACCAGCGCGCCGGTCCAGGCCCACACCGCCAGCGGCCCCCATGTGGCCACCCGGCTACGGTCCACCTCGTAGATCGCGATCAGCCAAGCGACCAAGGGCAGCGCGGTCCAGCCGTAGAGTTGCACATTCAAATGCACCGGCAGCCAGCGGCCATATGTCAACTCGCCGAATTGCCACGCCGGCCGGAGCAACAGCACGGACAGATAAAGACCGACCGTGTTTCCTAACACCCACCAGCCCAAGGCGTGTCTAACAGCGGTGGCGACCCCTGACGGCATGCCCGTCAACTCAAGGCGCGGATGAGTGGAATTTTCGTCATCTGGATACGGGGAAGGCATTGGGTGGCGGCGGATTGGTCGATTGTCGGTCGCTTATGTTGATTGCGCTGCTGCGGTCTTTGGGTGGGTTTCCAACTTGCGCCGCGCCTTCCGGTCATATGCCTTGTCGTGGTGCCCCGCATAATAGAGCAACTGGCTTTCCGCAGTTTTGTAAACGATGAACCGCAGATCAGCACTCGCCCGCACCGACCAAAAATTCCTGTCCTTCACCTTGTCCAGCTTGTGGAAACTCATGCCAGCACCCGCGGCATTCATTTGCAGATCAAAAGCCGTCGTCTTGGCCGCCTTCTGCTCGTCGCCAGTCAGGCGGGCAAGGCTGTCGACGAAGGTGTCGGAGATGAGGAAATGCATCCTATTCCGCTTGGGTTTCCGATTCCGGCTGTTTTGGTGGTTCCGGCGCTTTCAGAAACATCCGCGCATCGATGGTAGGCATTTCGAACGGCCCGTGTTTCGAGCGCGCGGTCAAACCAAGGATATATTCCCTCGCCGCACCGTATAGGATTGCCCCGCCGTTCATTCTAACAAGATCATCGACCTTTTCTTTCGGAAAATCCGGGTGGACATCAAAGACACCCTCGAACTCAATCTGGCCACTGTAGTTTGTCTCAGATGAGTCGTTGCCTCTCAAAACGACCTTGAGGCTTACATACCAGTGGCCATCGCGCTCAGCGTGACTCAGCGAGATCTGAGTTTGATAAACGGCTTCCTTGACCCGTTCGTCTTTGGATTCGAAAGAAATTTTCCGAATCCAATGTCGTCTGACTTGGATGGGACTTAACATTTAGGCGGCAAGTGCGAGTTCGTTAGAGTTGGCGGCAGAGTAGATGTTGTCATCCTTCCATGGCTCCACTTCGTTCCATGGCGATTCATCCTCCCAGTATGGTGGCAAGGATGGGCAGGCGTTACCTGACGCCACGCAATTCACGATGACTTCATACACAGGAAGCGGGGTGCGGATCGCGTTCTCAAGAGCGCGGGCAATGGTATCGTTGTGCAGTTTGCTCAGCACATGGACTCCGCTCTCAATGCGTTTGACGGAAGCAATGCTCACGCCAGATGCACGAACGAGGTCTTCCTGCGTCCAATTCAATAGCTCGCGTCGCGCACGCACGTCAGAACCGGTCAGCATCCCGTGCTTCCGGTGGAATGCCTCCACGGAAGCCGCCACACCGGCAGTAGCCTGGGCAGGCGACATCCAATCGGCACCACATTGATCGCAGAGCCATTTTTCCGTTTTGCAGTGGATCTCCTCGCCTTGGATGATCTGGCTGGTCGGCCGCATGGCCGTATGGATGGAGTCAGCCCGATCGCAACCCGGGCAGACCTCCGGCGCTTTCCATTGTCCAAGGCGGCGCTTGGGCGTTTCAGGATGTGGGTGGTTCATGGTCGTGGCAGCTAAGGTGAATGTAAGTGAATGAAATTTTTGAGTTCCGGCTTCGCAACCCGAACTTGAGGTACATCTGTTTGTTCATTTTGGCTGAATGCCAGTTGTAAGCGTAAAGAAGGACGTCGGTGAAACCACGTTTGTTACTGAACTCCACCTTCCCTCCGATTCCACAATAGCAGTTTGCGGGACCCAGCGCTGTGATTTCATCGAGAAACCCGAGAACATGCTCCAAAACCTCGTCCATGGTGAATACTCCGAGGGATTCGAAGGTGCGTGCATTCTGGTCGTTGTCGGCAATGTTGTAGTATCCATCTTCCAGAGCCTTGATTGCGTCCCGGACTTTTTTCCCGACTTCTTTGGGGCCGGGAACGTAGGGATGTCGGTTGGGTGGAGGCATTTCCGTGGGGCCAACGGCGAAAAAGTATCACCTGATACTTTTTTCGCCAGTTAAAATTTTGACTATTTTCGCAAGAATTTTCAAAAAATACCACACTCGGCACACCTTCATCACCTCATCCGTGTGTTTCACCTTCGATTCTGCCATCGCGCATTTTCAGGGTGCGGTCGCAGCGGCTCGCGAGATCCGGGTCGTGGGTGGCCAGCACCAGGGTGCGGCCGCGGGCACGCACCAGCTCTAACAACAAATCGAAAACCCGGCTGCGGTTGGATTCATCGAGCGCGCCGGTGGGTTCGTCGCAAAGTAACAGTTCGGGATCGTTCATCAACGAGCGCACCAGAGCGCCGCGCTGGCGTTCGCCGCCGGAAAGATCGCGCACGCGCTGGGTGAGGCGGTGCTGGATGCCGGTGGCGGTGGCGAGTTCCTGCAACCGCGCCAAACCGTCGGCGCGGTTGCCGCCGATGGCGATCAAGGGCACCAAACAATTCTCCGCCAGGGTGAGGTCGGGCATCAAGTGATGAAACTGGAACACATATCCGATGTGATGACGCAGCAAATCGATGCGCGTGGATTCATGGACCACATCATGGCCGGAGACCCGGACATTGCCGCTGTCCACCTCCTCCAAGCCCGAGATCACGTTGAGCAGCGTGGATTTGCCGCAGCCCGAGACGCCGCACAACGCGACGATTTGTCCTTCAGGCACCGTGAGTGTCACTCCCTTGAGCACTTCGATGCGCCCGCGGTCGAAGCTTTTCCATACATCTTCCACCAATACTTGCGCTTTCATGGGATTTTCCTGGTTCATTCGAAGCGGAGCGCCTCGGCAGGCTTGAGGTTGGCGGCATACCATGCCGGATAGAGCGCGCCGACCAGCGCCGTGATGGCCGCCAGGGCCATGGCTCCGACCACTTCCTGCCAGCCGATGCGCGGTTCGACGTAGCCCTGTAGCTGGGGGATCATCGCTAACAGATAGAGACCACCGGAACTCAGGCCCCAGCCGGCCACCGTGCCGATTGCAGATACCAGCAAAGACTCGCCGAAAATCATGCGTGCCAGCTGGCCGCGTGAAAACCCGCAGACCCGCGCGATGGCCAGCTCTTTGATGCGCCCGAAGACCGAGAGGATCATCGTGTTAGTGACGCTCAGCCCACCTAACAAAAACGCGCATCCGCCGACCACCCAAGCGGTGGTTTTCATGATCTTGAACTGTGAGTAACTGCGGCTGAACTCCTCGTTTTCCAAGGCGGTGAAGCGCTCGTGATGTTGGTTCATCCAGGCCTTCACTTCCGACGATTCGTGACCTTGCGCCAGCGCCACGGTGATGACCGAGCAGACTCCCTCCTTGTGGAAGGCCTTCTGGCAAGCCAGCAGGGGCATGAACACGCCGCCGTTTTCAAAACCGTTTTCCATGCGCACCACGCCCGCCACCGGATAGGTTCCGTGGCCGAGTTCGATCCGCCCGCCGGCTTGGGCATGCAGGAAATCCGCGGCCCGCTCGCCGAGGATTACGCCCTCACCGTCGTCCTGGAAATCCGCCGCACCGCCCTGCAGCCACTCGCCTTTTTTGAGGCGGCCGTCCGCAGCGCGGATGCCGAAACACGTGACCACCGGACGGTCCGGCGCGGTGATGATGGTGAACAACACCGGCTGCGCCTCCTTGACGAATGGTTGTGATTCCAATTCCACCACCACCTCCACCGGCACGTTGCTGAAAAACAAATCCGAGACGTTTTTTTCGAACACCACCACCTGCGAGTCGCTGCGCAGAATGCGTTCGAACATCTTCACCGCCCCGCCTAACAAGCCGACCACGCTCAGCATGGTCGCCACGCCCAGCGCGATACCCGTGGCACCGATGGCGGTGCGTACCCGATGCCGCCGCAGGTTGGTGAAAATCATCCGCCACAAACTCATTGAAGATATTGGTTGGAAGGTTGGCCGTGCGGTCACACGGCGGCGGAGATCCACTCCAGATCCGGGACCATGGCCGCATCCGGTGCCGGTACGCGCAACAAATCCAACATCCCCCAGCGTTCGGGCGGGCCCGGCAAGGCGGCTTGTACCCGGTCCCCCGTGCGACGCAAACGATGAAAGCGTTCCATGGCTGCAGTCAACCCCTCGGCGGCCACCAGGTTCGGTCGCCCAAGGTCCGCGTCGCGACCGCAGGATTTTCCCGATGCCGATACGGGTGAGATCACGTCCTTGAGGTCGTCCGCGGCCTGATAGGCCAAACCGCGCAGGACGGCCAACCGGTCTAACAATTGTATTTCCCGCTCGGTGGCGCGACCCAGCATGGCAGGCAATACCACGGCCAGACGCAGCAGATCCCCGGTCTTGCGTGCGGCCACCTCGCTGACATCCGCTGCGTTTTGTTCGGCCCGCCAACCGTTCAGATCATGGGCTTGTCCGCCGATCACGCCATGGATTCCAAGGCGCGCGTCCACCCATTCCCCGGCCTTGGCGCGGCGCGTGGGATCCGCCCGGTGGAGTCCCTGCCAGAGCATCGTGAAGCCGCGGTTCACCAACGCGAGAGCTGCGAGCATGGCGATGGATTCACCATGGGTGATGTGCACACAGGCAGCACCCCGGCGCACCCGCGCGTCATCCATCGCCGGCAAATCATCAAATACCAAGGAAGCGGTGTGCAGGTATTCAATGCCGCATGCCAAAGCCCGCGCCGCGTCCTCCGCCATCTCCATTTCAAGTCCTAACTGATAGGCGGTCACCGAGCGCGCCAGGGATCCCGGCCGGGCCAGGATATCACGCAGGGCGGCCGCGATGCGCGGTTGTGCCCGGTCCATGTGGCCCATGCCGTGGGTGAAACTTTCCGTCATCAAAGCCCGCACTTGTTCAGTGCGGCGCGGCCACCATGCGTGAGGCTCCATCGTGAGTGTTTGTTAGAATCACTTCACCTTGCCCACCACGTGAAAACCGATCACGAGCTGCGGGTCCACGGTCATCACCAGCATCGCGCGGATGATAGGGAGATTGAAATTCTGATAATCGATAGAAACCTTGCCATCCAGGGTCAGCGTGTTGCCGGACTTTTTCGCCGTGTAGGGGAAAACCACCGTCTTCGAGACACCATGGATCGTCAGGGTTCCCTGGGCCTGGGTCACGCCTTGCGCGTCGGTCCAGGATTTGACTAACTTGAATGACCCTAACGGATTGCCGCCGCCAAGCCACTTGATCATTTCCGCGTCGCGTTTCGTATCATTCGTCTTCAAATCCGCAAAATTCCACCGCAAGTCGAGCGTCGCAGGATCCAGCGTGCCGCCATCCCCCGTGGCCTTCATCGTGTATTTTCCCAAAATCCCGCTGAAGCCGTGACCGGTCGCCTTGGCATCCACCCGAACCCGGCTTTGTCCCATATCCACTTCCAGAGTCGCCGCATTCACACCGCCGGCCACCCACAACATGACACCCAAAAGGGCTGGTAATTTCGTTTTCATGAAAGAGAGACCCATAATCCATGCATAAACCGCGCCTGGCAAATGTTAGTTTGAAATATTTCGCGTGGAATGGCGTGGATGGCTGGGCCGGGAGCATCAGAACTCAGCAAACCACCTCGTTTGGGTCGAATGGCCGAGCAAGTTCAATTCCCTCAAAGGTAGGGACGGTCGGCCTCGACCGTCCCACTTGTCCGCCGGATGGCGGTGCGAATCGAGGGAGCTTGATTCGGGATTTCCCAGATGTTGCCGACGCATCCGGCGGTGAATGCGTTGGTCGGCAGGTGGGCTTGGAGCAGCGCCCTTTCCAGCAGGATTGGCGGTTCGCCGAGGGGTTCGTCGGTGAGGCGCAAGGTTCCCCAGTGCATGGCGGCGGCGTGATGGCAGCGGGCGTGTTGGAAGGCGGTGACGGCATCCTGTGGATTCATGTGCATGGCGCGCATGATGCGCCGTGGTTGATAGGCGCCGATCGGGATCATGCCGAAATCTATCGGGCCGAAGCGTGTTCCGATATCACGGAAGGCATCGCAAAGCCCGCTGTCACCCGCATGCCAGAGTTTCACGCTTGTTCCCTCGATCAGCCAGCCGCACCAATGACCGCGGTTGCGATCCCGCAAGGTGCGGGCGGTGAAATGCTGGGCCGGGGTTGCCGTGACGCGGATGCCCGGGGCGGGTTGCGTGTGTGCGAACCACGGCAACTCGGTGACGTTTTGAAAGCCCATGCGCCGCAGCCATGCCGCATGGCCTTCGGCCACAATCAGCGGCACATCCATGCCGAGCAAGCGCAGCGTGGGAAGGTCCAGGTGGTCGTAGTGGGAATGGGTCAGCAGTACCGCGTCGATCATCGGCAGATCCTGCATCGCGCATGGCGGGGGCACTTGGCGGCGCAGTCCCGGGAAGGGAAACGGCCCGCAAAAAGTGGAGAACAGGGGATCGACTAACAGAGAGACGCCATCGCCCTGGAGCAAAAATGATGCGTGTCCGAGCCAGACCGCCCGCCAACCACCGGAGGGCGGCGCGGCGATTTGTTCGCGGGTCACGCGTTGCCAGCCGGCGGGGTGGTCCGGTGCCTCGGGACATTGCGCCTGTTCGCGCTGACCGATGCGCAATTTCCATTTCAAAATATCCACGAAACCGTGGGCGGTATGCGGCCAGGGATTGTGGAAGGCAGGCTTCATCGGCTGGCGCAAGTCTGACGCATCGGACGAGCCTGACAAGCCGAGACGACGGGGCGGACAGCAACCGAGGCCGGTCCCGGGATGCAGGCGGGGAGAGTGGTTAGGTGGATGTCAACGCCCGCCAGACGGCGGCGACGGTGGCACACAGCGCACAACCCATGAGGAGCGGCAGCAAGGCGGAGACGGCAGTCCATTTCAGACTGCGGGTTTCCCGATAGATCGTGTACAGCGTGGTGGAGCACGGGTTGTGGCAGAGACTGAAGAGCATCAGGCAGACGGCGGTGAGGGTGGTCCAGCCACCGGCGGTTAGAATCGCACGCACGGTTGCGTTGTCCGTTTCGAACAGGACGCCGGCGCCGTGGCCGGAGGTCGCTCCGGTGATCAACACGGTAAGCATGAGGATGGTGGGGACCACGATTTCATTGGCCGGTATGGCGATGATATAGGCTAGCAGAATCACGCCGGTGAGGCCCATGGACCAGGCGAAGGGATCGGTGGCATGGACGAACCATGCGGCGAGGGATTGATCGCCCACGGGGACATGCGCGGACAACCAGATGGCGGCCCCGGCGGGCAGCGCGAAAACCACCGCCCGCCAGAGCACGATGAGCGTGCGGTCGATCAACGAGGTGTACAGGGTTTTCCAGAAATCAGGCGGCCGGTAGGGCGGCAGTTCGAGACTGAACGAAGTCGCCTCGCCGCGCAGCACGGTGCGGGCTAACAGCCATGACGTGAGCATGGCGAAGCCAAAGCCTAACAGCGCCACGATCAGCACCGAGAACGCCGCGATCGATGAGCCCCAGCCATTGGGGGCGAGCGTGCCGATGAACACGCTGGCCATCAGGATTTGCGTCGGCCAGCGACCATTGCACAGCGAAAAATTGTTAGTCAGGATGGCGATGAGACGTTCGCGCGGCGAGTCGATGATGCGGGTGGCGACGACCCCCGCCGCGTTGCACCCGAGGCCCATCGCCATGGTGAGCGCCTGTTTGCCGTGGGCTCCCACTTTTTGAAAAATCCGGTCGAGGTTGAAGGCCACGCGCGGCAGGAACCCGAAGTCCTCTAACAGGGTGAAACAGGGGAAGAAGATCGCCATTGGCGGCAACATCACGCTGACGACCCAGGCCGTGGACAGATACATGCCGTCCACCACCAGACCCCTGAGCCAGGCCGGTGAGCCGGCGGCGGCAAACCACCCGGAAAGCAGCGCGTGGCCATCATCCACCAGCAGTTTGGAGAGGATGGCGGACGGCAGGTTCGCGCCGACGATGGTCAGCCAGAGGATGACACCCAACACCCCCGCCATGATCGGAAAGGCCGTCCACGGATTTGTCAGGAGGTGGTCGAGCTTCTGCTGCCATGCCAGGCGGCTGGATCCCTCTTGGCGGGTGATGCTGCGCCCGGCGATGCGTGCGGCTTCACCGTAAATGGATTCTGCGATCCGGTCGTGCAGGTTTTGCGGAAGTTGCCAGCGCAGTTCCCGGGCTTCCCGGAGCACGTCTTCTGGGGTTTTCATGACAGGCTCCGTGGTATTGTTTCGCGCGGCAAAGCGAGCGGGTCGGCAAGTGCGCCGATGTCGCCGGACAGCACCGCGTCCATGATGTCGCGGTCACCTTCTAACAATCGGAGCGCCACCCATCGCGGTTGCGGAAGGTGTGGGAACGCATCCTGTAGGTCCGCTTCCACACGGTCCAAGGCCAGGCGCAGGCCGGGCACTTCCAAGGGCAGGCGGCGTGGCGCCAACGCATCCGTCCGCGCGGCCATCATGGTGATTTCACGGATCAACTCCGGAATGCCCGTGCCCGCGCGGGCCGCGCACGGGACGACGGGCACGCCGAGGTCACGGGCGAGGTTGCGGACGTCGATCTCGATGGCATGGGCGCGGGCCTCGTCCATGAGATTGAGGCAAACCACGGCGCGGCGGGTGATTTGCAGCACCTGTAGGATCAGGTTCAGGTTGCGTTCCATGCAGGTGGCGTCGGCCACGATCACCGTGACGTCGGGCTGACCGAATAACAGAAATGTCCGCGCCACTTCCTCGTCAGGCGAGGCGGACAACAATGAATAGGTGCCGGGCAGATCGACGAGTTTGTAGCGTTTTCCGTCATAGGAAAATCCGCCTTCGGCGCGGCTGATCGTTTTGCCCGGCCAATTTCCGGTGTGCATCCGCAAGCCGGTGAGCGCATTGAACACCGTGGTTTTTCCGGTGTTCGGATTGCCTGCAAGGGCGATCACATGGTCGCTGTCCGTGATGCGCAGTCCGAGTTTGCGCAGTTGGCTGAAGCGGGACGGGCAGGTCACACAGGCGGCGCCGGGTTCATGGAGATCCGCGTGATTCATGCGGTCAACGGGTTGTCAGGATCCGCAAGAGGATGGATCAAAATGCGTTCTGCCTGATAGTCTCGCAGGGCGATGAGCGCGCCGCGGATGGTATAACTCCGGGGGGTGCCAAAGGGACTGGCAAACTCGCAACGGATGTGCGTTCCGGGCACCACGCCGAGATCTAACAATCGGCGGCGCTCTGGCCCGACGCACGCGGGGGCGAGAGCGTAAACCACCGCCTCGCCACCCACCGGCAGGTCGGATAGGCGGCCCAGATTCGCAGGCAGGGCCTCATCCGGTTGCGGGCCTGTCACATGAATCAGCGGGGTGATGGCGGCCGGAATCACGATGCGCCTGCCTTCCAACATCGCCTCGATCGCGCCATCGGCAAGTTGCCGGGATTTGTCGAGGAGGGTTCCGGGAGCCAAACCCAGAGCTTCGGCCTGCTGGAAAAGGATCTCCGGTTCATCCTCGATGTGTTCGATCCGCGCTGCTTGCTCGTCCGGCCACGAAGCCAGGGAGGTGAGCAAACGTTTGGGCAATTGCCCCTCCCGCGTGGGAATCGGGTCACCGTGCGGATCAAAGCGCGGGTTGTTCAGGCGGTCGGCCAAGGCGTCGACTGCGGCGGCTTCCAGATGGTGTTCGGCCTTGTGGGCCTCGCGGTGCCAATCCGCTGCCGGCGTACTTGTTTCGCGGGCCAGCCAGGTTTCATACAGTCGGTGGGTGCGCACCACCTGCAAGGCATAGATCCGCCCGTCTGCCGTCAAATGATGGGTGTCTCCAGTAACGGTGGCCAAGCCACGACCGCGCAAATGCCCCAGTACCTCCGCCGCATGCCGCCGCGACCGGGCCAAGGCCCCGGCCAGACTTTCCATCGTGGCCCCACGGCCGGTTTCATCACAATCCAGCAAATGCTTCAACGCATCCTCTAACTGAATGCGGGTCGCTGCGGACGTCTCACGTTGGAAATTTTTCATGCAGGGACTGCGCCTGAATAAGTTCGTTCCGGCGGACAAGCAAGGGGCAATTCGTCAAGGGCGCTTCATTGAGTCTCCATGGCACACGAGCGGAGGGACGTCTTTGCATGGCCTGCCGCGCTGCACGACAACCACGTTCGCGGCATGATATTCACGTTTTCCGATCATCACCTGTATGGTCGGCTTCCCGCTTCCCGCTTACCGCTTCCCGCTTGCCGCGGACGGTGGCGGAGGAGAAACTCCACCCGTGCTGCAGATCCTCCGCGACCATTTCGGCCACGACGCCTTTCGTGAAGGTCAGGAAGCGGTGATCCGTGCGCTGTTAGATGGACGTTCGGTGCTGGCGGTCTTTCCGACCGGTGGTGGCAAATCGCTTTGCTATCAGCTTCCGGCGTTGTTGCTCGATGGCTTGACGCTGGTGGTTTCCCCGCTCATTGCCTTGATGAAAGACCAGGTGGACGGGCTCACCGCGCGGGGGATAGGTGCCGCACGGTTAGACTCGACGCTCGGGGTGGACGAGTTGCGCGAGTTGTACGAGCGCATGGAAAGCGGTGCGATCAAGTTGCTCTACGTCGCGCCCGAGCGCTTTGCCAACGAAGCCTTCCGGCAGCGTGTCAAACGGTGGCCGATCCGGCTTGCGGCCATCGATGAAGCGCATTGTATCTCCGAGTGGGGTCACAATTTCCGGCCGGATTACCTCAAACTTGCAAAAATCTGCCGTCAGCTCGGGATTCCGCGTGTGCTGGCCCTGACCGCCACCGCCACGCCCATGGTGGCGCGGGAAATCCGCAAGCACTTCCATATTGCCGCCGCCGATCACATCCAACTGAGTTTTCATCGGTCGAATCTCGACCTGCGTGTCACGCCGTGCACGGCCGCCGGGCGGAAAACCCTGCTGCTGGAAAAACTAACAGCCATCGGGGGTTCCGTGATCGTTTACGTCACGCGGCAGGAAACCGCCGAGGAAGTGGCCACCTTCCTCGCCAGAAACGGTCATTCCGCCCGCGCCTATCATGCGGGGTTGCCGGACGACTGCCGCACCGAGGCGCAGGGCGCGTTCATGGCCGGTACCACCCGCATCATCGTCGCCACCATCGCCTTCGGCATGGGCATCGATAAACCGAACATCCGCGCCGTCATCCACTACAATCTGCCGAAAAGCCTGGAAAACCACACTCAGGAAATCGGCCGTGCCGGGCGCGACGGCCAGCCCGCGATCTGCGAGATGCTGGCTTGTGCGGATGATCTAACTGTATTGGAGAATTTCATCTACTCGGACACGCCGTCACCGGGGGCGTTGGGCAATCTCATCGACCGCGTGTTGCGCCTCGGTTCCGTGTTCGATGTCTCGCCCTATGATCTATCAACCGGCTGCGACCTGCGTCCGGGTGTGATCGCCACCGTCATGGCCTAT
This sequence comes from Akkermansiaceae bacterium, assembly GCA_903888515.1. GTDB lineage: Bacteria > Verrucomicrobiota > Verrucomicrobiia > Verrucomicrobiales > Akkermansiaceae > Luteolibacter. Next base: position 1,305 of record CAISTY010000190.1, on the reverse strand, counting down.
CTGGAAATCGACGGCATCCTCGAGTCCACCGGCAGTCATTATGCCACGTATCGCGCGAAACTGCTCACCACCGTGGACAAGCTGCTGGGCGGCCGCCGCGCCGCCGAGCGGAAATTCATCCAACAACTCCTCGATGCCGGTGAAATGAAACGCGGGTGGATCGAGTTCCAGCCGACACTTCTAGCAGAAAAATTCCACGTGCCGCGCGAGAAGATCGTCAGCGCCATCAGCGGCCTGCAAGCCGCAGGCGATATCGCACTCGGCGTCTCCGGCGTGCGCCACGCCTACAAGCTGAAAAAATCCCCCGGTGATCTCAAGGCGCTGGCCGACCAACTCGCCGCGAAATTCCACGCCCGCGAGCAGGCCGATCTCGGGCGCCTGCACCAGGTGTTAGGGCTGTCCGCACACCGGGGCTGCCTCACCGGTTATCTTGCCCGTCACTTCGGCGAGATTCTGATGGAACCCTGCGGCCACTGCGACCGATGCCGTGGCGTCCCGGCCACAACCCTCCAGCGCCACAACGCCCGCCGCCCGTCTGATGACGAACTCATGGCCGTTAGAAATTTGGTCGCTGAAAACCACGCCGCGCTCGCCACGCCGCGCCAGCTCGCGCGGTTTCTCTGCGGCATGTCCAGCCCCGCCACCACCCGCGCCCGCCTCACCCGCCATCCCGCCTTCGCCCTGCTGGCGGATCTGCCTTTCGCCGAGGTGCTCGTCATCGCCACAGCGGCGTGATTTGTTGCGGCGATACGAGACACGAGACAAGAACGCGAAGATTTTGATTTATGATTTGTGATTTATGATGTTGGATTTTTGATCGAAGAAGAAGAATGGGACAGATGAAACATTGGTCAGGGGTCGGGAGCCGGAGCATGGCCAGTGTGACGCGGGCCATGCCGATCAGGCTGCACATCCGGAATGCCGCTGCCGCGGAGCGCGTTCATCCAGCGAAGGGCTGAACCGAATGGGAGTGTCAAGGCTAAGGATTTTTTTTTGGGCTTTGATTAACTGCTATCCACGATGTAGTGACGCTGATTTTCTTCTTCTTTCTGTCGGCATTAATGATAGAAGTGTTGATCGGCTCGTCGCATCCAAGCCAGGTTCCTTTTGAATTCTTCGGCCCTTTCCTCTTGGCATCCGGCCTCTGACCTCTGGCTCCACGCTTATGGTCTCACAATTTCGTGTTCGCTGCTGACAACAAGACCCCGGTTGTCTATGAGGTTGAAGTAGTACACGGCTGTCGCCTCCGGCAAAGCGGCCGAAGTCTTGCCCGTTTTCGCGTCCCATTCGGCTGGCATGGTCTGC
>CAISTY010000189.1 GCA_903888515.1 Akkermansiaceae bacterium | reverse complement strand
GCGGAGAGACAGTCCTGAAAATAGCCCCCGAGGCCCGCTTCCTGGGATTCATAGAAGTCCCACCCGGCATTCAGATCGGCAATCGCGGATGGCAGAATCTGAATCCTCATTCAGTTCCTCCTGAGCTGCTGCTTCGCGACATCCCAATTCACGGCAACCTCTTCACCAGAATCGACACGCACCCGGGTCTCCCGCAACACCTCCTCGTGCCATCCGGGAGACTCCACGTCCACGTCGTCGTGACTGAGATCCGCCCACAGCGCCTCAACGAGACGCCACTTCTCGACCCTTGGTAATCTCAATGCCAATTCCTGAACGCTCATGAACGGAAAATCTCACCATCCTCCCCAATGTCAAGATCAAAAACAGAGCGTCAATTGTCGCTAATCGGTTGAGGACACGACAGCCGCCCCTTCCGAAGTCATCGGTTCATCGCGAAAATCAACCTCAGGAAAAGCGGGACAATCAGCAAAAGAAACCAGTTGATTGAACGTAACTGGAGCAACAAGAAATCTCCCTTCGGGGGCGAGATCTTAATAATCTGATCTCCTTTAACTACTGCAAAATGGAGCTTCCCGTCTGCCGTTGCAACGGGGTCGGTAGGATCCGTGGTAAAGTCTCCGGGTGTTACATTAAGCGCCGTGAATGTCATGGCCTCAAGCTTCTCATTTATCTTTTCCACCGGAGGGCTTGGCCGACCACCAATCTTTTTGCTGATTGCTGCAACGAGAACAGTGGTCAAAATCCAGTGTTCGCCATCCGAGCGTTCAATGGCCCTGCAGATCGCCGAACACTTCTCGGGCAAAACCGTCGATCTAACACCCACTTCCATGATCGTCATGCTCAACGGCGACAGCCCGAAAATCGATGCCGCCATCACCATGTTCTCCCAGTTCAACATCATCGAAACCGTGCGCACCGGCAAGATGGTCATGGCCCGCGGCGAACAACCGACGTGACCCTGCGGGACTGCGGCGGGCCACCGCCGCTTTGGCGCGGGGCGTGATTCGGAATTTCCCGAGGAATTTCCTAGGGAAATCGGGACGGCAGGCTACACTGGCAGCCAGTGTTAGTTTTCCACCCCCGCCACCAACCCCGCTAGATCATGAAACAACCGTTACTGCACAGCCTCCTTGTTGCCTGTTTTTGGTTCGGCCTCAGCACCGCGCAGCACGCCCAAACCGGCACCCCGAAATACGACCCGCTCGGTGAGTTCGACGACCTGCCGAAACAAATCCGCGTCCAGGTCGAGTTCATCGATGTCTCCCACGAGCAACTCACCGGGTTGATGTTCGGCCCCAAGGGTTCCCCTAACGATGGAGAACTCCGCAAGCAAGTTGCCCAACTCGTCAAGGACGGCAAGGCCAGTATCGTCGAAACCATGCTCTGCATCGCCCGCAGCGGCCAAAAGGCGCAAGCCGCATCGATCGAGGAGGCCATCTATCCAACCGAATACGAACCGGCGAGCATGCCCGCAAAGGTCGAGTTCAAAAACAAGAAGGAAGCAGAGGCGGCCAAGGTCAACCCCCGGGACCTCGCCATCGGTCCCGCTCCCACCGCCTGGGAAACCCGCAACGTCGGCCCCACCTTGGAAATCGAGCCCACCTTGTCAGAAGACAACAAGACCATCGACCTGCGCTTTGTTCCGGAAATTGTCTATCATGTCGGCAACACGGTATGGGCGGAATGGAAGGACCAATATGGCAAAACGTTGGTCCAGATGCCGAAATTCTACACGGTGCGCGTCAACACCTCCGTCACCCTTGCCGCAGGCCAATACCTGATGGTGGCCGCCGTCTCGCCGAAAAACAAGGACGGGGCCACGGATTTCTCCCGCAAACTCATGATCTTCGTCAAGGCCGATGTCCTCTCGGTCGGCCGCTGACCCACACACCGCCATGCGCCCGATCACCATCGCCTTGGCCGCCAGCCTCGCCATGCCCGCGCTTGCAGGCGCTGCGGACCACCGCCCGAAAAACCTCCGCGTCTGCGTCCAGTTCGTCGAAGTCCCGCATCCGGTTCTAACTGAATTGCTGGCGGGTCCGGACACCGCGGGCCCGGTGCTGCATGACAAAGCCCTCGCCCTAGCGAAAGACGGCACGGTCAAGCTGCTGGAATCCTGTGTGGTGATGTGTCGCAGCGGCCAGAAGGCGACCGTGGAATCCATCTGTGAGATGATCTATCCAACGGAATACGAGCCACCAGGGCATGAACCCATACCACCCCCGACACCCAAGAAGCCAAGCGTCAGACCTAATCTCTTTGTCGCCTTTGAAACCCGCAACACCGGCACAACCTTGGAGGTCGAGCCGACCTTGTCAGAAGACGGCAAGATCATCGATCTCGGGATAGAGCCCGAAATCGACCAACTGATTCGCTTGGACACATTCATGGAACACGTCGACAAATGGGGGGATGCCTCAAGCCGCATGCCGGTCTTCGCCACCTGGCGGCTCAACACCGGCGTGACCCTCATGGCCGGTCAATTCGAAATGATAGGTGTCATCACACCCAAGCCCAACGCGCCCGTCCCGGCAGTCCTGCGCAAGCTCCTCGTCTTCGTCCGCGTCGATGTCCTGCCGGTTTCCTCACAACCTTGACTGTCATGAAGTGGATATGTACATTCGCCTTGTTTCTAACATGCATCCGCCCGTCGCCGGCCCAGGCACCGAGCATGACGGTGCGCCAAAATGACGGGACGAGCAAATTACTGCAAGTGGAACAAGCCGACGTGACGGTGCGCTTTCTCGGCGACATTGCGGAGACGGTGCTCGACTTGCGTTTCCGCAACGATGGGGATCGCGCGGTGGAAGGCGAGTTCGTGCTGCCGCTGCCGGAGGGTGCCACGGTGTCCGCCTACGCACTCGAAGTGAACGGCAAGATGCGCGCCGGCGTGGCAGTGGAAAAGCAACGCGCGCGCATCGCCTATGAATCCGTCAAGCGCCGCATGATCGATCCGGGCATCGTCGAACGCGAAGCCGGCAATATCTATCGAACCAAGGTCTATCCGGTGCCCGCCAAGGGAACCAAACGCCTGCGCATCAGCTATAACGAAACATTGCAAGCCACAGCGCAGGGACTCGCCTACGCGCTGCCCCTGGATTTTTCAGAGGCGCTGGATTCGTTCTCCTGCAAACTGCGCGGTGCCGCGGCGGGAGCGATCCGCGTCACTTCTGCCGCAGGCCTCGAGTTCGTGCCGGACAATGCCGGCGGACTCAGGGCGGCACGCAAGGATGCCACGCTCACAGGCACCCTCAAACTGATGCTTCAGCCGCCCGCAGGCCCGTTCATGATTTTGGAAAATAATCCGGTTCCAACATTTTTCCTCAGCGACCGCGTGCCGGAAATCGCCCCTCGCCCGCGTCCCGCTCCCGCCACGGTCATGCTCGTATGGGATGCCTCGGCGTCCGGATTGAACCGCAGCACGACGCGGGAATTGGAGTTGTTAGATGCGTGGTTTGCCAAGCTCGGCACGACCCGTGTGACTTTGCGCCTGTTACGCGAGCGCCTCACTGACGCGGGTGAGTTCGAGATTCGCCGCGGCCGTTGGTCGAAGTTGAAACAAGCACTCCAGCAAGTGGATTACGACGGTGGCACCGACTTGTCGCGGCTACAGGTAACAGCCGGCCAAGCGGACCTTGTGGTGTTGGTGGGCGATGGGGTTGCCACGCTCGGCTCCGCCCTGCCATGCGTCGCCGTGCCCTGGGTGTTCATCCGCACCGGTTCCACAACTCCGCCTCACGCACTCACCCGCTTGGCTCATGCGTCCGGTGGCGCGGTGATCGATCTCGCCACTGACAACAAGACGCAGGCTTTGGCCAAACTCGCCCACCAACCGTTGCGCCTGCTCGCAGTGAAGGGCGCGGATATCACATCTGTATTGTTAGATGAGGAATTGATTCCGGGCCGGGCGCTGCGGGTGTTAGGCACCTTGCGTATGCCACGCGCCGGCAAAGTAGAACTCCGCTACGGCTTCGGCAACGACCTCGCGACCACCCGCGAGGTCACCTATCAGCCCGGCGGCGATCCCGCCGGCATCGTCCGCCGCCTGCACGCACAACGCGTCCTCGCCGACCTCGAACAAGCAGACCAGCCTGACCCCAAGCAAATCATTGAACACTGCAAAAATCGCGGACTCGTCAGCGACTATACCTCGTTGATCGTGCTCGAGCGGATCGAGGACTACGCGGAACATCAAATCCAGCCGCCCGAACAGGAACTGCAGGACGCATACTATAAGTTGGTCAACGAGCGCACCCAACAGCGGGCCGCTGACCTCGGTGGTCTCGCATGGGCATGGGCAAAACGGCTTCATTGGTACAGGCAAAGCTATCCCGGGTACGAGGCCTTGCTGCTTCCCCGTGTCCGTCAAGTCCGGATCTGGAAAACGGCGGTCGAGTCCCAGTTCGCACCCGCCCAACGCGACGCCGAAGCATTCGCCACCATCGCGGGTTGGTTGGAAAAAGCCACGGGCTTGATCGCCAGGAAACCCGAACCGCTTGCCAAAGACGACTATCAGGCGTGGTCACATGCCATCGACGAATTGCATGCGCAAGGCCCCAAACTCGCCCTAACACCACTCCACTTGCCGCCCGCCAACCAGCCGCTCACCGTTTCGGTGCGGGGCTTGGTCGTCAAACCCAGCTTGGTCACCGGCACCTCCGGCATGACCCTGCGCCAAGCCATCGAAAAAGCCGGCGGACTTAAATCGTTAGGCGGACTCGACAATGTCGCCCTCTACCGCAACGCCGGCAAAATTGTCTATAACACCCTCAGCAACCGCTATCAGGACATCCCGTTGTTTCCCGGAGATATGTTGGTCGTCGGCCGGCATGGATTGTTATATGGTGATAGCGCAGGCTATGGCGCTGACCCCTTTGCCGCGCCCCAGCCTCCGCCCGATCCAGGCAAGAATGAACCGATCCGCGAACAGGGCGACCTGTGGCCATCGGCATCCGCGAGGCGCGATCCCTTCGTGCCCTTCCGTGCCAGCGATCCGTTTGATAGATCGCCCGCCGGCCGCCGCTCCTTGTCTGCGGATTTCAGCGGCGGTAACTTCCCGCTGACACCCGCCTCGCCGCCGGTGTCGCGCCGGTGGAGGGGATACTCACCGCCGCAAATTCCCAGCACGACAGGTGGCAGCACGCCTGCACCACCACCGTCCGATTCCACGACCCGCAAGCAACCCCCGCAACCCCGACAGATCGAACGCGCAGCCGCCCATGCGGCAACCTTGCGCAACATCGACCGCAATGAAATCGCGCCGCCCGATCTGGCGGCATTCGCGAAGGACATCGCCGCCGGTCGTGACCCGGCTGCCGCCTACCGGACACTCAAGGGCCGGCGGATCTATCAACCTGACTTCTATCTTGAAGCGGCCCGCATTTTATTTGCCAAACACCATGTCGATCTCGCCCAACAGGTGCTCTCCAATCTAACTGAATCACGGCCTGGTGATGTCTCCGCCCTTCGCAGTTATGCCTATTGGCTGGCTGAGTTCGGGCAGGCTGCGGAAGCCGATGCCGTCCTGTGCGCGGTGCCTGCCAACGATCCGGCGGCGCTGCCGGTGTTGCTGGATCGCGCCTCGATCCTGGCCACGAATGATGCCGCGCCGCCAGCCGCCGACGCGCTGGTCGCATTCTTTGGCAAGCTCACCACATGCCCATCCGGCCAACTCGCCGCCGTCGCTCTCACGGAATACAACGCGCTCCGCCCCGCTCTCAAGCAACATAACAAATCGTTCCAGTCCCATCCCCTGCATGACGCCACGGGCGATTACCGCCAGAACCTCGCCGCCGACATCCGGATCGTGGTGACCTCATCGGGCGACGAGGATTCGCTGCATCTTGAGGTGAGTGAACCGGGTGGCTTCCTGTGTGCGATTGACACCTCGCCAAGCGCTTATGGCGGGCAAATCACCGCCCCACCTAACATGCGCGAATACATGCTCCGCCATGCCGTGCCCGGAGCCTATCAGATCCGTTGTGTCTCGGCCAAGCCGGCCACCATCCGGGCGGTGATCCACCGCCACTGGGGCCAACCCGATCACACTTTCAAAGTTGTTACCATGCTGCTGGATGCCGCCAAACCCCGGACTATCGCCGAGGTCGTATCCGAGTGAGACTCGGAAAATCCGCGCATCCTTCCAGACGGGATGCGGAGCAGGCGGAGGCCGATTCCGGCATATTCAGATTGAAATCGCACAGTTTGCATGACTGCCTCCACCTCGATGTCCGTATTCCACCAGTGGCTGCTGCTTGCCGATCCGGCAAGCACGGCTACGGCATGCGCCATCATATTGCATTGCGATGACTCCTTGCCCTGCACGCATCTGATCCGGGACATAGCCGATTACCTCAACGAATACGACGACGACGGCGACGGGCGCTGGCTGCCGGCCACCCCGGACTTGGTGGAAAAAATCGCGCTGGATGGGAATCACCGGCGCTTGCTGGGCATGCGGAGGCTCGGTGCCGGGCACGCTGGAGATCCTCAGACCGGGTACCGGGAAGCCCTAACAGGCCTATGCCAGCGCGGCCACGTGGTGTTTCGTTCGCCCGGGGTGTCCTACGAGGAACCGGACCACACCAACACCTTCCACGCGGGGGTCGGCCTCCATCACGAAATCCCGGGCGAATGCCATTTGATTCTGAATCCCGCTCTCATGGATCAAAAATGCATTGCTCATATCATCGGAGATGTTTTTCTGGAGTGGTTCCACTGCGAAACACACCGCAGCACCCCGATCCATGAAATCCGCTGATTTCCGCATGATGCTTCAAAATGCAGGCACGGGATTCCGCCCGGCATCCCGTGGATTTCCGTCATTCCGCCCATGAATGTTTTGGCACTTACCATCCTCGTGTCCTCCTGCCTTGCCGGCTTGTTCATCGTGTGCTTTGCTGTGGAGATCCACCGTGCCCGGCGCACCAGCCCGGAACGGGATTCGTTGCTGCCCCTGGATCCTGCCACGCCTTGCGTGACCCGTCCTCCGGAATCTAACACAAACCAACCTCCATGACCATACCCATCACCTACGACGACAAGTCGGTCCGCCGTTTCATGATTGCCTCGCTGGCTTGGGGCGTCGTGGGCATGCTGGTGGGGGTACTTGTCGCCACCCAGCTCTCGTGGTGGCAAATGAACGGAAATTTCCTCGAATGGATCACTGGCGGTTGGATCAAGGCGGACGGGATTTCCTTCCTCACCTTCGGTCGTCTCCGCCCGCTGCATACCAACGCGGTCATCTTCGCCTTCGTCGGCAACATGATGTTTGCCGGCATTTATTATTCCACCCAGCGCTTGTGCAAGGTGCGCACCGCCTCGGACCTGCTCTCCGCAATCCATTTCTGGGGCTGGCAGATCATCATCGTAGCCGCCGCCATCACCCTGCCCGCCGGCTTCACCCGCGGCAAGGAATACGCCGAACTCATCTGGCCTATCAATATCTGCGTCGCGCTCATCTGGGTGGTCTTCGCCATCAATTTCTTCTGGACGCTAGCCAAACGCAACGAACCGAGCCTCTACGTCGCCCTCTGGTTCTACATCGCCACCATCGTCACGGTTGCGATGCTCTATATCATCAACCATCTGTCACTGCCCACCTCATGGACCCATTCCTATCCGATTTTCGGCGGGCTGCAGGACGGCCTCGTCCAGTGGTGGTATGGGCATAATGCCGTGGCCTTCTTCCTCACCACGCCGATTCTCGGCATCATGTATTACTTCCTGCCCAAGGCGGCGAACCGGCCGGTGTATTCCTACCGCCTCTCGATCGTTCACTTCTGGTCACTGGTTTTCATTTATATCTGGGCCGGTCCCCACCATTTGCTCAACACCGATCTGCCGTACTGGCTGCAAATGTTAGGCATGACCTTTTCCCTCATGCTGTGGGCTCCCTCATGGGGCGGCATGCTCAACGGCCTGCTCACACTGCGCGGCGCATGGGACAAACTCCGCACCGATCCGGTCCTCCAATTCTTCGCCGCCGGTGTCACCTTTTATGGCATGTCCACCTTCGAAGGCCCGTTGCTCGCCATCCGTCCCGTCAACGCACTCTCGCATTACACCGATTGGACCATCGCCCACGTCCACGTCGGCACCCTCGGCTGGAATGGTTTCATGGCCGCAGGCATGTTCTACTGGCTGGCCCCGCGCCTGTGGAAAACCCGGCTCTGGTCGAATTCCCTTGCAGTGATCCATTTCCGCATCGGCATCACCGGCATGCTGCTCTACGTCGTCGCCCTGTGGTGCTCCGGGATTTCCCAAGGCCTCATGCTCAGTCAGCTAGCCGATGGCGGCACCACCCTCAAATATGAATTCCTTGAAACCCTGGATAGCATCCGGATCTTCTTCATCCTGCGCTCGATCGGCGGCACGCTCTATCTAGCGGGATTCGTGCTTTGCGTGATCAACATTTGGAAAACCGCGCGCGCGGGTGAAGCGCATGATGAAACCGTGGAGGTGACGATTCCTGAGAGCACCCGCAAGGATGGCATGGGTTGGGGGGAAGCCCTGCTCAGCGACCCGCTGGCCCATGTTTTTCTGGCGATGGCCTTTGTCATTCTTGCGTTCTTCCTGCCACCCCACGCTGACAAGGCGGCGCTGCTGGTGGCGGCTCTGCTGAGCTACAAAGCCTATACGGCGTTCAAATCCTCGAGTGACACGTGGACGAATTGGCACGAGCGCCTCATTGAAAACTACCTGCCCTTCACCGTGCTCGTTTTCGTCGCGGTCGCCATCGGCGGTGCGATCCAAATCATCCCGACGCTCATCGTCAAGCGTGAGAATAACATCGAGGGCCGCCTGCAGGAAATCTACACCCCGCTCGAACTCGCCGGCCGCGATATATATATTGCCGAAGGTTGCTATAACTGCCATTCGCAGATGATCCGCACCCTCGCTCCCGATGTCATGCGCTACGGTCGCGCCGGGGTCGCAGATGATTACTCGCACTTCGGCGAATCGCTCTTCGACCATCCCTATCAGTGGGGCTCCAAACGCACCGGACCGGATCTCGCCCGCGCAGGCGGCCCCATCGCCAAGGATGCCACAAGCATGCGTGTCGGCCAACGCGGCAACGACTGGCATGTCAACCATTTCCTCAACCCGCGCACGCCCTCGCCCGGTTCGAACATGCCGGCGTTCCCGTGGTTGTTCGACACGGAAACCGACGTGGCGTCGTTGCCTCACAGGATTGCCGTGCAATCCCGGCTAGGCGTGCCATGGCCGTCCCTCACCCCGGAGCAAATCGCCGACAGCGCGGAATCCCAGGCGCAGGAAATCGCCAGATCGCTCGTCGCCGCCAAGGCCTACCTACCCGACAAGCCGGACCTCCAGGGCGACGAGTTGCGCAACCACCTCGCCAAATCGCAGGTCGTTGCCCTGATCGCCTACCTGCAGAAACTCGGCACTTACCGCAATGTCATCAAAGGCGGACACCCCCAACCGTCGATTCTGGATCCGGACTCGCGTCGCAAGGCCGCCACCACCCGCTAGCTCCAACTGTCAAACCACCACCATGTTTCAACGTGTGATAGTCGAAGATTGGGCTCTCAACCTGCCGGTTTTCTCGTTGGTGTTTTTCGCGGGGCTATTCGTGCTGTTGAGTGTTCGCGCGCTGCGTCTGGGTGAGGCCGAACGCAGGTACCTCGCATCCCTGCCACTGGATGAAAAGCCCGCAGGCGGGGAGAGCGATGGCGAACATGGCACCATCGGCAAAGCCGCCAACCGGCATCGCCAACAGCACAACCCGCAACACTGATCCTTCGATGAACCAACAACCCAAACGCGGTGATTTCGCGAAAGAAAAAGGTGAGATTGTCCTCCGGGAGCACGAATACGACGGCATCCAGGAATACGATCAGAAACTGCCGAACTGGTGGCTGTTCACGTTTTACGGAGCCATCGTCTGGTTCGTCGTCCTGTGGGTGCTGTACTATCAGACAAACCTGTTCAAGGACTCCCACCAACTGGTAAAGGAACAAATCACCGCCATACAAAAGGCCAAATCCGCCGAACTCGAAAAAACCCTGGCCTCATTGAACGACTCGAAACTCGTCCACGAATGGGCCACCAACGCGCAAGTGATTGCCGCCGGTGAAGCTACTTTCCTCACCTATTGCACGCCGTGCCATGGTGCCGATCTCAGTGCCACCCTCACCGCAGGCACCATGAAGGTGCCACTTCCCGGCCTGCCCCTGAACGACCACCAATGGAAATTCGGTGGCAAGCCGATGCGCATCTTCCAATTGATCAACGAAGGCTCGCCACCCGAAAGCACCGGTCACAACGGCGCGAAAATGCAGGTCTGGGGGCAAACACTCAGCCCCAAACAGATCGCCGAAGTGGTCTCCTATATCATCTCGAAAATCCCGGAGGACTTCAAGGACATCCCCGCGAACTGATTGCGTGTTTCGCACTCTTGGCCACCGCCATTCCGCAGATCCCCATGAAATCGCACGCTGTGCAACGCGGCTTCCCATCCTGCCCGGATCTTCGCGGTCCTGCGTTCCAGACCTCACTAAACGACCTCGAATTCGACGAAGGGGAGAGCAAGTTCAGTTCCTCCAATTTCTCGGATTTTCGAGAGTCGGGTGGTTTTGTTAGTTTTCCGGACCATCTTTGATGCGCACGCTGATTTGTTCCTTGCG
>CAISTY010000188.1 GCA_903888515.1 Akkermansiaceae bacterium | reverse complement strand
TCGAACCCTGCTTGCGGACAGCGGTGGTATCCATCCAGTCGCCCAGCCCCCAGGTGATGATGTTGCTCGTGGCGATGGAATCCAGATAGCGGATGTAATGCTTCATCGGCTCGTAACTGCGTTCGAGGATGCAGCGGTCACCGTAGAAATTGTAAAGCTGCCAGGCATTATAGACGATCATCCCGCCCCACCATGGTCCGTTGATTGTGGGGCCATCAAAACAACCCGGCACCACCGTCGGAACATATCCGTCCGCCTGCACTGAACGACTGAAATCATCCTGCCACTTGGCGTAGATCCGGCTGACATCAAAATTGCAGGCGGTGGCCTTGAAGTTACTTTGCACATCCTGCGTCCAGCAGACTTTCTCCCTCACCGGATCCATAGGCATCTGGATGTTGTAGTTGAGGATTGTCCGGAGGATCACCTCATGGATCTTGTTCAGCTCGGGACTCGAGCAGGAGAACCGGCCCTTGGTCTGCAAATCCGAAACCACCTGGCATCCGATCAAGTCTGAAATCTTGGGCTCGTAATCCAAGCCAAACACATCAACAAACCGGTAGCCGTTGAAAGCGAACCTCGGCTCGTAAGTCTCCTCCCCACCCCCGCTGCATAGGTAATGGCATTCCTGGTAGCGCCCGAGAGTATGACTGCCTGTGCCGGGATATCTGATGGTGATTTTTTGTCCGGGTTTGCCCTTCACTTTCAGCCGCGCCCAACCAGTCGCTTCAACTCCAATATCAAATCGGTATCCCTCATTATGTTTAACCGCCGAGACCGCCGGGATCTCGGCAATCCGCCGCACCGGCGGCAGGTCCTGATTGACCAACTGGCCTGTCGGCGCCCCTGCAACCATGGCATCTTTCCATGATTCCATCTTGTAACCAGGGCTGCTCCAGTGACCCAGCTCCCTGCGCGCATCATATGTCTCGCCGGCCCTCACGGAATTGAAGCGGATCGGCCCGCCGGTGGTGAATTTCCATGTACCATCCGAAACCACGCGCTGCACGGAGCCGTCCTCATACTCAAGAAACATACACAGAAGAAGGCGGGGCGTGTCAATATAGTCGGCAGCATACTCCCTCAAAAGCGACGGAACGACCGGGTTGAAATAGCCATTGCCTAGCATCACTCCAATGGCGTTGTCTCCGCTGCGCAGCAGCTGCGTTATATCGTGAACCTGGTATGGCACAGCCTTGTCGTAGTCATACGGAGCAACGTTCAAGTGATGGTCGTTCGCCTTCGTGCCGTTGATATACAGCTCGTAATAACCCAGCCCTGACACGCAGACCCGCGCTGAACGCAGGGGTTTGCCGGACGCAGGAAATTCCTTCCGAAGCCACACGGCAGGTGCCTCATCAATGCCTGCGGTCTTGCTTCGGATGCCCGGGGCACGCGCCCACATGGCATCCTCAGACTCACGATCGTGGTCGGCCATCTCCTTGAGTTCTTTCTGGTAATCATAAAGTTCAAGATCCGACTTGATCCACTTGGCGGTTCCCCAATCTTCCGGATTCAGCACTCCCATCGTCCACATCGCCGGACTGGACCATCCGCTACACTCGGCTTTTTCTCCTTCCTCTGACCTCTGTCCTCTGACCTCTGTGCTCGATGTCCACACCCGCACTTTCCAGAAGCAACCCTGCCCGGATTTAACAGCCTTCCCTTTATACTCCACATTCAGGCTCTCATCGCTCTCCACCTTGCCGCTGTCCCATAGGTCGCCTTGGTCATTCTTCAGCAACTCCCCCGAGCTCGCCACCAACACCTGATAGGCCGTCTGCCTCAGTCCCCTGACTCCTGACTCATGACTCCTCTCTTCCGTCACCCAACTCAGCCTCGGTTTCGTCACATCGATGCCGAGCGGGTTCTCGCGATATTCGCAGCGCAGGTGCGCCACCTCTGCGGCATGCAGGGATGCCATCGGTGCCAGCAGCAGGGCGGTGAGCGCCAGGGATGTTAGTTTGTTCATGCTGTATGCCATATCCGAATGCTAGGAAATTGCTTTCTGGGTGAAGGCCGTTGGAAGAGCCGGTGGCCGGACCGGTAGGCGGGGAAATGGGGGTTGATTAAGACGAAAACGCATCGCGCCTTCCAAATCGCCGCTGAAAACAACCGCAGCCGGATCCCCTGAGCCCATCTGGTCGCAGGCTCTGTTAAAACCAATCATGACAGCAGAAAGGGATGGATAGGATCGAACAAAAAGATTGTTGTCGAGGACATCCCCTGCGCCGGCCTTGCGCAGATCATCCGCGAAGGGGTTTGCTGCCTTATCGGAAATAATGACAAGATGTATGCGAGCGCCGGGTTGTGATCGCGCCAGTTCGATCAATGGCCACACGCTCGCCAGCGTCGGGAAATCTTTTCGCACGTCAAAAACCATCCGGGGCGTATTCGCTGCCGCGGGATTTGTGATAATCTTTTGATACGTGGGGTACTGATTCAGCTTTGGCGAGACAACAGAGGTTGCCGGATAGTGACCGGGAAAAAGGCCGGGTGCTATTGATGCGTAAACCCGACCCGGCAGATACAGAGAGACAATGCCGAAAGTGATAAGGATCGCAGTGCGGAGTTTTGCGGCGATGCTTGTCTTTTCCAAGGAAGGATTCCTCTTTGTCGGGGCGGGGGGCGTGAGTTGCTGATCCGATAACCGTATTTCCGAGCGCTTTGTGCCCGAGCCCTCTGTGTCTTTAGGAGCTCTGTGCGCAGATCTGTCGATGGACGGGTTGTCATTAGGCACCGCCTGCTTTGTCGTCCTCCCGCGACGAGAGAGCCAAGCTGCGATTCCCCCGATGATTGCTCCGAAAGCCACCAAACCCAGGAGAAATGGCATGATAAGTGCCTTAATTTGCGGAGGCATGAAATTAGAGGGGGCAGCGGGACGCATCTTAAATTCTTTAAGCGCCATCTTGACAGACGGGGTATCCGGATCTTTCTCGCCCATGGTTGCCAGAAAAGTTTCCAGGGTAGCAGCAGCTGCGTCCCGAAGCTCTGGATCTTTGGCCTTTAAGGCCTCGATGAGCGCCGGGATAGCCGGCCTTCCTTCTTTAAGTCCGATGGCCCGAAGCAGTTCCGCGGCGTCTGGTGCCTTGATTAGCTTCACGATGTGCGGAAGCCCTCTCCACCGGTTGCTCAAATCTGGCGCATTCGCTTCATCCAGTATGGCTGTTCTTCGAGTGGCCTTTGGCGTAATATTTCTGAGTGCGGGAATAAGCAGGGAGACCCGCTCGGTCGCCTCCGATTTGGGTCTCACCGTATTATTGATTTCAACCATGGCGCTCAAGGTTTGGAGCATGCCCTCAATTCTCTGCTCAGCCGCGGAATCATTCTTTGGAATGATCGCACTTTGGCTAATGTATATGGATTCAAGTACGATCATGGCATATGGATTATTGAGTTCTCCGATAGTTTTGATCGCCCGTCTTTGGATTTCCGGTCCGCTTCCAAATATGCCGTGGCCAAATTCGCTAAGCAGGAATGACTCGCCCGATCCATAAGCGGGGCGAAATGTCTCCGTGGGCCCGATCTCTTGGATAATTTCAAGGAGTGTCACCAACGTGGCATCTTTGAGAACCCCGGTTGAGTCAGAAGCACGAATCAAACAGTGCTCGATCAGTTGGCTGAGAGTGTCCTCAGCCCACACGGGGTGATTGATGGCGCCCAGATCGTGATTTTTGAACATATTTCTGAGGGAAGTTAGAGTGTCGAGTTCCTTCTTTGTCCCTGCGGCTACATCTCCAGCGCGGGAAAGCTGGGAGGCATGGAAAAAATCTTTGCTAAGCTGCTTGAGCTGGTCCTGCACCGATCTTTCGGCTTTTTGTCCCTGGAGAACTTTTGTAGCCGCAACCGGCGCCGGCGAATTTGGAGCCTCCGCACTGTTCAAAAATAAGCTGGACAGGCCCATCATTGCGGCGATTAGCAGAATCTGAGCACGGCGGGTCCCATTTGCAGCGCGGCGTATCGGCGAATCAGAATTTCTCAGCTCGGAGCGATCGACCGTGATCGGATCGGAATTCTCCAGAGATGCAAGATCCCACTCTCGAGATACTCCATCGACATCGAGTTCCGCGACGGCGTCTTTCACGCTAGCAACCTTTACCGTTGTTGCGTTGGGTGAAAATATTCGAATGCTAGGAATTTGCTTTCTGGGTGAAGGCCGTTGGAAGAGCCGGTGGCCGGACCGGAGGGCGAGGAAATGGGGGTTGCCGACCCAGATGAAAAAAGCGGATGTCAGCGCCAGAATCCCTCCCAACCAATAGACCCAGGCAGGACGCTCCGTTCTTTGAGCCGTTAGCGCCTCAGAAACACCCAACTTATTTCTCGCCTCCAGGGTCGCCTTTGCGGCCGCTTGGGCCTTGGGATCTAATTCTCCGAGCCAGCGCATGACTTCAGGGTTGTCATTTTCTCCAAGCGCGCCAATCACCGCGGCTAATGCGGCCGGAGACTTCATGGCGACCAGCGCACTGAGAGCCTGCCTGCGGTAGGGCTCGGTCTTATCAAAAACCATAGAAACCAATCTCGAAATGGCTTTCTCTGATTCAATGTCGATCTTCGAATTCGCCGCTGCGGACAATATTTGATCTATCGTTTCCTTCACGGCAGCATACGCAAATTCATTCGAAAGACTTTTTAGGAGGGCGAGCGATACGGGATCCTCGGTGATGCCCAGGGCCACGATCGCATTTCGAACAACGTTATCGCCGTACAAAAAAACCGGAGCGTCTTGTCGCGATTCGACAGACAGGAGGATCGGCCACAGGGCGCGGGCGACCTCTGAATCCCCCGCGAGCCCATATCCTTTCAGGAGCGCTTTTAATATGTCCCCGTCTTTGGAATTCTCCGGAAGGTTAAGAGAATGTAAAAATACCTTAAAATTCAATCGATATAAGTCGCCTGAGCCCCCCTCCTGATGCGACACAGAATAAGAGATGACGATGTTCAATGTGTCTTGAACAGGGTTTTCTTTGAGGGCCAAGCCGTAAGACGGCAGGTCGATGATCTCACGGAAAATCCGGACGATCGTTCCCCGTTCTTTGTCTGTGAGGCCCGGCTTTGCTAACTCGGTCAAAAGCCCGGGAAGAACAGGACGACCGATCCGGACCAAAATCCTGAAAGCTTGCGCGTTGTCGGGCTGACTCAGATCTTCGATCATCGAAGGTAGATTTTTATTGAGCAAAGCATGCAACTCGGCAAGAGCCGGACCTGCGGCTTTCACGCCTTTACGCTGAGCTTCTTTAAGCGCCCCGAAAGCCATCAGGGCAGGGGTCCCGATCTTCGGAAGCGCGCCGGCGGCTGCCTCGCGGTCCTTGGGATCCTGCGAGTTAACCAGCAAGCGCAACAAGCTCGTAAATGCTTTCGAAGCTCTCTTGTTCCCAAGGATGCGTGCCGCATCGCTCGGAGCCATCGCAGAGGGTATATAATAATCTATCTGAAGTGTCGGCATATCAGGACCCCACTTTGGCCAACCGTTGGGTGGCATGGGGACGTGATAACCGCCGCGGTGAACAGCGTAAATGAGCGATTGGATCAGGTTCTCGTCTGTCACTTTTCCCATGCGTGCCAGTGTGTTAATAGCTGCTTCCAGAGTCAGAAAGGCATCTTCACGGGCCTCGTCCTTTACGGATGTCTCCTTCGAAATGCTCAAAATATTATAAAGAAGAGATATATCGAAAGGGTCTTCTATTTTCCCAAGCACCTCGGCACACGCGCGACGCACTTTCCAACTCGAATCACGATGTCTCAACATCAACCTGATGCCCGATACCAGAAAGGTTTCGTGAAAGGTATCTTTACCATATTGATCGAGGATTGCCGTGATCTCGTCCAAGGCCTTGAGTACGACCGTTTCGTCAGCATCGCTCAATTGTTTGTCAAGTCGCGCAAGGGTCGCAGGATCGCTCGCCGGGTTCGGGGCCTGTGCCTTTGCAGGGACAGGGGTATTCGACAGGGGTTCGACTACAGCTTGTGCCGATACCCAATCAGCAGCAGCTAAAGACATTCCTACTGCGGCCACTGTGAGGAGCTTAATGCTAGGAAATTGCTTTCGGGGTGAAGGCCGTTGGAAGAGCCGGTGGCCGGACCGGATGGCGGGGAAATGGGGGTTGGAAGAGGTGTTTCGGTGGTTCGGAAGGGCGGTGTTTCGGTGAAAATAAAGAGACAGGAACCTCCAAACGGCGGATTTGGGCAAGGGACAGTGGTTTGCTGCCGGATTCATGGGGAAATTCCTCAAACGCGAAAATACCTATTCGGCCCGCGTTGCCAAGAAAATTCGTTAGGAAATTCTTGCAGCGGTTGTTCATGGTTGGGTGTGCTGACTCTTCGATTGGTGTCAGGTGAAATCGAGAACCAAGATGCGGCCATTATCGAGCGGGACTTCGGGAGCTTTCAGATTGATGATTGATGATTGTGGATTTGAAGAGGCGCGGAGGGCGGATGATGTGCTGCATAAAGGTAGCGCGGCCTCGACGCAGGCCGCATGCCAAACAGGGAGAACGCTTAATGCCAGGATACGCCGGGCTGTCCGTTCTTGGCCAGTACGTTCCCACTCCTTTGGCATGCGCTTCCGGCGGTAGCGCGCCACCTTTAATGTGGAAGCCGCTGTGTTTCCAAGAGAGCAGGTCGGCGAGGCGGTTGGGGCTGACGTGTTTGCCGTCGCGGAGGGTAACCCATTGACAATGAACAGGAAATCTATTTTCGAAAGCGACAAAGTTCCCGGGTCCCCCCCCCATCCAAATCATGTGAAAGGTGTTTTTTCAGCTTTACACTTTTTTTGCGTACGAACTTGCCACGAAAGGCGTCGGGTCAGGCGGGATGCGATTTCGCAAGTTACTTGAAATAACTAGTGTAGCCCGCCAAGCAGATTGCATACTATTCGGAAACCCCTTCGATTGATGATTGCCGATTGTTGATTTTTGATTGTTGAAGTCACGGAACGCCATCTCAACATCCAATCAGCATTCAAAAATCAACAATCATTGATTTCCCATGATTTCACACTGCCTCCATCTTCCAGTTGCGAAAGACGGGCTAACTGGCATGGCTGCAGGCAAACCAGAGGCCGGATATCATGGAAAAAATCCTTGAGTTTCCTTGACATTCGCCATCATGCAGGTTTTTTTTCTGTTTGGGATGGCGAGGAAACGGATTGGATCGGCGAAATTGACGCGTTTGGAGGCCCGCGCACGGGTGCTTCAGGGCGCGGTGAAGGTCGCGTTCATCGCGTGTTGCTTGGCGTTAGGATTCGTGGTGGTGGCCATGGCCATTCCACAACGGCGGAAACTTGAGAAGCTGGAAGCGCATCTCAAGCTATCACAAGAGCAAGAACGGACGGTGATGGAGGAGCGGGATTGCCGCAACATTGAATTGCGGGCGTTGCGTCAGGACCGGGCGTTTTTGGAAATCCAGGCACGGGACCGGCTCGACTATTTCCGCGAAGGCGAACGGGTGCTCCGGTTCCGGCGTGACCGATGAGCCTCAATGCAGGATGATCCGGCCGACATGAGCGGATGGACGGAAACAACATTGCGGGCGGCGGCCTCGTGGCAAGCCTTCAAGGCGGGTCAGGCGTTCATTGCGGGTGGTGCCGTGGCCGAGGCGCAGGCCGTACCGACCGGCTGGGCCGGATCTGTGAGAGCCGGAAAACGCCTGCAGCGTGTTAGAGTCACGGTGAAATCCGCCACGGATTTCGACACCCGTTGTTCTTGTGTGGAAAACCAGGCGAGCGGTGAGATTTGTGGTCATGCGGTGGCGGTGGGGCTCGCGGTTCTAGCAGGTGGAATCCCTGCCGCAGTCGCCGCGCCATTGTGCGCTCCAGTACCCCCGGTGCGGGCCCGGGAGATACTGCTGCCGCCGAACTGGCGTGATTCGCTGTTACGGGGAAAGCTTTCGGCCACGGTCTTGATTTCCCGGCAGGCGGAGGTGAGCGCCGCCGATCACCGCTTGGCGGAGTGGCTTGCCAAAGCGGGGGTGGCGGCCAAGGACTCTCTGCATCTCCACCTCGACGACGGCGACCGGGCGACCGCATTCCTTGATGCCATCGATGGACATCCGCAGGTGTGGAGCGGCAAGGACCGGTTGCCCATTCGGAGGATCACAGGACAACGCATTCGTCTCGCCACCGTGAGCCTGCAACAGAACCAAGTGCGCTTGGTTCCCGATGAAAATGCCGCCATGTGGACCGAAATCGGCGGGGCATTCTGGCAAATCGGCGAGGATTTTCTGAGTCGGGCGGGCGAGGGGAGTATTCCGGCGTCTCTCGATGGTATCATGCAGCCCCTGGCACGCGGCGGCCCGGTGGAAATTCCACTCCGCCTACTCCTCGACCATCTCGAGCCATGGCAGGATTGGCTCGAATTCCCTGCGAACGGTTGGCTTGCGTGCCTTCATTTCGTCCCGGCTCCAGCATCGTTTCATCTCACGCTCGAAGGATCACTCCAACACCTGGAGGCGCAATTGACGGTGGTTTATGGCGACTCCACACCGGTTTCGCCGGGATGCGGAAGAGTGGCAAACCTGCCCCGTCTCGTGGGTGAGCATTGCGAAATTCGTGATCTCTCCGCCGAAGCACGTGCCGCCAGCCGCTTGGAACAAACCGGATTTCAACCCTCCGATCGAGTTTCCGGTCGGTGGTCTTTGCCCGGCGAATCGTCAGTCATCCATTTTCTCACCCACAGCTTGCCCCGCCTCCGCGAGATATGGCGCGTCACCGAAGGAACGCGCCTCAGCCAGCACAGCCAACGACTCACCGTGGTCTCACCGCAAATCGAGATTCTCGGCTCCGGCGAGGATTGGCTGGCGTTCGACCTGAAGTTTCAAGCAGAAGATGGAACCTTCGTTCCGGCCACTGAAATCCGCCAATGGCTGCGCTCCGGAAACCGTTCGGCCAAGCTGCCGGGCCGCCGGCATTGGGTCATCTCCGATGATTTGACCAACCTGATCGATCCCTTGTTCAGCGAACTCGACGTGCACCAAAAAGGAACCCATTTCGAAGCCTCAGTCCGCTCCGGTGAAGTGGTATTGGAAATACGTAAGAAGTTGCATAATAATCTGATAAAAAGCGATTTGCATGATTATTATCAATTTTTAAAGCCGAGCACATTGCAGGCGCATCTGCGGCCCTATCAGATGCATGGAGCCGGCTGGTTGTTGGATCGGGTCGAGCGCTTCGGCGGGGCGCTTCTGGCCGACGACATGGGCTTGGGTAAAACGCTGCAAGCGATCGCATTGATCGAGTGCTTGTTTGCCAAGCCAGTGTTTGCCTCGGGAATGGTATTGGTGATTGCGACCACCACGCTGTTAGGGAACTGGCGCGCGGAATTCGCGCGTTTTGCGCCGGGTCGGCGGGTGCGGATTCTGCACGGGGCGGGTCGGGATGCGGAGCGTGAGCGGCTTGATGCGGGAGACGTGATCCTCACCAGTTATGGCACGTTGGCGCGGGATTTGGCGTGGCATTTGCAGCGCGATTACCTAGCGGTGGTGGTGGATGAAGCCAGTTGGATGCGCAATCCGGACACCGACCATGCCCGTGCGGTTGCAAAATTGCGTGCGTCGCACCGGATCGCGCTCACCGGCACGCCGGTGGAAAACGGCGTGCGGGATTTGTGGTCGGTGTTCCGTTTCATCCAGCCCGGTTGGTTGGGTGGACGCGAGGAATTCCGCGCGCGCTACGAACTGCCACTCGCCGAGGGCGAGTCCGCCGGGGCGGTCATGGAGCGCTTGAAACTCAAAACCCAGCCGTTTCTATTGCGTCGCACCAAGGAACAGGTCGCCCCCGAGCTGCCGTCCAAACTCTTCATCGATGAATACTGTGACCTCAGCCCGGACCAGCAGGCGGTTTACCGCGAGCTGCTGGTGGAAGGACGCAAGCGGGTGGAGACCATCGCCGACACGGGAAATTCCGGGGCCGCCAGAATGCAGATGCTCACCGTTTTGCTACGGCTCCGCCAGACTTGTTGTGACCTGGCACTGCTTGGAAACGACCGATGGAACCGTCTCCTGGTGGCACGGCGTTCCGCCAAGCTCCAACGCCTGTTGGAATTGTTGGATGAGGCTGTGAATGGAAATCATAGAGTATTAATATTCAGTCAATTCCAAAAACAATTACTGGAAATCGAGAAATGCATATTCGAGCGTGGTTGGGGTTGTTTGAGGTTGGATGGGCAGACTCGCAACCGCCAACGTTTGGTGGAGGATTTTCAGGATCCGGGTGGGCCGGCGGTGTTTTTGATCAGTCTCAAGGCGGGCGGGTATGGCTTGAATTTGACGGCTGCGGACACGGTGATTCATTTTGATCCTTGGTGGAATCCGGCGGCTGAAATGCAAGCGACCGACCGTGCGCATCGCATTGGGCAGACCCGCCCGGTCACAGTGTATCGCCTGCTGACGCGTGGCACGGTGGAGGAGAAGGTGGTGCGCTTGCAGGCCAACAAACGAGCACTCGCGGCGGCCATCGACGAGACCGGCGCTGCGGATGCGTCCGGGTGGTCGATGGAGGATCTCAAGGCAGTTATTGCGGGAGATTGACCATGGAACGCGCGGTGAGTGATGGCCGGGTTTAGGTATAACCGGTGCCGACCAGAATCAGCCCGGGGAATTGCTGCTTGAGCTGCCGGACGACTGTGATTTGGCGAGCCACCCCGACGAGCGGGTCTTCCGGCGGCAGGTAGCCATCGGACGGGGGGAAAAATGCGGGGCGCTGGATATGCGGGTTATAGTTGGGCGATCCGGCGCTCAAGTTGACGAGGCGGATGTCCAGGTCGCGAAGCAGGGCGAGAAACCGCAGCGGTTCCGTTAGATCTGGCTGCACCGGATTTGCCGCGTCCAACCGAAATCCCGAACCATGAAATCATAGAAAAACGGCAGCCCGTAAAGCGCGATCTCCACGATCGAGAACAGCGCCAGAAAGCTGGTACAAGCCGCTTGGATGTGGGCGGATCGGGATGGGGCGGCGGATTTCATGCCTTGGGCGCGGTCAAGGATGGTCCGCATTTCCAGCTTCCAGCAAGAGCAATCTGGACGCTTGCGATTCTGCCGGAGATGGCGTATCCTCATGCCGAAATGAACACCGCCGTCGATCTTTCCGAACCGCCCCGGATTCCCGCGCCGCCTGAATTGGTCGCGCGGGCGGAGGCGTTGGTGAAGGAATATGGCCTTGCCTGCTTCTGGTTCTGGCATCCTGAAGCGAAGGTGCAGTTCATGGATGATGTGCGGCTGGTCGTCCACCATCTGAGAGAATACGGCAACCAGAAAGCCTGGCGTGCCGCACAGGACCTGCAAAAATGCCTTTAACCCACTTCCAGCGGGAGGTGCTGGCGGTCATCGTGTCGAACCGCTCGGAAGCCAGCCACTTTGCCGGCGGCTTGGTCTTGAACGCGGCGGACGGCTCGCCCCGGTTTTCCAAGGACTTCGACTTTTTCCACGATGCGGTCGAGGCCCTGGCGGATGCGAGCGAGCGGGATGCGGCGGCATTGCGGGCGGCGGGTTTCGAGGTCATTCCCAATGAGAAATATGGCGATTGGACCACACTCTCGTCGTTTCGCCGGGCCGATGTGCGCCGCGGAACGGAGGAGGTTTCGCTCGATTGGGCACATGACTCGGCATGGCGGTTTTTCCCCATCGTGCCTGACCCGGTGCTCGGGTGGCGGCTGCATTTGTTCGACATGGCGGTGAACAAGGCGTTGGCCGTGTCGGGGCGGACGGAGACGCGGGACTATGTCGATATGCTGGAACTCGGCCGGCTTTTCTCGCTGGAGGCCATTGTTTGGGCGGCCTGTGGCAAGGACGAGGGTTTCAGCCCCTTGTTTCTGCTGAAAATGATGCGCCGCTTCGCCAAGACCGAGCGTGGGGTTCTGAATAAGATCAAAGCCCGCGATCTCGATCCGATCGCGATGAAAATGGAATGGATCGAGATGTGCGAGCGGGCGGAAGAGGAGATGATTCATCTGGCCGACACCCAACTCGACATGCCCATTGGCGTTGCCTTCGTGGATGGGCGCGGCGAGCCTGGTTGGATCGGGCGCGATCCGACACTGCGCATCCACCGGTTGAGCTTGCGGGGCTGCTGGCCGGCCATGCAGGGGCAATCTGCGGCGGGAGCTTGACGGGAACGCTCTGAATGGCAAGTCACTGGAGGTGAAACGGGGATCCAAGCTCCCTTACGGCCCGGGCAGGGTCGCCGGGGTGCCGGTGGGTTTCCTCGGGCTGGGGCGGGCCGACATCGATCCATGGGCCGTCAGCCGACAGGGTGAGCAGGTGATAGATTTTTTTCGTGAAAGAAGTGGCTGCCGGAGTGCGTTTCTGGTTTGCGTATGATCAATATCACATCGAAGACAACGGATGCTTTCAAACTGGGCCTGCACATTTCATTGGCGGGCATGATGGTCGGGGGTGGGGTTGTGGCGGGCAAGGATTGGCCGCAGTTCCGGGGTCCCAACCTCGACGGCAAATCGAGCGAAACAGGGATTATCAAGAGTTGGGAGACCAAGGCACCGGAGTTGCTCTGGATGGGTGAAGGCATGGGCAAGGGCTATGCCGGTGTGGCGGTTGTGGGCGACCGGATCTATACCACGGGCAATCTGCAGGCCGGCCAGGGAGTGGTGGCGGTCAATGCCAAGGACGGCAAGGTGTTATGGTCCACGGTGTTGACCGAAACGGTGCCGAAACACATGTCTGCGGGATCGCGGTGCACGCCGACCGTGGTCGGAGATCACCTGTGGGTGACCACTTCCAATGGATCGATCGCCTGTCTGACAACCGAGGGCAAGCTGGTCTGGAAGAAGAGTTTCACGGAGGATTGGGGCGGCAAGATGATGTCCGGCTGGGGCTATTCGGAATCGGTGCTGGTGGATGGGAACATGGCGGTCTGCACGCCCGGCGGTCCGGACGCGAGCATGGTGGCACTCGACAAGGACACCGGCAAGGAATTGTGGAAATGCAAGGTGCCTGAGTTCGGCAAGAAGGGCAAGGATGGCGCGGGCTACAGCTCGGTGGTGATCTCAATGGCGGCGGGCGTCAAACAATACGTGCAAATGATAGGCCGCGGGGTGATCGGGGTACGGGCTGCCGACGGGAAATTCCTCTGGGGATATGATAACACGGCGAACAACACGGCAAACATCTCCAGCCCGGTGATTGCGGGTGACCATGTGTTCAGTTCAAGCGCCTACGGGGCCGGCGCGGGCATGGTGAAACTTGAAAAGGACGGGGAGGGAGTGAAAGCCACGGAGGTTTACTTCCTGACTGCCGAAACCCTGCAAAACCACCATGGCGGCATGGTGTTGGTGGAAGGTTATCTCTATTGCGGACACCAGCAAAACAGCGGCGAATTGGTGTGCCTCGACATCAAGACCGGCAAGCTCATGTGGGGACCGGTGAAGCCCCCCGGCAAAGGCTCGGCAGCCGTCACCTATGCGGACGGACACCTGATCTTCCGCTATCAGGACGGCCTGGTGGTGCTGCTGGAGGCGACACCCAAGGAATGCAAGATCAAGGGCTCGTTCAAACCGCAGTTCCAGGAAAAGGAATCATGGGCGCATCCGGTGGTGTCCGGAGGCCGGCTCTATCTGCGCGAACAGGACAAGTTGATGTGCTATCAACTGTGATCAGGTTTTTCCTTGCAAGTCATTCCGTATTCAGGTCTCCCTGCGCGGGCCTGCGGCTGGATCCCTGGTTGCGGGATCCAGCCATGAGGCGCTATTACCTCTAACTAACGGAAACTGATTTTATTACCATGCGTCAAAAATCCCTTCATCGCGGCATCTTATTCACCACCCTGGCGCTGGCCGGCTGTCCGCCGGTTCTCATGCGTGCCGCCCAGCCTGCGGCTGCCCTGGAACCGCTGGTGGTGACGGCGGAGCGGGACACCGCGAGCACTTTGTTAGAAAGAAATCTCGATTTGTTTCAGGTGGATTCGGTGGCCGGTCTCTCGGGGTTGGTGCCGGGCTTCTCCGTGGTGACGAGTGACACGCGTGGTTATGGAGATATTCTCAGCATGCGGGGCTCTGCCAATACCTTGTTTTTCTCGCCGCCGGCGGTGGGGATGGTGGTGGACGATGTGCCGATGGGCGACACCAGCAGTTACCCGTCCAGCTTGCTGGAATTGGACCAGGTGCGGATCCTGCGCGGTCCGCAAGGAACGATCTACGGTCGTAACGGCGCGGCCGGCATGCTCGACATGACCACCCCGCGGCCGGGCGCCAATACCGTGACCCGTCTAACCACCGAGTATGGATCGTATGACGCATGGGGTGCCAGCCTGCGCACCGGCGGACCCCTCGGCGCGGGATTCTCACAAACGTTCCAGTTTTATCATCAACAACGCGACGGATTCATCCACAATCCGACCCTCGGCCGGGACATTGACGACCGGTCGATTACCGGTGGCTTGGCCAACTTGTATTGGAAACCCGCGCCGGATACCGAGTGGCGGCTGCGCGTCGGCGCGGAGCGCGTGGACGACGGTGGTCAACGCCTGAGTTTGTTAGACAGCAAGGATCCATTCCGGGTGGAGTCGGACATTCCCGGAAAGACGGACATGGAGCGCTATCAGGTATCGCTGCACTATACCAAGGAGGGTCGGTGGGGACGCTTCAAGTCGATCACCGCGTGGCAGGATTGGAAACTCGACCCGAGCATCACCGATTTGGATTTGATGAATAATCCCGGCACCGGGATGAGTTCGACGATCATCCAGGACCAACGGTTGTGGACCCAGGAATTCCGTTGGGAATCACCGGAGGATGCCGGTCCATGGTCGTGGCGCACAGGCGTGTTTTTCATGAACCAGGCGAGCAGCGGCGATGCAACACGCCAGTTTTATGGACCATTTGTCGGGGAGACCACCCGCTACGAAATCGATCAATGGAATGTCGCAGCCTACGGGCGCGCTTCCTATGCGGTGAACCCGCGCCTGAATTTGTCAGCCGGTGCGCGGTTCGAGTATGTGGATTCCGAGATTGACCGCACCAAGACGCTAAATTACTACCCCAACCCGCCGTACGCCACTCCGCCGGTGCGCGAGGACATGGGTGACTGGTATTTCACGCCGGAGATTGGCGCGAGTTATGTGTTATGTGAGAACGTGCGGGTGTTCGCGCGCGGCGCGATGGGGATCAAGCCGGCGGGGTTTTCAGCCTTTGCGAGCACCGCCAAGTTGGCGCGCTATGAAGACGAGGTGGCGCTGACCCACGAGGTGGGGGCGGAAATTTCCCTGCCCGACCACCACCTGACATGCTCGCTGACCGGCTACTGGAACCACATCGACGACTATCAACTGAACCTCCAGGCACCGAAATCCACCGATTATTACACCACGAATGCGGGTTCGGTGACATCACTGGGAGTGGAAGCGGAAGTGCGCTGGCAACCGGTGGATGGCTTGACCGTGCAAGGCAGCGCGGGTCTGGTGCATGCGCGGTTCGATGACGCGCCCTACGACGGCAATGCGGTGCCCTATGTGCCCGAGTTCGCGGCCAGTCTTGGCGCACGTTATGATTTCCAGAAGGGTTTTTACCTGCAATCCGCGGTACGCATGACCGGCACCACCTATTTCAACGAAGCCAACAAAGACCGCTATAGCCAAGGCTCGTATCTTTGCTGGGATGCCGAAATCGGCTATGCCGTGGAGCGTTTTTCGGTGGCGTTATACGGACGCAATCTGCTGGACAGGGAGTATTACACCTTCATCAATTCGCAGATCGAAGCCGGTTCTCCCGGAGATCCACAGGTTTTCGGCATCCGTGCGACGTTGCAATTTTAAACCGGTGTATTGTCCTCCTGATGTGGTGAAAACCGTGACACAGGTACCGCAAACGTCATCCCTGTGCCTCACGTATTTTTTGTCATACTGTGCAACGAACGGTGGTCCCATGGTGGGGTTGCCTGAAGGATTACCATTAATCCCGCCATGTATGAAAACACACTTATATCCTCATCTCCTCTCAATAGCATGTGCTGGTGCCTTTGTTTCCTGCGCGAGCAATCCCGCGCTGACCAAGGTGCCGGTTTCCGTATCGTCGCAATCTGAATCCTCGCATGCTGCGCAAGTGTTTCAGGCAGTCAATGCCTACCGTCTCAGTCAGGGTGCCAAGCAACTCCAACGCCACGCCGGGTTGGACCGCCTGGCGCAAAAGCATTGCGAATATCTCCGCCAAAACCGTGGCTCGTTTTCAATCTATGGCCAGAACGTCAGCCACGTCGGATTTGACGGCCGGGCCCTGGTCGCCCGCGAGCGCTTTCACATGGAGAACATCAGCGAAAACGTCGCGTCATCATACCATGCGAAGGGTGCCCCGGCGACGGCTGTCACAGGCCTTTGGAAGGGCTCCTCCGACCACCACAAGAACATGGTGGACGATTGGACGCATACCGGCGTCGGGGTGGTGGTGGACGCGGATGGAAGGGTGTTCGCCACGCAACTTTTCTCCACAGTGAGCTATATGCAGAGAACGACACACGCGCGCTTCACCGGATTCTGATCCGTGCCCGATCTAACCTTCGAAACCGCCTTACACGCCCGAGGCCTCCGGCGCATCGCTGGCGTCGATGAGGCGGGCCGTGGTCCGCTCGCCGGGCCGGTGGTGGCGGCGGCGGTCATTCTGCCCCGCGGGTTTTCCTGTCCCGGTCTTGATGATTCGAAAAAACTCAGTGCGTCCAAGCGCGAGGTTCTCTATCAGCGCCTGATTGGGGATGGAGGAATCGCGTGGACCGTGGCCACTGCTGATAGAGAGGAGATCGACCGTCTCAACATTCTGCGGGCGACCCACCTCGCGATGCGCCGGGCGGTGGAGGCGCTTGATCCACGCCCCGACCATTGCCTGATCGACGGGCTGCCGGTGCGGGGGTTTCCGTTTCCCCACGATGCCATCGTCAAGGGTGACGGACTGTCCCTGTCAATCGCCGCCGCCAGCATCATCGCCAAGGTCACCCGCGACCGCCTGATGCGTGAAATCGATAGGGAGTTTCCCCAATTCGGTTTTGCGAAGCACCAGGGGTATGGCACCAAGGCACATCTTGAAGCGCTGCGGATTCACGGCCCTTGTTGCCATCATCGACGCTCGTTTCAGCCGGTGGCCGGACTGTGATCTTTATACACAATTCGGGGGAGCGATTCCTCGCTTGGTGTTCAGTGCGGGGTGAGGTTCCAAGGTCGCGGAGCGACCCTGGAGGGTAGCCGTGGGTTTCAACCCACGGTTCCAAGGGTGATATGAATGATGCGTCGCGTCGCGACGCTTGATGTGGGCGTGTGCCAAAGGGCAACGTGGTTTCAGGCGTCGCTCCGCGAC
>CAISTY010000187.1 GCA_903888515.1 Akkermansiaceae bacterium | reverse complement strand
ACTGTTCAAACCCGTCTCAATAACAAAAAACCGCCCGTGGAACATTTGTGCTGGATTAACGCCGTGTTTCGGGCAGGCTCGCGCAGTGTCAGTTCGGCAAAAAACAACCCGATTCTCCGACCAATGGATGGAAATTCACACATGGACTTGTCTGGCACCATGCAGGGAGCAGGCGGTGTCGGCGGACTGCTCGCAGTCAACGACGGCACAGCGAGCTATTACCCGACCTTCGATGGCAACGGCAACGTCAGCGAATACCTGGCGGTCGCTATCGTGAACAACGTGCCAGTCGTCAGCATCGTTGCTCATTATGAATATGATGCCTTCGGCAACACCGTGGTTTGGAGCGGTGCTAAAGTTGCCGATTTCTCCCACCGCTTCTCCACCAAGTCGTTAGACCAGGTCACGGGATGGTACTATTACGGGTACAGATACTACGACCCGCTGACGGGCCGCTGGACGTCAAGGGATCCGATTGAGGAATCAGGCGGGTTGAATCTGTATGGGTTTGTGAGCAATGATGGAGTGAATCAGTGGGATGTGTTGGGGATGACCGCAGGGCTGGCTGACTATTTTGCAGGTATTGTCGATTGGCCAGATGGCGAATCCTCAAGTCTTCGCTCTGGGAAGTGGGTCCCTTTTGATGGACAGAATGCACGTGATACGCTCGACAAAATATGTAAGGACCAATTTGGCGAATCGTTTAGCATAGATACGAGTACCGCTGACTGGTCTGGGGAATACTTTGGTGGACAATGGCAAGTAGTGGCTACCCGCCCTCTCAGAGCAGCTATAATAATTGATGTGTTTCTTACAACTCCAGAAACTATAATGAGAGGGCTTGGGAACAGTGTTCTTGCGGTTGAAATATCGACCAGAACTGAGAAAAGGCCTTTTGAGTACAAGTGTAAATGTCCATCACATGCCACTTGGGCAAATGATATGAATCATTCATGGGCAAAATTCAAAACTGTCGCTGGAACATTTAAATGGACGGCGGTCAAAAGAAAATACGGATACTCAAGAGTAGTTAGTAGTGAAGGCGCATGAGTATTTATCTTTTGGCGATTGGGTTAATTGTGAGCCTTGGATTTTGGCTGATGGGTTTGCGACCGCACATTTCCCGCAAGGGCAAGCAAATGTCTGGAATCAACTTTATGCAAGCCATGTTGTCGGACCTTGAACAAGGAAGGGTTATGGCTAAGTGTGGAGATAATCGAGCAAGGGTCTTCTGTAGGATTATCTGGTTTTTCCTATTATTATCGCTGGTAAGTTTTGTTGCGATGGTTTGGTGAATGGGGTCAGAGTACACTAAATCACATTTTTTTGCTGCTAGCTATTTATGCACCTAGTCGATGGGGGCCGGTCCTTTGGTATTGCTGTTGATAGATTGTTCTAATTGGGTTTCGGATGATGGGATCTGGTGGGATTGGTGTAAGCGGGGTCCATAGCGCCGCGTGAAGATTCTTGTATGGGATTCGGTGGTTGCCGCTGGCATCCCAACGGGTGGCTGCCGGAAGCGTCCGAAAACCCACTGGACACGCAGTTGCAAACCGCTGCCGCCGACAACTACGCGTCCGACGAAAAACTTTCCACTTCCTCTCAAGCCGCTGCTCCGCTATTAGGTGTTGCGGGCCGAATTGACATCGTATGGGATTCGCAAATTGACATCGTCGATATTTTGCTGGATTGCCACGCTCTCATCAGGTTCCAGGTCCGCTATCATCGTAGTTTCGGCGCTTGATGATGACGCCGCCGGAAGTTAACATATAACTGTTGCGGGCCGAATTGACATCGTATGAGATTCCCAAATTGACATCGTCGCAATTTTGCTAGATTGCCACGCTCTCATCGGGTTTCAGGTCCGCTATCATCGTAGTTTCGGCGCTTGATGATGACGCCGCCGGAAGTTGTCAGACGCCATGGGGCTCCGCCCCAAACCCCGGGATTTTGTGAGGCCTGGCAGAGGACTCAAAATGCCGCGCCCTTGACGTTGCAGGTCATGGCCGGAACTTTCCGCTTCCCACCCTACCGCTGATCCGCTATGCACAGATCCAGCGATGACTACCGCCCCTGCATTCACGACCGCCAGCACCTTTCCGGTGTCCGTCCGGCGTTGCGGAGGTGGTCAAAACCCCGGCCCCGAAGACTCCGACCCAGGTTGCGGCCCGTTTCCGGCTCCGAACCGGCCACTGCCGCCCAGGCCGATAAATTCGCACAACTCAATTTCCTCCAACAGGTTGCGCCGGAAATCACCACGCGCCAAAAGCATCTGTGTAGCTGACTTACGGCTACAGATATATGGATCCGTTGACAGGCCGCTGGCCATCCAGGGATCCGATTGAGGAGGAGGGTGGGCTGAATTTGTATGTGTTTGTGGGAAATGAAGGGCTTAACAAAATCGACCTGCTTGGGATGGAATATAGTTGGGGTATGACCTTGACGTCTCCAAAGACGGGCCGCCGGGACAGCCAGTCGCCCTGGGATCGCGGACGGCAACTCGTTTTCAGAGTCGTTTTCAGAGTTGCAAATCATGTTCGCTTCCTTCTTAATCCCGATCTTCGCTTCACGCATCCGCCTTTTTTGGGCGGGCGCAGCCCGGCGAAGCCCATTCATACGCACCATCCTGTTAGTTGTTTCCTGACAGCAAGTTTCCAGCAAACCACACATCCACCATCATCACCCCATGAATCCACCATCTGATTATTCCCGCCGCCGGTTCCTTGGAACTGCGTTTGCCTCCACCGCCATCGCCGGAGTCGCTCAAACCATCGACAGCCGTGCCGCCGAGGAAACCCCGGTCGCTCCCGTGGTTTTCGACCGCAAGATCAAACTCGGCCTGATCGGCTGCGGCGGACGCGGGGCATGGATTGGCAATCTTTTCAAACAACACGGCGGATATGAGATCCACGCCACTGCGGACTACTTCCAAGAACCGGCCGATAAAACGGGCGACGCGCTGGGGGTGGACAAAGCCCGCCGCTTCTCGGGTCTATCAGCCCACAAGCGCCTGCTCGAAAGCGGCGTGGAAGCAGTGGCCATCGTGAACATTCCCAGATTCCACGCCACGCACGCGCAGGCCGCGATTCAGGCCGGTTGCCATGTCTATGCGGCCAAACCGGTGGCAATCGATGTTCCCGGCGCACTCAGCATCCAGGCCACCGGCAAACTCGCCACCGAAAAAAAACTGGTGTATCTCGTCGACTATCAGATGCCGACCGATCCGGTGAACATCGAAGTCGTGAAACGCATCCATGAAGGCGGCCTCGGACAACTGATGCACGTGGACAGCATGGGCTTCAGCTCGGTTTGGCCGGACCCGGCTGATAGAAATAACGAAAACCTGCTGCGGCGGGGAAACTGGATCACCGCGATTCCGTTGTCCGGGGATTTCATCGTGGAATACAGCGTCCACACCATCAACGCCGTGTTATGGGCGGTCGGAAAACGTCCCGTCAAAGCCGTCGGCAAAACCCGGCGCTGCAGGGAGGGTGCCAAAGGCGACGGACGCGATTTGTATATGATCACCTACGAATTCGACGACGGACTCGTGTGGACGCACCGCTGCCAGGCATTGAAGAACGCCCAGGACTGGCTGATCCGCTGCGAGGTCTATGGCAAGGCCGCCTACGCCCACATCAATTACTGGGGAAAATCCTACCTCCGCGGCGGTCCCAAACATTTCGGCGGCGGACCGCTCACCAGCCTCTACGACCAGGGTGCCATCCGCAACATCGCCACGTTCTACCAGAATGTTACTGGCAATCAGTACGCCAACCCGACAGTCGAACGAGCGGTGGACGACGTCCTGACCGCCGTCCTCGGCCGTGAAGCCGCCGCCCGCGGCAAGGAACTCACGATGCAGGAACTCCTCACCGAAAACCTGGCAGTTGAGTTCGATCTGAAGGGCTTGAAGGCATGATTTTCCCTGCCTGAGGCATGGGTGATCCCTGACGCATCCCACCATCCAATCCACGCACCATGCGCTGGAATGCCAGCCGGGAGTGGCCTGGCGGTGCGCCCAATCCTGTTCAATTAAGAAATTCGAACCGCAGATGGACGCAGATGAACACAGATGAAATCAAAAATCTCTCTTCATCTGCGTCTATCTGCGTTCATCTGCGGTTAAAACCCTCTTCTCTTCCTGCTTAATTGAACGGTATTGGGCGGTGCGCCCGGGCGATTGGGTGCATTGGCGCTGTAAGTTCGGCCATCGCTCCCACGTATGGATGCCGTCATGAAAAAATCATTATTCTCCAAGGGCCGCCACTTGCCGGTCCGGTGCATGTTTCTCGCGATGTCCGTCGTGCCGGTCGGACAGCTCGGAGCGGCGGACTATCCGGTACGGCCGGTGCCCTTCACCGACGTCAGTTTCACCGGTGGTCTGTGGCATGATCGTCAGGAAATCAACAACAAGGTGACCCTGCCATTTGCGCTTGACCAGTGCGAGTCGTCGAAACGCATGGTGAACTTCGATCTCGCCGCCGAGACGCTGAAACGCCGTGCCGCCGGTGACAAGGATTTCCAACACAAACCGCCGACGCAATACCCGTTCGATGACTCGGATGTGTACAAGGTTCTCGAAGGCGCCGCGTTTTGTCTGAGCGTCCGCCCGGATGCGAAATTGCAGCAACGTCTGGAAGGCATCATCGCGCGGGTTGCTGCGGCGCAGGAGCCGGATGGCTATCTCTACACTTGGCGGACGATGCATCCGGATTCTCCGGCGCACGACTGGATCGATCCGCAGCGCTGGCTCAAGGATCCGGGGCTCAGCCATGAGTTATATAATCTCGGCCACCTATACGAAGCCGGCGTGGCTTATGAGCAGGCCACGAAATCCAAGACACTGCTGGACATCTGCCTGAAGAGTGCGGAGTTGGTGCACAAGGACTTCGGTGATGGCGAACCGGTGATCGCACCCGG
Organism: Akkermansiaceae bacterium; assembly: GCA_903888515.1. Lineage (GTDB taxonomy): Bacteria > Verrucomicrobiota > Verrucomicrobiia > Verrucomicrobiales > Akkermansiaceae > Luteolibacter. Next base: position 14,103 of record CAISTY010000187.1, on the reverse strand, counting down.
CCATCCGGTCATTGAAATGGGTTTGGCGAAAATCTACCGGAAAACAGGCGACGAACGGTTTCTCAATCTCGCCAGGTTTTTCCTCGACGCCCGCGGCAGGGGCGGCAAGGACGGCAAGGGTGGCAGCGATTACAGCCAGGACCACCTGCCCGTCATTGAGCAGCGCGCAGCCGTCGGTCACGCGGTGCGGGCGAATTACCTCTACAGCGGCATGGCCGACGTGGCCGCGCTCAAGGGCGACAAACGCTACCTCGATGCCATCACCGCCATTTGGGAAAACGTGGTGGGCAGGAAACTCCACATCACCGGTGGCTGCGGCGCGCGTGCCGCCGGAGAGGCCTATGGCAATGACTACGAGTTGCCTCACCGCTGCTACAACGAAACCTGCGCCGCGATTGCCTTCCTGTTCTGGAACCAGCGCATGTTCCTGATAACCGGCGATGGCAAATACATGGATGTTTTCGAACGCACGCTCTACAACGGATTTTTGAGCGGGGTTTCCCTATCAGGAGAGCGCTTTTTCTATCCAAACCCGCTTGAATACAATGGCAAGGACGCCAACAACCACGGCCATGCCGGCCGCGCCCCGTGGTTTGGCTGCGCCTGCTGCCCGCCCAATGTCCTGCGCACGATGGCCTCGCTGGGAGGTTATGCCTACGCCGTGCAGGACGGCCGGTTGTTAGTGAACCTCTACGCCCAAAGCGATGCCCGCGCCGAGGTGCAGGGCAACACCGTGAAAATCAGCCAGCAAACCAAGTACCCGTGGGATGGCGCCATCAAGCTATCAGTCGATCCCGCGAAGGAGGGCGACTTCGCCCTGTGTCTGCGGATTCCCGGCTGGGTGCGCGGCAAGCCCCTGCCCACCGATCTCTATGCATACGACGATCCCACCCCAGCCGCGTGGACCGTGAAGGTGAATGGCGAATTGCTCAAGGCCGACATCAAGGACGGATATGCCATCATCCAGCGCCCGTGGAAAGCCGGTGATGTGGTGGACCTCAATCTGCCCATGCCCGTGCGCCGCGTGGCTGGCAATCAGAAAATCGCCGCCACCCGCGGCCAGGTCGCGCTCGAACGCGGACCCGTCGTCTATGCCTTTGAAGGCCTGGATAACAACGGCCCGGTTTCCGATGTCGCGCTGCCCGTCGCGGCCAAAGCGATCCCCGTTTTCAAACCGGATTTGTTAGGTGGCGTGACCGTGTTGGAAGTGACCGGTGCGAAACGCGTGGTGCGCAAGAAAGGCGGCCTTGGCGAGGAACCCGTGGCCTTGATCGCAATTCCCTACGCCTCATGGAACAACCGCGGCCTGTCGTCCATGGCCGTCTGGCTCGGCCGCGATGCCAAACACGTGCGTCCCGTGCCAGTTCCCACCGCCGCTTCCAAGGCGAAGGTCAGCGTCTCATTCGTTCGCGTCGGTATGGACCCCGGCCGCATCAACGACCAGCAAATGTCGCGCAATGCCAGCGACGGATTCGCTCCGGTGTTTGACTTCTGGCCGCACAAGGGTGGTCAGGAATGGATCGCCTATGAATTCGAAAAACCCATCAAGGTGAACGGCGTGACCGTGACCTGGTCTGAGGACACCGATGCCGGCGAGTGCCGCCTGCCGAAGTCGTGGCGGTTGCTCTATCAGGACAAGGACGGTGCCTGGCAACCCGCGCCCGGCTCGCCCGTGTATGCCATCCGCAAGGCCGAACCGGTGAAGGTGAAAATCCAACCCGTCACGACCCAAGCTCTGCGCATCGAACTCGATCTGGTCGAGGGTTTCTCCGCCGGCATCACCGAATGGGAAGTGGACACCGGGAAATAACCAACGCACCCTGCAATAAGACAGCCCCGCCCCGGCCTTGATCCCTCGCGTGACAGATGCGTGCCAAAAGATATGTTCAACCGGCGCACACATCCTGCGGGGGTAAGGTCAATTCAACTCCTGCCTTGAAAGACCATGCTTCCATGAACCGCGCCTCCACCGTGCCGCATATCATCCTGTTAGCCTGCTTGCCTTGCATCGGCTTGGCCGCACCCCGCGAGCAAGACAGAAAAGATCCCGCCTCTGCGGCAGATCTGGCGAATGCATCCGCCGACCTCACACCGGACCAGGCATGGCAGCATGAGTATGATGAAACCGCCGGCCAACTCAACAAGCTGAAGACCTCCTCCAAGCACAGGCGTGAACTCCTGGCGGCTCAAGCGCTGGACCCGCAGGCGCTGGTGCAGCCTGCGGATGTGGATCCGCTCGACGTGGTGCTGCGCCGGACAAACGCGCTGATTTCACATTTCAAGTCGCGCGCATTATTGCCCGCCGCCATCACCGGCGGGTTTGATGTCCGACTGGGAAAACTGACCGCCGAGGCCAAACTAACGACATCGGAGGAGGCGCGCAGGAAATTGTTTTTCGCGGTGTGCGAAGTGCGCCGCGCGGTCGTGTTCGCCAATCCGCTGCTCGATTTTGATAACATCGTGTGCATGCTGGAACAACCCGGCAATGGCCGCATCATCGAGCAGGCGCGCGCCATCTGGCGGGGGCACAGCAATGGCGGCGGTCCTCTCGTCATTCAAAACTTCAAGTCCAAAGCCGCAACCGTCGCGCCTCTGGCCGGCATCAAGGTGTCATCCGGACCATGGCAGGGCAGGGAACTCACCGGCAAGTTCTCGGGCCTGGAATTCAGCTACGATGGCAGGGACATCCTGTTCGCCGCCACCACCATCGGTGAAATATGGCATATCTTCAACTATAACATCACCACCAGAAAACTCACCCAACTCACCGACGGCACGGCGGACGACTTCGATCCATGCTTCCTGCCATCCGGAAGAATTGTCTTCACCTCCACGCGCCGGGGCGGTGTTGGCAGATGCGTGCTCACCCCGCAGTCGCTGACCTACACGCTGTATTCCATGGAGCCGGACGGATCGGACATGATATGCCTGAGTTATCATGAGACCAATGAATGGGCGCCCAGCATCAACCATGACGGCAAGATCATCTATACCCGCTGGGACTACGTGGACCGCCATTGGGGAACCGCACATCACTTCTGGGAATGCATGCCCGACGGACGGGATCCGCGCAACTTCCATGGCAATTATCCCCTGCCATGGTCTGCCATGACCGAGGGCCTCCAACCCGACCAGTATGGCAGGGATTCCCTGGTTTACGGGCGCAACCTGCGGCCCGACGCTGAAATCTCTTTCCGCGCGGTCCCCGCCTCGCCGAAATTCACGGCCACGGCCGTGGGTCACCACGAGGGGTTTTCCGGCAGCCTCGTGCTCATTGACACCCGGATTCCCGATGACGGCGCGATGTCCCAGGTCAAACGCATCACCCCTGAATATCCTTTCCCGGAAGTCGAACAGGATACCACCCATGCCTATGGCACGGCATGGCCGCTGAGCGAGGATTTTCATCTGTGCAATTATAAAACCGGCCTATACATGTTAGATAGGTTTGGCAACCGTGAGTTGATTCATGATCCCGGCAATCCACATTACCGTGTGAGGGATCCATTTCCGGTCCGTCCGCGCCGGTTGCCGCCGGTTTTGCCTGTGCAGACCTGGCAGGGAAAGCGCGCGACCCTGCCCGATCACAAACGTGCCACCATCAGCATCATCAATGTTTACACGTCCGATGCCGCCGCCCAACTGCCCGCGGGCATCAAGGTGAAATGGCTGCGCATGGTGCAGGTGATTCCGCAGTTGCTTGACAACTGGTTCAGCATCGAATCGGTGTCACAAATATCATATGCCACCGACTCGATCGGCCGCATGCCGCTGGGCGTTGTCCCGGTCGAGGACGATGGCAGTGTTTACTGCGAGGCACCGGTGGGCAAGGCGATCTATTTTCAGCTTCTTGATGAGAAGGGCATGGCCGTTCACTCGATGCGCTCGGCCACCTATGTCCATCCCGGCGAACAAATGACCTGCTTCGGATGCCATGAGGACAAGTGGAAGTCCGGCACCACCTACAACCTGTCGGCCGCACTGAAACGTCCACCGTCGAAACTAACACCCGAAGTCGCAAGCGGCGCCATGCCCTTCAATTATACCCAATTGGTGAAAACCCCGGTGTTCGACAAAAAGTGTGTCGAGTGTCACAAAAAACATCCGAAAGCTCCGGACATGAGCTACAAGTCGCTGGCCAAAAATAATCTCGCCTTCAGCTACCCCGGCGAAGGCAGGGCACTCGCCAAGCTGGGCGTCGGCGGCTCGCGGACCACCCCCGGTCGCTTCGGTGCCCGCGCCTCAGGCATCGTCAAAGCCCTGACAACCATGCCCGAGCACAAAGACCTGCAACTGAGCGCCGACGACTGGCGGCGCATCACGCTCTGGCTGGACCTCAACTCTAACGAAATCGGATGGGTCGGCAATGATCGCAGCCAGATCGCCGACCAGAAGGCCGGCAATGCGCTGTGGCCGCCGGTGGATGTGGACCCGACTTGTCCGACCGGTGTCGAAATGGGGTTTGCCGCGCCTGCCTGGAAATGAATTCCACCAGTCGGAATCCCAACCCAAGGCACATCTATCCGTAATCTGGATCCTGATTTGAAAGCCTTGCCGCAGACTGGGTGAAGGAGAAACTCGAGAATGAACAATAAACAACGCGCACGCAATGAAGCTTGGCATCCGGCACAACCGCGAGAACCAGCTTTACGATCCCACGGCACACGCCGAAATCCTGGCTCTCCGGCAGGCTGGACAAGTGCTGCGCCGCGACAAGTTCGCCGACTGCGTGCTGTACACCACCTTGTGGCCGTGTCCAATGTGCGAAAACGCCCTGTTGCAGGCCAGCGTTCCGCGGGTTGTCAGCGGCGCCAGCAGCTTTAAATGGGTCAGGGAGGTCAGGTTTAACGCCTCGAATATGAGGTGCGACGGCCCGATCATGAACGAGGAGTGCCGTGGTCTGTTCGCCCGCTGGCTTCAGGAGACAGGAAGGCATGATGTGCTGCTGCGTGAACGCTCATAACAGTATAGGTTGAAGAAATGTCTTGGCCTCGCAGAACGGCAGCCCGGCGGCAGGTGATACGGCATCCATCTGCCGGATGCGGACGCGTCAACCGGCATTCGCCAGCATCTTCGGCAACAGTCGGTTCGGGTGATCATAATTGAGAGACTTGTAAGGGTTCTCGTTCATACGCCATTCGACATGTGATAGGTCAAACGGGGTGTCGGCGAATTCCGCGACCTCGCAATGAAATCGCAGGGCATTCATCGCGTCGTTCATCGACCCGATCAGTGAGCGATTGGTGCGGGGCAGCACAATCACACTTTGATTGTCCGGGTCAAACGATCCGCCATGCTTTTTCCACAGGTCCGAAACGAGCGGAAGAAGCACTTTAAGAAGAGCGGGAAATGTAGTCAACCCCTTGGCCGGAATAATGAGAGCATAGAGGGTCGCATCATTCATGAGCAGGATATACGAGATCCGTCCAATCCTGAAAAAATGCCCGCTCCAGGCATCAAGACGGCCTGTTTGAAGGACGACATGGCCCTCGCCGCTGACTTCACATTTGAAGCGTTTCTCGAATGCTTTGGATGCGTGGATGATCATTCCCGAATAAGGCTGGATTCAATTGGGATGCCTGCGGACTACGGAGGAATCCTCGCCAAGTGTCAAGGTTGACTCGTTGGCCCCGGCACACGCAGGGCAACCCGGGCCCGGTGGAGAATTTCTTTGGGGTAGGATTTGCTTGCGACGTATTCTGTCGCGCATGTCGGCCATAGTCCGGCCCTCACCCTGACCCCACGAAAGCCACCATCCAGGTGATCCAGCCCGGCCTCTATGACATCGCCCACCTCAACACCCCGGCCGATCTCCCGCAGATCGCCGCACAACTGAAACAATGCCCCAGCGCCCGACTCTGCCTGTATGGACCGCCCGGAACCGGCAAAACCTCCTTCGGCCACTGGCTGGCCGGCGAACTCGGCCAACCGCTGCAAGTCCAGAAGGCGTCCGATTTGCTCTGCGCCTATGTGGGCATGACCGAACAGAAGATCGCCCGGACGTTCGAACTGGCCGCTGAGGACGGTGCCATTCTCCTGATCGATGAAGTGGATTCGTTTCTTCAGGACCGCACACGCGCCAAGAATTCGTGGGAGGTCACCCAGATCAACGAGATGCTCACCCAGATCGAGTCATTTCCCGGGATCCTGATTGCATCCACCAATCTAATTGATCAGCTTGATCCCGCGAGTCTTCGCCGGTTCGACATCAAGATCCACTTCGGCTATCTGTTACCCGAACAAGTCAGCCGCCTGCTCGTTTCCCATTGCCAGAATCTCGGACTCCCACACCCGACCCCGGAAGACCTCAGCCTAACCGCCGCCATGGAAACCGCCACCCCAGGAGACTTCGCCGCCGTCGCCCGCCAGCACCGGTTCCAGCCATTCCGTGACGCGGGCGGGTTGCTCCAAGCCGTGATCCGTGAACTCGAACACAAAAGCGGACACCTCCGCCGCATTGGGTTCCAATAATCCAACATACATCATGCCCAGCGCCAACCACGAAACCACCCTGGCCTGCCAGTGGGAGCTGTTGAAGATGCTGCCGTCACGCGGGCCGGGATTGACATCCCGCGACCTCCGTGACCGCTTGGAACATGCGGGGCACGAGGTCAGCAAACGCACCGTCGAGCGCGATCTATCGGAACTGTCGCGGGTTTTCCCGATCCTCAGCAACGAGATTTCCAAACCCTTCGGCTGGCACTGGAAACCCGGAGCCCGGGTTGATTTCCCGGGAATCGATCTGGCCGAGGCGGTTTCCCTTGGCCTGCTAGAGGATCTGCTGCGCCAGTTGATTCCTCCCACGTTCACGGAGGCGCTGGAGGGCCGGTTTGCCGCGGCAAGGGAAAAGCTCAAGGCTCTCCCCCAAAACCGCTACGCGAAGTGGTCCGATCTCATCCGCTACGTGGCGCCCGGACTCCCGTTGCACAAGCCATCTATCCATCCCGGCGTGTCCCGGGCCGTTCAGGAAGCGTTGTTACAAAAACTCCAGCTCAAAGTCCGCTATCGCGGGCCGGGCTCCACCACCACCAAGGAACTGTTACTACATCCACTGGCGATCATTCAGCAGGGTGCGCGGTCCTACCTGCTGGCCACGACCTTCGATTATCAGGACGTGCTCCACTACGCCTTTCACCGGATGCACGCCGCTGAGATTCTTGATGCTCCCGCCAAACGCCCGGCCCACTTCTCACTCGACACCTTCCTTGCCCAAGGCGGCGGCCAGTTCGGCGATGGCAAAACCATTTCGCTCAAAGCCCACGTGACTGACAGTCTAGCCACCATCCTCTAGGAGACCGCGATTGCTTCCGACCAGAAAATCACCACCCGCGCCGGCAAGAACACCCTCACCGCCACCGTCAAGGATTCCTGGCAACTCCACTTCTGGATCCTGTCCCAAGGCGCGGCCATCACGATTGTCAAGCCAACCGCCTTGCGGAAGGAGATCATGAGCAAACTCCGGGAAGCGCTCGCCAATTATCAGGCCTAGCGAGGCTTCGCCTCAAACTCCAGAGACCAGAGGCCTGAATCCAGACTGATAACCTAACTTAACGAGAACAGATTTGCCATTTCAGGAATTTCAGAAAAACCGGCCATTCTCCAAACCGATCACGACGCATCCTGTCGCAACACTCACGTAGGTTCTCCCACGTCAAGCACACCGTAACAATCAACACCAAAATCCATCTTCTCTTCCTTGGCGACCTTTGCGCCTTGGCGGTAAAAATTCTTCAATCTTTCCACACCCCCGTCATGCGCAACCTATCCAAATCCAAAATCATCGCCTACCGCCAGTGCCCGAAGCGCCTGTGGCTGGCCATGGCCGGGTTGCGAAAGAGAGAAGACTGTTACGATCTGACGGGTTTGGATATCGCAAAAATTGCATGTCCCGTGACTGTGGGGTCATGGCCCGCGACTCCTCGACCCGTTCGGCAAGCATCCGTTCGACATCTTCCTTCGTGCACTGCGTGGTTTGCTCGTTGACCGAATGCGTTTAAGCGGGTATAGACCAGCTATGACAACGACGTTATTAACCAATGGGCGCTCGCAGGCGGTGAGAATCCCCAAGGAACTGAGGTTCGAAGGCCGGGAAGTCTCGATTCGTCGTCTTGGCGATGGGGTGCTGTTGGTGCCGGTCAAAGCCTCCACCTGGCCGGAGGGATTCTTCAAAAGCATCCGCATTGATGACGCCAATTTCACCCGCCCCGAGCAAGGCGAACTCCCCCCTATCGTGGAATTCACCGCATGACCCACCTTCTCGATACCACCCGTGAATTCAAACGCGTGAGCGGCTTGCGGCTTGAAGACTGGGAAGCAGAAGAGCCACCGCCATGATATGAAAGAAGGGGGAGTAGGCATCCTGCCCGCATTCATTTTTCCAACCGAGCAAATGTCTGCCTACTCTCCCTTTCTCAAAACCCAAACTAGTCATGACATGGAGAGAATTGACACCGTCGCCCGGCGATGTAGGATTTACAGCATGACACGCACCCAGATCCAGCTCCCGGACGAGCTTTACCAGCGGGCGAAGGCATTCGCTGCACAGCGGGAACTTTCCCTCGCCGAGGTCACGCGCCGTGGCTTGGAGTTGTTGCTCGACCGCTTCCCCAGTAACGAGCCCGCCCGCAGTGTCTGGCAGCTTCCCCGTGTGGATGCCGGCGGCATCAAGGTTCCCTTGGACACGCTTCGCGACATCGCGGCGGACGATGAAAGCAACCGCAGCATGCCCGACCGATGATCTCGCTGGATACCAACATCCTTTTGCCCGCCGTCGAAATCCGGAACCCCAATCACCCGAGGGCGGCGGCGTTTCTGGAATCCCTCCAGGATCGCCAGGATGTCGCAATCTGTGAATTTATCCTGCTCGAACTCTACGTGCTGCTGCGGAACCCCGCCGTGCTTGCCAAGCCCCTCTCGCCGGCCGCCGCCACTGATGTCTGTGAGGCTTTTCGCCAACATCCCCGTTGGCAAGTCATCGGCTTCCCTCCCGACAGCCGGGACTTTCATGACATCTTCTGGCCGAAACTCCGCGAAGCCAACTTCGCCCGCCGCCGGGCCTACGATTGGCGGGCCGCGCTCCTCCTCATCCAACAAGGCGTCACCGAATTCGCCACCGTCAACGAAAAGGACTTCCGCGACTGCGGCTTCCAGCGGGTCTGGAATCCGCTTGCTGCGGATTGAAGCCTATGAAGTTGAAAACTTTGATTGTTGAAATCCGCGCCTCGATCACAGAGGGTTTCGCGGGATGAGAAAGTTGCATCACTGAGTTTTAACATGAGCCGAGTCACGCTACAATGGTTTGAGCTGAACAAGGAAACAGGCAAAGATCCATGCCTGAAAATCCCTATTGCCGACTTCTACGGGCCTGTGATTGATCGTGCTTTTCCCTCGCTTGGGCATATTGGCTGGAGGCAGGGAACGCATGGCGCTTCATACACCTACATCAAGCGCATCACGCCGGAGACCAACGATCAGTTAGTCGATTTGCTGGAATTGCTGCACCAGATTCTAGCCCTGACGATCACACGCCATCTGGAACCACATTTCCATTCAGAGCTCGATGAAATCTACGCCCTCAGCCTATGAAAACAGCCCAGGATCAGATCGAATCGTTGGCGTTCCGCCTCCAACATGCGCCCGGTGTGGGAGCTGCGACCTTGCGCTCGATCCTGCGCCGCATGCAGCAGGAAGGGCTGGATGCAGCGGCTTTTCTCAGCTTGGAAGATCGCGAACTGCAAGGTCGCTTCAAATTGAAATGCGAGGTCTGCGATTTTCTCCGGCGGCATGACGACTCGATTGATGCCAAGTGGCTACAACTCGAAAAGATGGGCGTCCACTTGCTGATAGATGGACAACCCGGGTATCCTGCCAGAATTGGCCGGACATTGGGAAGCACAGCACCCCCCGTTCTTTACGCAATGGGAAACCTTGATCTCCTCGCATTGCCCTCCGTCGGCTTCGGTGGCTCGCGAAAGGCATCCGAGAAGGGTATCAAGATCACGGAAGACAGTGCCGCATTACTCGCGCGTGAGGGTATCAATGTGGTCAGTGGCTACGCACAGGGCGTGGATCTCGCTGCCCATCGCGCCGCACTCGACGCCGGTGGCTCCACCACTTTGGTTCTTGCCGAGGGAATGCTCCACTTCCGCATCAAGGAAGACTTGAGGCGCTTCTTTGATGGGGAATCACTCTCCCGTGTGCTTGTCCTCTCCGAGTTCCCACCAAGCCTCGCGTGGAAGGCACATAGCGCGATGGCGCGAAATCGAACCATTTGCGGCTTGTCTGATGCATTGGTCATCATCGAATCCGGTCTTGATGGAGGCACGTTCGAGGCAGGGAAAACAGCCATGAATCTCAAGGTTCCACTGTTTTCTGTGGCATACGCCAGTCCGCCACCGTCCGCCGCCGGAAATACGTTCTTCCTCGAACACGGAGCCTCTCCCATCAAGCAGACACGCGATGGCTTGCCCAACCTCGCCGGCCTAATAGCAGTGCTAAGTGCAAGCCAAATGCCTAGCGCGATACCCCAGTCATCAGCACCGGAATTGTCACTTAGGGAGGACCCAACACCGTATCGAACTAAACCACAATCATAGCTCAGTCTCAGTGCATGAAAACCACCCACCAATGTCTGTTATTTGGGACTGAGCCCGTTGATGAACTGATAATTTTATGAAAAGGAATTTAGACCTAATCCGCACAATTCTGCGGGAGATCGAAAAAAAACCGGACGGATCAACTTATTTTAAGGTGAGTCCGCCTGAAGGTGTCGAGATGTCGTCCTTCATGGCTCATCTCGAACTTCTTATTGATGCTGGTTTCATTAAGGGAAAGGTTGGTGAATACGCGCTTCGCAGTTACGAAATCAACCGATTGACCTGGCAAGGACATGAGTTTCTTGACGCGACAAGAGACGACACTTTATGGAGTAAGGCTAAAAAGAAGGTAGCTGGCGAAGCCATGTCGTGGACCACCTCCCTTCTACTCGAATATCTGAAGCAGGAAGGTCGGGAGAGGTTAGGTCTTCCAATTCCGTAATGCACTTCATCGACGCCCCATACCGAAAGTAGGGATCTGAATCCTGTGTCCCATTTTTATGTTAGCCCGTAGGAAACCGCCCCCCATTCATTCGATGGAACCAGGATGCTATCTACTTCTAGTTGGTCGTGAACCGCCCATCCTGGCCACGGTAACGTTTATCGGCACGAGTCATATCGAGTATGATCAATTCGATGACGATAGACTCAAGCGCCATAACACTTGGGGCAAATGCTCACCGGCAGATTTCGTTGACATCGGCACTCACAATCATCGTAAGGTTTTTGGATATGTCAGTGATTTTCTTAACTTGCAGGGATTGCATCGGGCATTGCAGGAGTGCAAGGACAAGATGCTTGAGAAGGAAGACGCCCGCTTGGCTCTGGAAAAGAGGAAGCAGGAGGCCCGCTTGGCTCTGGAAAAACGGCAGGAAGACGCCCGCTTGGCTCTGGAAAGACGGAAGCGCATCCGTGAACTGCTCGATGTTGCGCTGAATCTCCCGTTCGGAAAGTCGACGTTGATCGCGCCAGGCGAACCAGAAGATGAGGACATCCGTCTAGCTAACGAATGGATTAATCGCCAGACCGCTGAGTCAACATCTGAAAAAACAAGGATGCTTTCCGCTAGAATGGCAGAAAAGGCTGTGATCAGATACTTGTCGGATCGCGGTGAAAAACCCAAGGACATCGCAGTTCTTCAGTTGCCCGAATTTGCCTCGCACGACTGCGAATGGGTGAACTACGACATCAGGGTTGGAGATGCTTGCATTGATGTGAAAAATGCGCGCCGGTCCAAGCATAATCCTCACGCATTCGTAAGACATTGCGTGCCGAATTTTAAGACTACTCGTAACGGATCATCAGTTATAATTGCGGGAGCACTTTCTAAATGGCTTAGTTTGGACAAAATTCTCAACGGCGAGTCTGAAGTCCGCTTTTTAGGAACCACTTCGGCCGATAAACTCAGTCAATTACTAAGGATGTTGACTTCCAGTCGTCTCCAGCTTTCGGTAACATCTTTGAACGGCCGCACGTTTCTACCCTCGTGGATCTTCGACTACACAGCTGCTGACTACAAAAGCCGGGACGATGCACTCCGTCAAATAGCAAAGCTTTTTGATAATCTCTCCATCGGATCACATCTTGATGTACCCGGCCTCATGCCCGCTCTTTTAGCTATTGGTGCAACTGATTTAATCAACCCAAAAGATCTCAGGTACACTTGGCAATTCGACTTTATCAACTGCTTGAACAGTCGCCTGAAAGAGTATCCTTTCACTTTGTCGGTTGTTTTCCTATCAATTCTTGAGCATTTTCTTATTATGTTGGCTAAGGATGATAGTATGGACTACGTCCCGGAGGCATACAGGGAGATCGTCTTCTATTCGACAAAATGGGAATCGCCTCTCTTTTTTTGCGATCCGGAGTGTGCGGTTTATTCACTTATCGAATCCTTGGCAACATTGTGGCGCCATCGCGAAGAGTCTCTCCTTGGCTTGAAAATTTTCCGACTGCATCAACTTAACGTGCTGAGCGGAAAACGTGACGAGCATTCGCCCTGGAAAACTATACTGGCCTATTGTGGCGGTTGGAAAAAAGAATCTGGACGATCAAGCCCATGCGGAATGACTCCACTCGTTTATGGACAACACGATAGTTGTTCCTGTGGCAAGCTAATCTGCCCAAAATGTGGCTTTTGTAGTAATTATGAAGATTGCCCAAAGTGTGAACCTCGACAGAGCAAGCTTGACGCCTTACGAAATTCGCTACGGAAAAGCTCTAATATGGAATTATCATGAAGTATTACAAGATGAAGGCGATCAGCCAACATCGAATCCAGCAGCTCGAGTTCCCGTCCTTTGGATCGTGGCTTCCAAAGTGAAAATTGTGGGAGTTTCTGGATTGAACTCTGCAAGCTTTTCGCAGGCCTTATCTCTCGGGAGCAAAGTGACATCTGTGCGTCGATCCTTCCCCATATCGAATCCGTAATCAAGTGCGACACCCGCTTTATCCGTGAGGAGATAGCGCGCGTGCCAGTTGATGCTCTGATGCTTCTTCGACCACGCTGACACAAACAATTTTGTAGAAGGCGGAAATAGACCCACAATTCTGCTTCCGATGTCTGTGACAAACTCTTTTGGATTACGCGTGCGATCAGCCTGAGTATTAAAATGAATATCAATCGTTAGGCGATTCGCATCTCGCAAGAACTCCGACAGCTTGCGAACAGTTGCCTGCCATCTTCGCCGATTCGGTTCTTCCGGATGTGCAGGATCGAAATGTGGGTCGATGATGTGAAGTCGCTTGGCAGAACTAATGAGAGGACGCAGACTTTCCAAAAACACTTCTGGATCCTTCATGGAATCCGCGAAATGGATTGGTTTAAAAAGGAAATCGGGAAATGTCTCGTCCGGATCGTGTAATCCTTGAAATGGCAGAATCGCAGAATTACTAGACGGTCCTTCGCAAAGGATGGCCGAAAAGTGTTTTATTGCATCCTCTTGAAGAGCCAAGTCACACCATGATTGTCCATCATCCAGCGCCGAGCGATTTCGTGAACGATATATGGCACGTTCGAGAAATGCGATTACTCGCAGCTCCAAATCCTTATGTTTCTCAGGAGGAAGATTTGTTTTGAGATGCTCGTAGAAAAGAGTTTTCCAACACCTAATTTCCTTCGGTTTTGCGGGCATGAATGAAATCAGACGTCCGACATCGAAGCCAAATTGGCGTTCAAGAAGGCTAAGATCCTTGAAATCCTCAATCGCTGTGGGTTCAACGGCTATTTCGTGATAAACCATGATGAGAAATTTAAAATATTTCCTTAATTCGCTCGTCAAAAAACCCGTTAGGCCACTCGTCTATAAACTCTCCCAGTTCGTTAATTCTTAGATTTTTGACGGATGAACCGTTCTGGTTGGGTTCAACGTAAAGCACCGCGACATCTTTCGGCAGTATTCCGTTCGGACACGCTTTGCGCAATGATTCCGGCCATTCGTCTAATTCCCCTGCGGTAGTTTCCCTGATTCTCCTCAGAATTCTCAAAATGAGATGCTCGCTGTGGGTT
>CAISTY010000186.1 GCA_903888515.1 Akkermansiaceae bacterium | reverse complement strand
TACCGGTGCGGAGTGCAAGTGTCGAAAGACTTAGCAAGCCGACCGCCAGAATGGTCAACAGAATCATCAGGCTGAGCGTCACCACCAAGGCGAAGCCGCGATGGCGGATGCGGGTGGTTTTGCCCGATGTCGCGATTGCTTGCATGGGATATGTAAGGGGATCAGGCCGCCCGATTCCTTGGGGTGATTTTCATGGCACCTCGCCACCGCATTTCATAGCGGGTGTGCCCAACGAAGTACCGCTAATGTAATTACAAATAAAATCCGGAGCAGTCAAGCGGCAATTTCATAAAAAAGATGCACTCCGCCTCCAGAGCCTCGATCACGCGCGCCGCCAGTTCGTAGAGATTCATACACCCACGGGTTTGTAAAGTTTGTGTTCATGCAGCCTGCGCAGCGTTTGCAGGCGGCGCTGGACTTCCGCCCAGCCCTCCTCATCAGAGGTCAGGCCGCACTGCGCCTTCGCGCCATCGAGCAGCCAGACATAAATGTCATTGCTCGGAACATGCCGGCGGCCCGGATGTCAGGCCGCAGGATCATTTGATGGGGACGACGCGCAGGTCATAGATGGTGGCAGGGGGAGTGCCCGGTTTCTTTTGCACCCGCACGAGCACCTTGTCCTTGCCGGCTAACAGTGCTTCCGGAACAGGATACTCGAGCGCGTAGTATTCCTCCTTGTCGATGCTTTTCAGCTTCGGCGTCGCGATGACGGTGCCTTGGATCTGCAGGTCGAACTCCGGACCGTTGTCGCGCCCCCAATAGACCAGGCGAATCGCCGCCTTGGTGCCCTTGGGCGGCACTTTCATCTCGAAGCTGAACCAGCCGTTTTCGTCGACGGCACGGAAGTGTTTTCCTAACGGACCGTAACCGGTGCGTGATTTTTCGCAGAGCAACTGGTGGTCGGTTTCCGGTTGTTGTTCGCCTAACCGCACGCGGTCGATGGTGCTCGCGTCCAGCGCCTGTTCCAAGCGATCGGCTTCGGCGAGTTGTTTTTGTTGTTCCGCAGCGTGGGCCGCATCGGTGAGCTGCCAGTAAATGGCATAGCGCTGGTAGTGGAGATTGAAGAACGGGGCGAGAGTCACGTCCTTGGGTGTGGTCAGGCCCTTGGTTTGGAAGGTCCCGGGTTTGCCGTCCACGGGAGCGATGCGGGCCAGCACTTCCTCGTCGGTTTTGGCCACGAACATCGGCGCGCGATTCATGGGCAGCATGGCCTTGATCAGCGTGTAGGGACCGATGAAATCCTTTTGTTCGAGGCCTTCGCTGCCCAACTCGCCGGCGAGCAGGACTGGCCCGTAATACAAGGACACCCATCCGGGGCACTGCGCCTGGCGGACGATGCGCGGTTTCATCGGCAGCGCGACGCGGATGCGGTCCGCAGCCTTCCACAAGCGCCTGATTTCCGCGAAGCCGCCTGCTTGGGAGGTGGTGTTTACGGCTTGATCATTCACCGTGACGGCGAGTTGCCGGCCATCTAACCAGAACGGGTGCCGGATGCGCAACGTGACGGGTTCGGCGGGCGCATTGATGAAGACCAAGGTGGTGGCCGCCTCTTCGGGGAAGCGCGTTTCCTGTTTCAGGGCGAGCGCCCGTTCCGGCCATTGCAGTTCCGAAGCCATGAACAGGTTGACCGAAACGGACGGCGACGCGTCATGCGTGTAGATGAACTCACCGTATTTCGCATGGTTTTCCATGCCGGTACCGGTGCAGCACCAGAACGATCTGAAATCGCTGCCGTAGCTGCGGGCATAGCCCGGCCGCAACGGCGTATAGTAAACGAAGGCGCCGGCGCCCGGCAACGGGGCTTGCGAGGCGAGAATGTGGTTGAACAAGGCGTTTTCGTAATAGTCGAGGTAACCGGCGTCCGGCTTTTCCTGATAGAGCGCGGTGGTGAGGCGCAGCATGTTATAGGTATTGCACGTTTCGGGGCCACCTTCGCGGGTGATCTCAGCGCCCATGTTTTTGGGATCGGAGAAATGTTCGTGCATGCTGTTAGATCCATTGACCCAAGAGCGGTCCTTTACCACGGACTGCCAGAAAAACGCGGCGGCGGCACCGTACCGCGGGTCACCGGCCAGTTCGTGAATCCGTTGGAAACCGGTGAATTTGGGGATCTGGGTGTTGGCATGCAGGCCGGTGAGCTTGTCCTGGCCATCGGCGGCCGGGTCGAGCAGCGCGCGGTGCGAATAGAGGCGGGCAAAGTCGAGGAAGCGTTTTTCGCCGGTGATGGCATAGGTGTCGGCGAGCACTTCGGCCATGCCGCCATGTTCGTTTTGCAGCATCCGTTCGCGGCGGTCATCGGGCAGGTCTTTCACCAGCGACCCGCACCAATCGGCGAGACGAACCAGCACCTCCTTGGCGGTGGCGTCGCCGCAATACACCCATGCGTCGCGCAGGCCGGCGAGTTGCTTGTGGATCGTGTAAAATGGGGCCCAGTAGTTATCGATGGTCTCGACCTTGCCCTTGCGGATGTCCGCTTCGAGTTCGCGGGCGAAGGGGAATGCCACCAGCGACCCATCGCCGCGCTTGTCCTGGCATTCCTTGAGTTCCTTGGAAATGTAGGCGATGCGTTCGCGCATGACCGCGTCGTCCGTCACTCGTGCCATCAGGCTGAGCGCGCTGAGGTAGTGGCCGAGACTGTGGCCGGCCAGGGACCGGACGACACCCGGTTTGGCGGGTGATTCCCAACCGCCATAGGGCTTTGCCTTGGGCTCCAATCCGGCCTCGACGCGGAATTGGGCCAACAAACAGTCGGGTTCCATGCGGATGAGATAGGCGTGATCGATCTCCTGCATCGTCTTGAACGGGCCGTCTAACAAGCGCACCGCGCCTTGCGGAAACAATTGCTGGGTGGCGGGGATGGCAGGTTTCACGACCCATGGGCTGGGGCCGGCGGCAGCGGCTGAGATTAGCAGGAGGCTGCTTGCGGAGATGGCTGCGGCAGACAAGGTTCTTCTTGGCGTACGGATCGTGTTCATGGGATGTGTCGCCGACCAATACGTCGGCATCGGCGGTGGTCTGTCAAAAACATGACAGGACGCCCGCCCGGTGGCCATCCCCAGGATCCGCTCAGCTCATGCGGAAAACGATCCGGGCCTTGGTCAGGTCATACGGCGACATCTCCATTTTGACCTTGTCGCCCACCACCAAGCGGATGAAGCGTTTGCGCATCTTGCCGGAAATATGCGCCAGCACCTCGTGGCCGCTCTCCAGTTTCACCCGGAACATCGTGCCGGCAAGCACTGCGGAAATCTCGCCATCCACTTCCACCGCCTTTTCTTCCTCATCCTTGGAGGATCGCTTGGGCGGACCGTATCGATTGCGGTTTCTGGCAGGACGTCGTCCCGACTTTTTGGGGTGTGGAGGCATGATGTCTTGGGATGGTGCTGGCAGTGGAATGTTCGCTCCAACTGCCAGCTGCGGGCACTTCACTAGCGTATTCATGGCAGGCTATCAATCTCAAAAATCGCAACTTGGGACAATCCGGGCTTTTCTCCATCACCCGCGCTTGCCAAGCCCCCGCTGAACCTCCATCATTCACTCCGCAACACGCTTTTCACGACCATGCCTGAAATCACCGAAAAAGAACTGCCGCCGAACGTGAAACCTCTGTGGCTCAAAGCTCTCAACGCCTACCAAGCCGAGAACCTCGACTACGCCGTCTCGCTCCTTCAGGGGGTCCTCAAGGAATGCGCGGGATTCCTGGATGGCCGCAAATTGCTCCGCAAATGCGAACTCAAACTCGTCGGCGGCACCAAGAAAAAAGCCGGTCTTTTCGGTCTGCAAACCGGCGGCATGGGGATGATGAAACTCCATGGACAGGCCAAAAAGGACCCCTTGGGAACCCTGCCACTGATCGAAAAAGAACTCGAAAAAGACCCCCTCAACGACCAAGCCAACGACTTGCTTTTCGACACCTTCCTCAAACTCGAACTTTTCGAATCCGCCGCTTTCGCCCTCGAAACCGTCCGCAATGGCAGCCCCGAAAACGCCAAACTCCTGCACAAACTCGCCTCGTTTTATCTCAACCGCGACCAACCGTTACAGGCGTCCGAAGTCTATAACGACATCATCAAGCACCACCCGATCGACGGCGCCGCCATCAAAGGCTCCAAAGATGCCTCCGCCCGGGCGTCCATGAAAAAACAAAAATGGGACGAGAACACCAGCGCACGCGACTTGATGCGGGACATCAACCAGGTCGAGGAACTGGAAAAAGCCTCGCGCACCGGCCTGACCCAGGAACAACTCGAAGAACGCCGCGACAATATGATAGAGCGCTACAACGCGGACCCCAATCACCTGGCCACCGTCAAGGAACTCGCCGGCATCTACGAACAACTCGAAGACTGGCACAACGCCCAGACCTTCTACAGTTGGGCCCACACGCTCAGCGCCGGGGACGTCGCCCTCGCCTCCAAGGCCTCCACCATGAATGACCGTGCCATCGAGGCGGATCTGAAAGACCTCGAAGCCGCCGCCGCCGCCGACCCCGACAACCTCGAACTCCAAGCCGCCCTCAACGCACGGCGTACGGACCGCCTCACCGAACAAATCCGTGAAGCCCAGCGTCGCGTCGATCAGAACCCGACCGATCCGCAACTGCGCTTCGATCTTGGCAACGCCCTCTACAATGCCGGAGATTACAGTGCCGCCATCCCCCACCTCCAGCATGCCACGCGCAACCCTCACGTACGCACCCGGGTGTTGCTCCTGTTAGGACTCACCTTCAAGGCCAAGGGCATGTTCGACCTTTCCCTCAAACAACTCTCCGACGCCCTGGCCGATCTCCACGCCATGGACCACATCAAAAAGGAAGTCCTTTACGAGAAGGGCCTCATCCACGAGGAAATCGGCGACAAGGCTGCCGCGTTGGAGTGCTTCAAGCAAATCTACGAGGTGGATTATGGTTATCGCGACGTCGCGCAGCGCGTGGAGTCCTCCTATTCCTGACATCCATCATCTTGAGATCACGATATCTGTTTTTCGCAGGGTTGACGGTGATGCTGGCATCCAGCCTGCTGCGGGCCAATCATCCGGCGGTCCCATCATTGGATATCCGGCCGGCCGGCAGCCATGGGATCCATATCGTTCACCATCAGGGAGGGGTGAAACCAAAGCAACCGATCCGGCAAAAAATTGCGGATCTTGATATTGAGATCAGTCCCGATCCTCTCACGGTGAGCATCACCAATGCCCGTGGAGTGCTGTTACAGAGATTGGTATTCCTGGATGACGGAAAGGTGAAGTTCCGGCTGGATGATGTCCCGGTATTGGGGATGGGAGAAGGCGGACCACGCATGCAGGGTGACTGGCGGAACCAGCGGATTGAGTTCGACCGCCGCGGCCGCTACCACGCCATGCAACCGCGCTGGCAGGCCAATGCCTACGGATCGCGCAATCCGGTGCCACTCCTCATCGGCACATCCGGATGGGGAATTTACGTCGCCGCTCCATGGGTGGAGGTGGATCTTCAGAATGCCGAATTCGGTTTGTTCATACCCAGGTTGCAAAATGATTCCCTAACCAAACCGCAGAACCAAAAAGACCAGCAGCAAAACCTGGGCAAGGGTTTGCCCCCGGGTGGCAAATATCCACCCGGGTTTTTTGATATCTATGTTTTCGATGCCGCGGACCCGGCCTTTCTCATGAAAGATCTATCGGTGCTGTTCGGACCGGCCGTGATGCCGCCGAAATGGTCGCTCGGATACATGCAGTCGCACCGCACGCTCCAAGACGATCATCAATTGCTTGAAATCGTGGACACGTTCCGGAGCAAAAAGATCCCGCTGGATGCGGTCATTTATCTGGGGACGGGGTTTTGTCCGCGGGGTTGGAATACCCGACAGCCGTCGTTCGGCTTTAATCCGGAGGTGTTCACGCGGGACCCGCAAGCGGTGCTATCCGATCTGCATGCCAGAAACGTCAAGGTGGTGGTGCATATCGTGCCATGGGATCGGGATCGATTGCCGACACTCCATGGCAATATCCCGCCCAAAGAGACAGAGATCCTTGATTCCGGCCATATCGCGAAATACTGGCAGGAACATGTGGATCTGATGCATGCCGGGGTTGACGCCTTCTGGCCGGATGAAGGAGACTGGTTCAATCTCGATGAGCGGATCAAACGTCATCAGTTGTATTATCAGGGCCCGCTGTCCACCAAGCCCGACATCCGTCCCTGGAGCTTGCACCGGAACGGTTATCCCGGAATCGCCCAATGGGGCGGCTGGGTATGGTCCGGCGATACGGAATCCTCATGGAAAACCCTCGAAGGACAAATCGCCGTGGGCATCAATCATTCGCTGAGTCTGGGGCCATATTGGGGATCTGATATCGGCGGATTCTATCCTAACAAGGAGTTGACCGGTGAGTTATATGCCCGCTGGTTCCAGTTCGGTGCTTTCTGCGCTTCCTTCCGCGCGCATGGCAGGACGTGGTGGTCCCGCTTGCCCTGGGGTTGGGGCTTGGGCGAATCAGGACCTAACGAAAATCGGGAGAACATCCTGGCAGCGGAGCTCAACAATCCGCAAATCGAGCCGGTTTGCAGGAAATATGCCGAACTGAGGTATCAGTTGATGCCCTACACCTATACGCTTGCCTGGGAGGCCCGGGAATCCGGCATGCCGCTGATGCGGGCCATGTGGCTGCATTATCCGCGGGATCCCGTCGCCAGGAACCTGGGTGACCAGTATCTGTGGGGCCGGGATCTCCTGATAGCCCCGGTTTACGAAAAGGGTGCCACGTCCCGCAAAGTCTATCTTCCTGAAGGCACATGGTTCGACTGGTGGACCGGCGATAGGGTCAACGGCGGAAGGGTCGTCACGCGTGATGTCAACCTCTCCATCATGCCCGTTTTTGTCAGGGCCGGTGCCATCATACCGGTGGACCCGGTGCGTCAATATATGGATCAGAAAGTCGATGATCCCACCACTATCCGCATCTATCCCGGGGTGGACGGATCCTTCACACTCTATGAAGATGACGGCATCAGCCAAGAGTATCTCAAAGGCGTCGCCAGTACCACGGAGTTCACTTGGAACGACCGCGAAAAGATCCTCACCATCCAGCCGGGATCGCAGCAGGCATTCATTCGGTTAGAGAATCGGAGGTTTCGCGTGGAATTGGCGCATGGAGAAAATAGCAGAAACGTGATTTATACTGGCAGAATGCTCAAGATCGGACTGTGAATGTATGGAGTGCGGTGGTATCAGCGAAATACTTTCTCAATGCAAGCGATTGTTGTGCTTTGCGGGTTTTCCTCGGCCCTGAGTTTCTCGGGTGGCTACGGGTACTGTGCCGCTGACCTATCAGAAGCGCAAGAATCACACAAACTTCCATCCTTCCATCCTTCCGGCACATGGAGGACTCACAACACGGTGATTGCCGGAGATTTTGTCTTGCGTCTGCCGGGGAATGGGACCACGTTGGTTTTGGAATCATGAAAACACTCCGCCTCTTCCTCGTCCCGGTCGTAGCCGCGTTCGCGCTCTCCGGATGTCTGCAAAACGAAACCACGGTGCGCGTCAAACGCGATGGCAGCGGCACCATCGTCGAGGAAACATTTCTCAGTGCGCAAATGATGGCCATGCTCGGCGGCCTCAGCGGGTTGGGCGGTGATCAGGACAAGCCGGCCAAGGATCCGCTCGATGAAATGTTCGGCCAGGACAAGGCCAAGGCCAAGGCCGCCAAACTCGGCGATGGGGTCACCTTGGACAAAATCGAGAAAATCGAGAAAGACGGCAAGAAGGGTGCCCGCACCACCTACAAGTTCGCCGATATCTCCAAGCTCAAACTCCGCACCGACGATGCGACCAGCGGCATGAATGAAGGCATGGGCAGCGCACCGCCAGATGCGGCGGCAACCGAAGGCACCCCCGCCCCGGAGACCGGGAAGAAGAAGGGCGACCCGATCCGTTTCCAAATGGCCAACGGCAAACTCACCATCACCATGCCGCGGCCCGACATTACCAAGCAAGACGCGTCCAAGGACTTGCCTGCGGACGAAACGCCCAAGGTAAATGACGCCGACAACGCTCAGGGCGAGCTGATGATGAAGACCCTGTTAGCCGATATGAAGATCGCCATTCGCGTGGTCGCCGAGTCCGGCATCGCCTCGACCGATGCCTCTCACGTCGAGGGCAATACCGTCACCCTGATGGAAATGAACTTTGGCGATTTGGTTTCCAGCCCGGCTGCCATGAAAACCTTGGAAAAACTCAAAGGCAAGTCCCCGGATGATGTCGCCGCCGCTCTCAAGGGCATCAAGGGTGTCAAGATGGAGACCAAGGAAAAGATCTCGATCCAACTGAAATGACACGCTCCCTCCCGATCTCTCCGGGAACAACCTGACAACAACAATCGGCAAAACAAATCCTGACGGCAGTGATGGTAATGGGTGTGTCAGGCACCTGAAGTGAAAGGAACCTGATTATGTACCGCATGACATTGGCCCTCGTGGCCGCCCTAACCCTGATAGACGTACCCGCCCGCGCCGAACGCAATGACTCGGCCGCCGAAAAACTCGGCTTCCAACTTGGCATGCAGTGCTGGACCTACCGCATGCTGACCACATTCGAGACGATCGAACGCTGCCAGAAGTTCGGCATCAAATATCTGGAGATGTTCCCCGGCCAAAAGATGAAACCCGGCGCGGAATCCAAAATCGATCCCGGCATGAGTGACGCCGACATCGCCGAATTGCTCGCCAAGGCCAAAGCCTGCGGCGTGAAAATCACCTGCTTCGGCGTCGGTGCCATCCCGCTGGACGAAGCGGCAATGACAAAGCATTTCGAATGGGCGAAAAAAGTCGGGATTGAAGTGCTCGTCACCGAAGTCACCCCGAATGAAGCGCTCGACAAGATGTCACAGAAAACGGGCATTCGGATCGCCCTGCACAACCATCCGCGATCATGGCCGCCCGACAAAGTGCTGGCCGCAACCAAGGACCTGAGCAAAAACTGCGGCTCGTGTTCCGACACCGGTCACTGGATTCGCGCGGGTAAAAATCCCATCGAGAGCTTTAAATTGTTAGAGGGTCGTGTTGTCACCTCGCACTTCAAGGATCTCGACGCCGGGAAATCGGACGTGGTATTTGGCACCGGCATCGCGAACGTCAAAGGCATGATGGCAGAACTGAAGCGCCAGGGATTCCACGGTTATCTGAACATGGAATACGAGCACGGCGATCTCGCGCACCTCGACGCAACCATCCCGCAGTGCGTCGCCGCTTTCGACAAAATCGCCACCGAGGTTGCGAAGGAATAGGCGGATACAAGGAACGATCTCCTTTGCGGTATGGGATGCCAACATTCCAAACTGGCGGCATTCAAGGCAGGTGGGTGCTGCCCATGAGGAAGCGATCACACTCTCGCGCCGCGCCGCGGCCTTCATGGATGGCCCAAACGACAAGTGATTGGCCACGGCGCATGTCACCGGCGGCGAAAACGCCGGGGAGGTTGGTGGTGAATTTCCCGTGTTCCGCCTTGACGTTGGAGCGGGCGTCGGTCTCGAGGGAGAATTGCTTGACGATTTCCAGTTCGGGCCCGAGGAAGCCCATCGCCAACAGCACAAGCTGCGCGGGAATGACGCGCTCGGTACCGGCGATTTCCTTGGGCATGAAACGGCCTTGGGCGTCCTTGGCCCACCCAATGTCGCATATTTCGAGGCCTGTTAGACCGCCTGCCGTGTCCTTGAGGAAGCGCCGGGTCTGGACCAGATATTGGCGCGGGTCGCTGCCTTGGACCGCAGCGGCTTCCACCTGACCGTAGTCCATCATATAAACCTTCGGCCACTCGGGCCACGGATTGTTTGTGGCACGTTCCAGCGGCGGCTGCGGCAGGATTTCCAATTGGGTGACACTCTTGCATCCGTGGCGCAGGCTGGTGGCGACGCAGTCGGTGCCGGTGTCGCCGCCGCCGATGACCACAACATCCTTGCCGGTGGCGTTGAGCGGCGGATGGCTGCCGTCGAAGTTGTGGTCGAGCTGCCAGCGGGTGTTGGAGGTGAGGAAATCCATCGCGAGATGCACGCCCGTGGCGTCGCGACCATCGATGGGCAGGTCACGCCCGAGGGTGGCGCCACAGCAGAGGACCACGGCGTCGAATTGGCCGCGCAGCCGTGCGGCGGTCCATTGCGCATCCTTGCCGATGAAGACCCCGGTTTTGAAAACGACCCCTTCCTCGCACAGCAGGTTCACGCGACGGGTGACCACTTCTTCCTTGGCGAGTTTCATGTTAGGTATGCCATACATCAGCAATCCGCCGATGCGGTCCTCACGCTCAAACACAGTAACGCTGTGACCGGCTTGGTTGAGCTGGTCCGCGCACGCGAGACCGGCGGGACCGGAACCAACCACCGCGACTTTCCTGCCCGTGCGTTTTCCCGGGATTTTCGGCGTCACCCAACCTTCCTCCCAACCGCGATCGATGATGGCGCACTCGTTGTTCTTGATGGTCACGGGCGGCTGGATCACGCCTAGGACGCACGACCCTTCGCACGGCGCGGGACATACGCGGCCGGTGAATTCAGGAAAGTTGTTAGTCCTGTGCAGGCGTTCGAGCGCCTCCTTCCAACGGTCGCGGAAAATCAGATCATTCCATTCCGGGATCAGGTTGTTGATCGGGCATCCGCTGGCCATGCCGGACACGATGTGACCCGTCATGCAGAACGGCGTGCCGCAATCCATACAGCGCGCGCCTTGGGCGCGGCGCGGCGCTTCATCGCCGTGAATCTTGAATTCCCGCCAATGCCCGAGACGCTCGAGTGGCGCGATTTCGGAATCAGCCTGGCGCGCGATTTCCATGAATCCTGTTGGCTTGCCCATGATTGGAAAATGTTCTGTTAGTTAACGGTTTGCTCTGTGTGATAAAGACAGAAGACAGAAGACCGGAAGACAGAAGATAAGATTCTGCTGGATGCTTGGTCTGTTCTGAGGCGGATCGGGAAACATGGATTCTTCATGTGTTTATTCTTGTCTTCTGTCTTCTGTCTTTTAGTCTCCTGTCTTCTTCTCTTGTGTCTTTGGCTCAATTTCCACCAATGCGTGACAGGTCCTTGAGGTTTTCCTCGAAGGCGGCCATGGCGGCCTGGTCGCCGGTGAGTCCTTGATCCTCGACTTTGCGGAAGCACTCGAGCATGCGCTCGTAGTCGCGCGGGAAGACCTTGAGGAACTTCGGCAACTCCGCATCCCAGTTGTCTAACAGCCATTGGCCTCGGACCGAGCCGGTCAGCGCGACGTGTTTGGCAATCTCCGCCTTCACCGTGGCAATGTCGGAATCCCCGCACTCAGTGAGGCGGTAAAGGTTGACCATCTCCTTGTTGAGGCGTTGCTCAAACAAACCGTCGATATCATAAACATAGGCGATGCCGCCGGACATGCCGGCGGCGAAGTTGCGGCCGGTCTCGCCTAACACAATCACCCGGCCGCCGGTCATGTATTCGCAACCGTGGTCGCCAACACCTTCCACCACGGCCATGACGCCCGAATTGCGCACACAGAAACGTTCGCCGGCGATGCCGTTGATGTAGGCCTCGCCCGAGGTGGCCCCGTAAAACGCGACATTGCCTATCAGAATGTTTTCCTCGGCCTTGAAAAGCACGCCTTTGGGTGGATGGACGATCACCTTGGATCCTGATAGACCTTTGCCCAGATAGTCGTTGGCATCGCCCTCAAGCACGAAGGTCATGCCCGCCGGGGTGAAGGCCGCGAATGACTGGCCGGCGCTGCCGATGAATTTCAAATGGATGGTGTCCTCCGGCAGGCCCGCGCCGCCGTGTTTGCGGGTGACTTCGCTGCCGGTGATGGTGCCGACCACGCGGTTGACGTTGGTAATGGAAAATTCCCCCCGGACTTTCACCCCGAGTTTGATGGCCGGCCGACAAAGCGGGAGCAGGTGGGTGTTGTCAAACGCGTGCTTCAGTCCGTGGTCCTGCGGGATCTTGCTATAGGTTCCGACTTCATTGTCGACGTCGGGCTTGTGGAAGATGGGGGTGAGGTCCACACCGCGGGCTTTCCAGTGGTCCGTCGCCTCAGCCATGTCGAGGCACTCGGCATGGCCGACCATTTCCTGGAGCGTGCGAAAACCGCATGCAGCCATGATTTCACGCAGTTCGGTGGCGACGAAACGCATGAAATTGATCACGTGCTCCGGCTTGCCAACGAAGTTCTTGCGGAGTTCCGGGTCCTGGGTGGCAACACCAACCGGACAGGTGTTTTTCTGGCAAACACGCATCATCAGGCAGCCCATGGAAACCAGCGGCGCGGTGGCAAACCCGAATTCCTCCGCACCTAACAGCGCGGCGATGGCGACGTCGCGCCCGGTTTTCAACTGTCCGTCGGTTTCCAACACCACACGGCTGCGCAGGTCGTTGAGCAACAGGATCTGGTTGGTTTCCGCCAGGCCGAGTTCCCATGGCACACCGGTATTGTAGATGGATGACGACGGGGATGCACCCGTGCCACCATCGTGGCCGGAAATCAGGATGACATCGGCATGCGCCTTGGCGACGCCGGCGGCAATGGTGCCAACGCCAACCTCCGCCACCAGTTTCACGTTGATGCGTGCTTGCGGATTGGCGTTTTTCAAGTCGTGGATCAATTCCGCCAGATCCTCGATCGAGTAAATGTCGTGGTGCGGTGGCGGGGAGACGAGACCGACACCGGGCGTCGAGTAGCGAACCTTGGCAATCCACGGATAGACCTTGGAACCCGGCAGTTCGCCGCCTTCGCCGGGTTTGGCACCCTGGGAGATCTTGATCTGGATTTCATCGGCGTTGACGAGGTATTCACTGGTCACGCCAAAACGGCCCGAGGCCACCTGTTTGATGGCCGAGCGTTTGCTGTCGCCGTTAGGAAGCGGTTGGAAGCGTTCGGGATCCTCGCCGCCTTCGCCGGTGTTGGACTTGCCGCCAATGCGGTTCATGGCGATGGCCAGTGTTTCGTGGGCCTCCTGGGAGATAGACCCGTACGACATGGCTCCGGTTTTGAAGCGCTGGATGATGGCTTCGATCGACTGCACCTCGTCAAGCGGAACCGGCGGGCGTTTGTTGCGGAAGCGCATCAGGCCGCGCAGGGTTGACATGTTCTCGCTCTGGTCGTTGACCTTTTTGGCATACTGTTGGTACACCTCATAACTGTTAGTCCGCACCGCTTTCTGGAGCAGGTGGATGGTTTCCGGGTTGAAGAGGTGGTATTCGCCGTCGCTGCGCCATTGATAGGTGCCGCCGGGCTCGAGCGCGCGGTCGGCGGTTGCGATGTGGCGGTCGGGAAACGCGGCACGGTGGCGGATCAGCGTTTCCTCGGCGATCTGATCAATTCCCAAGCCCTTGCAACGGCTGGAAGTGCCGGCGAAATATTTGTTCACCACCCCCAATTTCAGGCCGATGGTTTCAAAAATCTGTGCGCCGCGGTAGGATGCGATGGTCGAGATGCCCATCTTGGCCATGGTTTTGACCACCCCCTTGATCGAACCTTTCAGATAGTTGTGAACCGCCTTGTCGAAATCCATGTCGAGCATTTGGTCGCGGATCATTTGATAGATGGAATCGAATACCATGTAGGGGTTGATGGCATCCGCGCCGTAACCGATGAGGGTGGAGAAATGGTGGACTTCGCGCGCCTCGCCGGTTTCCAGAATGATGGACACCAAAGTGCGGGTTCCGGAGCGCACCAGATGGTGGTGGAGGCCGCCCATGACCAGCAGTGTTGGCATAGCGGCGTGTGCGGCGTCGCTGTTGCGGTCGGAGATGATGAGGATGTTAGAGCCATCGGCAATCGCCCAGTCGGCCACGGCACAGAGCCGGTCGAAGGCTTTTTCAAGACCGTTGCCGCCCTGGTCGATGGGAAACAACGCATCCAGCGTGGCGGCCTTGAAGCCCGGCAAATCGATCGCGCGCAATTGGGCGAGCTGCCTGTTGTCTATGAGCGGATTGTCGAGGCGGATCATCCGGCAGCTCTGCGGGCCGGGGTCTAGCAGATTGCCTTCGGAACCAAGAAAGGTTTCGGTGGAGGTGACGAGTTCCTCGCGGATGCAGTCGAGCGCCGGGTTGGTGACCTGGGCGAAGATTTGCTTGAAATACTGATAGAGAAGTTTCGGTTTGGTGGATAACACTGCCAGTGGCGTGTCATTGCCCATTGAAGTGATCGGTTGGACGCCGGTGGCGGCGGTGGGGCCCAGCAGCATGCGCAAATCCTCGTAGGTATAGCCGAACGCGAGTTGGCGTTCGAGGATGCGATCTTGTTCGACGGTTTTCGGAGCCTTGGGCTCGGGGAGTTGGCTGAGAAACACGCGGTTTTCGTCCAACCACTTCTTGTAGGGCTTGGCGGAGCAGACGCGTTGCTTGATTTCCGCGTCGGGGATGATGCGGCCTTCCTGCATGTCCACGAGGAACATGCGGCCCGGGCGCAGGCGGCCTTTTTTAATCACCGTGAGTGGATCGAGGTCGGGCAGCACGCCGACTTCCGAAGCCATGATGACGAGGTCGTCGTTAGTCACGTAAAAGCGGCTTGGGCGCAGGCCGTTGCGATCGAGCACGGCACCGATCTGCTGGCCATCGGAGAAGGTGATGGAAGCGGGGCCGTCCCACGGTTCCATCATGCAGGCGTGGAATTCATAGAACGCCTTTTTGTCCTCATCCATCAGGGTGTGGCGTTCCCATGGCTCGGGAATCATCATCATCGCGTGCACCAGGTCGTAGCCGCCGAGGTGCATGAACTCGAGGGCGTTGTCGAAGCGGGCCGAGTCCGATCCGTCTTCGTGGATGACCGGGAAGATCCGCGAGATGTCGCCATGAAAGCGCTCGCTCCGGCAGAGTGTCTGGCGGGCTTTCATGAAGTTGGCGTTGCCCATGACGGTGTTGATTTCACCGTTGTGGGCGATGAAACGGTTCGGGTGGGCGCGGGACCAACTCGGGAAGGTGTTGGTGGAAAACCGGGTGTGCATGAGCGCCAACGCGGATTCAAAATCGGGATCATGGAAGTCCGGGAAATACTCGGACAACTGGCACGACGTGAGCATGCCCTTGTAGATCATCGTGCGTGCGGATAGATTGGTCACGTAATGGTAGTCCGCGCCCGGAAACTTGTTGGATTTGGTGCCGTGGACGTCGCGATATTTGTTAGGCACCTCGTTGTTGCTGATCCAATAGGCTACGCGCTTGCGGATGACGTAGAGGATGCGCTCGAACTCCAGCGGATCGGTGATGTCCGGGTTCTTGCCAATGAACACCTGCTTGATGTTGGGCTCGTAGCGACCCGAGGTCCTGCCGAGAATCCGGCTCTGGACCGGCACGGTGCGCCAACCGATGAATTGCTGCCCCTCTTCGTGAATGACGATTTCAAAGACCTGCATGGCGGCCTCGCGCTCGCTGGTATCCGGCGGGAAGAACACCAAGCCCGAGCCATAGGATCCTTCGGGTGGCAGATCGATGCCCTTTTTGGCCATTTCCTTGCGCAGGAATTTATCGGGCATTTGCACGAAGATGCCGGCGCCGTCGCCAGTGGCCGGGTCTGATCCACTGGCCCCACGATGGTCCATTTGCGCGTTCATCGTAAGGGTTTTCACGATGATGTCGTGGGAACGGTGGCCCTTGAGGTGGGCGATGAAACCAACTCCGCACGAGTCTTTTTCGTGCGAAGGGTGCCAAAGCCCCTGGGGTTGGGGCCAACCCAACGGCGATGTCTGCGGTGAGGACATGGGATCGAAGTGGTGGTTGATTGGGATGGGGAAAACAGGAAAAAAGTGGTTGCCGACGCAGGAAATACAGCAGTTTATATGCCATGGAACTGCCAAACTCAAACACGCCATGGCAGTTAGACACGGGAACTCACGACCGGAACGGACGGAAATTTGCGACCCGCGTCGTGTGCTGTCAAGACCGGGTGACGCCCGGGTAACCGCGCCCGGTTGATATCCGATTGACACCCGGTTGACACCCGCGATCTGGAGCTGCTGACGGGTGCCGTTTCATCTGCAGGCGCGACAAATTTCCTGACGATCGTCCGGGAATTTGTCGCGATGGAGCGGCAAGCACCCGGGCAGGTGTCGCGGCGGCGGGTGATCGCCGCCACCGGGTGGATGATTTATTGAAACCGCTCTTGTCTGTGGGCGGGTGTGTGTTGTACGCTTGCCCAACCTTTCACAGGCGTGCCTATATCCTCACCAGCCACTCACATTCTCGGCGTCATTCCGGCACGCTGGGGTTCCACGCGTTTCCCCGGCAAGCCGCTTCATGCCATCGCCGGGAAACCCCTGGTTCAACACGTTTGGGAACGCTGCCAGCAGTGCTCGTTGCTCGATGACATCCTCGTTGCCACCGATGATGTGCGCATCATGGAGGCGGTAACCGCCTTCGGTGGCAAGGCCGTGATGACCTCTCCGGACCATCCGACCGGCACGGACCGCATTGCCGAAGCGGTCCGGTCTGTGCCGCAAGCCACGCACATCGTGAACATCCAGGGCGACGAACCGTTGATCGATCCCGGGCTCATCGACTTGCTTGCCAGCGCCATGGCCAACGACCCCGCGCTCGATATGGCGACGGCCGCCAATCCGCTCGATCCCGCCGATCCGGCGGTTCATGACCCCAACGTCGTGAAGGTGGTGACCGCGCTCAATGGCCGGGCACTCTATTTCTCCCGTTCGCCACTGCCATTTTTCCGCAACGTGGTGCCGGGCCTGCCGGTGCTGCGCCACAAGGGCATTTACGCGTATCGCCGTGCTTTTCTCGAACGCTTTGTCACCTGGCCGCCCTCGCCCATGGAACAGGCGGAGTCACTGGAACAACTCCGCGCCCTCGAAAACGGCGCATCCATCACTGTCATTCTCACCGCTGACATCTCGTCCGGCGTTGACACCCCGGAACAAGCCCGGGAAGTGGAAAGGATGCTGGGAAAATCATGCTGAAAGTCATTAGTTATATGTTATTGCCAAGTCCTCCGATTACCGATTCCTTTCCACTCCCCACCCCATGAAATACATATTTGTCACCGGCGGCGTTGTTTCCTCACTCGGCAAAGGACTGGCTGCGGCTTCTATCGGAACCCTGCTGGAACACCGCGGACTCAAAGTGCTGATGCAGAAATTCGACCCCTATCTCAACGTCGATCCCGGCACCATGTCACCCTATCAGCACGGCGAGGTTTACGTGCTCGACGACGGGGCGGAAACCGACCTCGACCTTGGCCACTACGAACGCTTCACCTCGGGCGTGCTGTCACGCATGAACAACCTGACATCGGGCCAGGTGTTCGACTCGGTCATTAAGAAGGAACGGCGCGGCGAGTATCTCGGGAAAACCGTGCAGTTCATCCCGCACGTCACGGATGAGATCAAGGGACGCATCCGCGCGGTCACCGAGAACAATCCTGAAGTTGATGTATTGATCACCGAAATCGGCGGTACCGTCGGCGATATGGAAGGCCTGTTGTTTCTTGAGGCGTTGCGTCAGTTCGCGCTCGAGGTCGGCAAGGAGCATGTTTGTTTCATCCATGTCACGCTGCTGCCCTACATCAAGGCCGCCGGCGAGGTGAAAACCAAGCCCACGCAGCAATCCGTCGCCAAGCTGCGCGAGATCGGCATTCAGCCGGACATCATCATTTGCCGCACCGAGAAGGATCTAGAAGAGGACAACCGCAAAAAGATCGCGATGTTTTGCAACGTGGATCGCAAGAACGTTGTCGCCTTCCGCGATGTGGCTCACACGATTTATGAATGTCCGCTGGATCTTCGCCGCGACCGGATCGACCGCTTGGTGGTGGACAAGCTGGGCTTGGGTCACACGCCCACGCCGGCATTGGAGGATTGGGAGCAATTCGTGCAGCGGGTGATCCAGCCGAGGCACAAGGTCACCATCGCCGTTGCCGGTAAATATACCGAACTGCAGGACGCCTATAAATCGATTTACGAGTCACTCGTTCACGCCGGTGCCCATCACGACACCAAGGTGCAAATCGTTCGTGTGGATACGGAAGCCGTCGAGGACGATGGAGCGCAAGCGGTCATCGGGGATGTGGACGGCATCCTGGTGCCCGGCGGGTTCGGCGACCGCGGCACCGAGGGGAAAATCCTCGCCGCCAAATACGCCAGGGAAAACAGGATTCCGTATTTGGGGATTTGCCTCGGCATGCAAATCGCCACCATTGAGTATGCCCGCAACGTGTGTGGTCTGAAAGGAGCGAATTCCACGGAGTTCGACAAGACCACCAAACACCCGGTGATCTGCCTGCAGGAGGAACAAAAGGGGGTCGAGGACATGGGGGCCACCATGCGGCTTGGATCCTGCGAGTCGATCGTGCTTGCCGGCACCAAGGCTGCCGAATTATATGCCAACAAAGAGCGCATCCACGAACGCCATCGCCACCGCTACGAAGTCAACCAGGACTATCAGGAACGCCTGCAGCAGGCCGGCATGGTGATTTCATCCGTTTCGGCGGGGCATGGATTCGTCGAAATCATCGAACTGCCGCATCATCCGTTTTTCATCGGCTCGCAGTTCCACCCGGAGTTCCAATCCAAACCGAACTTCCCGCACCCGCTTTTCGCCGGCTTCGTCGCCGCCGCCCTCGAATACGCGCAACACAGAGCGTGAGTAGATTTCCCGGATCTGCGGTTTTAGAAAGAGAATTGAAGTGCTCATCCATCTCGCGGGCTCGGTTGCGATTCTTTTTTCTCTTTAGCACCAGAACCCGCGCTACGCTGGAGTGTGGAATCGGGAGTAACTTTTGTTTGGAGGCTCCGGGCAAGATGCCCGGGCCACGTGGCGCGGGCATCCTGCCCGCCGCCTGTAACAGCCAAGTTAGTCGGGAGGTTTAGGTTACGCGAACGGATTGATCACCGGCACCCCGGCTTTTTTGAAATCCCCTGCGTTGCGGGTGGCGATCACGAGATGGTGGGTCAGCGCACTAGCTGCGATCATGCTGTCTTTCAATGGCATGGTATCACCTTTCCTCCGCAGTCTGGCCAAGAGTTCAGCCCAGTGGAGCGCAGTAGCGGCATCCCATGGAACACACACCATCGATCCGACCCGCTGCTCAAACCAATACTCCAGCGCACTCCGACGTTTGCCCGCAGCCAGTAGCAAAATTCCAAGGCGAATCTCTCCCAACACCACCGGATCTAACACTAAGACCGCCTCGTTAGTCTTCAGCCACGCCACCACCCGCATGTCGGGTTGCGGTTTGGTCGCTTCGGAAATCACGTTGACATCGACCAGATATTTCATCGGAAATCAGGTTGGATGTCATCGGTCGTCGCGGTGGAGGAGTAATCCTTCAGAAATCCCTTCACCGGGCAACTCAACAACCAATCCACCAAACCCTCATTGGGCACCGCTGCCACCCGCCGCAAGCGGTAATCGCCGCAGTCCAATCGCTCGACCTCGAATGCCTGACCCGCCTTCAGTCCGTCCATCCGACGGATCTCTGCGGGAAGAATGATCTGTCCTTTCGTGGAAATCGTAGTTTGCATGTCTGGTAAGATGCCGTCTTACACCGCCAAGTCAAGCAGAACCTTGCGAAAGTCTTGCGTGGGCGGGCGGGAATCCGCAGTCTCGGCGCGTGATGCGATTCGTGGTGCTTGGCAGTGGCAGTGGTGGAAACTCGGCGGTGGTCGAGTGTGGTGACGTGCGCCTGATGATAGACGCCGGATTGAGCGCCAAACAACTCACGCTGCGACTCGCGCAGGTCGGCATCGATCCCGCATCGCTGAGCGGCATATTATTGACTCACGAGCACGGCGACCATGTGCGAGGGCTCAGGATTTTCCTCAAACAACACCCAATGCCGGTATTTGCGACGGGACAAACGGCCAGTGTTGTCCGAGAGGCGGGCATCGAAGGAGGGATCTGGAAAACCTTCGAGGCCGCCCAGACATTCACCATCGGCGATGCCGTGATCCGCAGCTTCGCGATCCAGCACGATGCGGTCGATCCGGTCGGATACGTCATCGGCCATGCCTCGCGCCTTCTCGGGTTTGTCTCGGATGCCGGCCATGTCACCCGCAGCATGACCGAAAGCCTGCGGGATCTGAATGGCTTGTTTGTCGAGGCGAACTACGACGCAGCATTGTTAGATGCGGACACCAGGCGCCCATGGCCGACCAAACAGCGGATCAGTTCACGCCACGGACATTTGTCCAACGATCAGGTCACCGGCTTGATTCGCGACATCGCCCACGTGGAACTCAGGCGCGTGGTGTTAGGCCATTTGAGTGCGGATTGCAACCTGCCGGACCTCATCCTCGGGCGCTTGCACGCATGCCTCGCCGAACTCGGACACAGCCACATCGGCCTGCACTGCGCCTGCCAGCACGAACCGACGGAGTGGTTCAATCTTTGAGGATGCCAGGAACCGCGTGTGGGAGGCGCAATGACTTCATCCGTTACATGGCGTCTGACAACTTCCGGCGTCGTCATCATCAAGCGCCGAAACTACGATGAAACCGGAACCCAAACCCGATCAGAGCGTGGCAATCTAGCAAAATTGCGACGATGTCAATTTGGGAATCTCATACGATATCAATTCGGCCCGCAACAATCAAGCATCGCCACATGCTTCGCGCGCTCGCGGATGAAACACCCGCTGCCCGTCAACGTCTGGCCGTGCCTTTGGGATCCGGGGGCGTGACCGCTGCCACAGGATTAAGCCGCGAATGGCTCCTGAAATAGGTCACTCTCTCGAGGGATGTCATCCCTGAGATCTCG
Organism: Akkermansiaceae bacterium; assembly: GCA_903888515.1. Classification (GTDB taxonomy): domain Bacteria; phylum Verrucomicrobiota; class Verrucomicrobiia; order Verrucomicrobiales; family Akkermansiaceae; genus Luteolibacter. Next base: position 8,372 of record CAISTY010000186.1, on the reverse strand, counting down.
GCCGCCACGGCCTGCTTCCATTGGCGGCTCGCGGCAACCGCAGCAAATGGTTTCTTCTCAGTCTTCGTCTTCATGGTCGTAGATTAGTTCGTTGGGGGAAACAATGCGTATCAGCGGATAGCCTCCGGCCAGATTCACCGCGTTGAAGCTCTCTTCCCGGCGGATATTGGCCAAATGTTTGAAGTTCCAACTTACCAGTAACGGCAAACCGTGCACGGTCGCCATCGCCACATGCAACGCGTCATCCAGATATTTCGACGGAACGCAAGCCGCTCGCAGGTAAGCGGATGCCAATTCCTCGATCTCCAGCGAGATGTCCAACAAACTACCCGGGCCGAACGACTTCGCGAACAACTTGCGCACCCCCGCCGGGGCAAATTGGATCTCCCGCTCCGCCACCAAACTGGTCATGAAACACCACCGCCCAAGTTTTTCCTGCTTCCAAAGGAGCCGCGTCGGCACGGAAAATTCCGGGTCGAAATACCCACCGATCACGGAGGTGTCGAGATAGAGGCGGCGGGGGTTCATGGCTCGATCAAGCGGAGCGGAGACGGGATGCCGCACCGGCGGAAAACCCTTCCTCCTTGCGGCGGATGGTTGATCGGGAAAATTCTTCCTGCCGTCTCCACGCCAAGGCAAATATGCACGCCGAGCACCGCGCTGTCAATGCCTGTGCCGTGCCCGAGCCGCGCGCCCGGGAACAGGAATCGTGACACGGAATCAAACGGTGTGCGGAGCAACAGGGGAACTCCAGCCGATGCGGGACCTCACATCCACCCGTGAGGCGAGTGGATCGAAACCCGGTCCCTTGTCCGGCCCCCTGTTCCTATCCCGCCAACCACGCGGCGGCCGATGGACCACGCGCAAGGCCTGCCGAATCTTTATCTTCCGAAATCAGGACCATCGAAAGTAGGGGGTGGCGGAGGCAGGGAACAATAGCGAGCACCGGCCGACCAGCAGGTTGTCTAACCGAAACTCGGCAATTGGCTTGACCGCTGCCGGCGGTACAAGCCGCAGTCGCCACGAGCCAGAAAGTTCAAGATCTTGACTGCCGCCGTTCTTCCACTCTTCCCATCATCCTGCCTCGTTCTTTCCGGTTTAAGTTTCCGCCATTCCCTACCCGGCTGTGCCAAACGTCACCTCCGTGAAACGGCCCGCAGCCATTTGGAGAAAGGAGTGAGTGTGACCCGTGTCCTGGTCGCGGCGGACGCCCTGCCACCGAAAGCCGTGCTCGGCTACTTCACGCTGTCCAACATCACCGTCGAAGCCAGGGAATGGCCGGGTGTGCCCAAGGCGCTGCCCAGACAGTCGGTCTCCGCGGTTTTGTTGGGACGTCTGGCGGTGGCAAAAGCCGCCCATGGACGGGGCATCGGTTCGATGCTGGTGGCTACGGCCCGCCAATTGGCCCGGGAAACGATTGCCCGCACGGGCGGCGTGGGTTTGGTCGTGGATGCCGCCAACGAGGAGGTCAGCGGATTTTACGCGAGATACGGCTTCCGGCGCGTGGCACCGGCAAGCCTGAGAATGTTCCTTCCGGCGGCCTCGCTGGAATCAGGTATGAAAATCGCCCAGAGATGATTGCCCGGATTGCAAAAGATCTGCCGTGTCCCTGGGATTTTCATGGCCGGAAATTCCCCATGCCGCCGGCCAACAACAGCGGGTGAGCGTGTCCTACCGTCTCCAACACGTATGGCGGTCTAACAGGTAATGCATTGGAACCCAAAGACCGACACCGAACATCTTCATGCCCACTCTCAAAAACCGTATGCCTGGGCAGGGCAAGCAGTTTCTTCGATAGTTTGAGTCTCCAACTGTTGTGGTGCGTTCCCATTCCTTTGGCATGCGCTCCCGGCGGTAGCGCGCCACCTTTGACATTCAGACGTGCGCCGGTTCGCTGAGCAGCATCCGCCCGCCGCCGTCCAACTCGACCATCAGGGGGCTTGCGCTACCGGGGGCATCTCCACTTCCTCGAACCGCGTGCGGGCGGCCAGTGCGTTACGTCCCCGTCTCAGGGGTGATTTTGCAAACGACATGACCCGAGCCTGGCAAATTGCGCCGCCCTGGCCATGGGGATGAATTTAGGACGCTTAAGCCGAAACTACGAAGATAGCGGACCTGAAACCCGATCAGAGCGTGGCAATCTAGCAAAATAGCGACGATGTCAATTTGGGAATCTCATACGATATCAATTCGGCCCGCAACAGTTGGGCCGGCGTGAAGCGCAACCGGCCGTCGCTGCCGGCGCGGATGATGGCGGAGTCGGAGGGGGCGGGTTCAGATGATGTAGATTGCATACGCGACTATGTATGCTAGCTATGCCCCCGCGTGGCTAGTGGCCGTCCATTGAGCGCTTACGTTGGATCGGTGCATAGCGGATCAGCGGTAGGGTGTGAAGCGGAAAGTTCCGGCCATGACCTGCAACAGCCCGGTGCGGTAATACCGCCCGCCGGGATCTGTGCGGGTGGCTCGGGGCTACCCGAGTCCCTACCGCGACTCAAACAGTCGCACAACACGCGTACCGACGGCCCGGCGGCAGGGAGACGCATTTGGGGTTCTAACAAACATAATTATAATTTTGAAGGACCCCATTTATGAGGCTCCACTTGTCGTAAAAATTGAACGCACCGCATTTAATCCGGTTATGTTTGTGGTCGCACAGGCAATTGAATTACATATCTTGTAAGTCGAATCTTTTTTTGAGTTATAGGAGTTTTGCATACATAGAACTTGATCTCGATTGAGTCTATTTTAGTATTTTTCCATTTTTTAGGAAGCCTAAATTCACAGCGCATCATCTGCTCTGCGAGAAGCAAATCCTTTCCCGCAGCAGATGCAGCAACTCGAGTAAGCTGTCCACCACCCGCAATAACGGGATCAATCCTCGTCTTCATAACATTAATTGGATCATCCTCTGCGGGAAGATTATCAACGATGATATCTCCATGCGCGATTAAATAGTCACAACCATCGGGTGATCTGTTTATGATCGTAAGTGAAATGGTTCCATCATGTCTACGATGTGCCTTTCCATCAAGATGGAATTCATTTCCATGGTCTCGCATAATATCATCATTGGCATTTGTAATTGGCAATAGGAGAAAGGCAAGTATAGAAATCGTAGTTCCTTTAAGCCATAATGAAAATTTAATTGGATTCTTCATAAATAGTTAGTTTCTATCACGGGTGTCCGGTTATAACTCAAACAAATTCGATTGGTTAGGATCAGAGTTGATGAATGTTCTGTGGTCGGTTTCCATAAGTAGCTCATTTAGAGTGACTTTCACGAAAGGATGAACGCTCAAAAGCTGCAAAGTTCTGTGGAGTGTGCCGGGCAGCCTGAGCTGCTTGTGAAGGATGGCGATTATCAGATAGGTAGCTATAGCAATCCATATCTGCGTCTTCACGGCATTGGGTCCTGTCCCATAGTAATGTTTGATCCGCAGGTGTCCCTTGATCCAACGGAAGAACAGTTCGATGCGCCATCGCATCTTGTAAAGCATCGCCACTGCAAGGGCAGGAATTTCCAGGTTGTTCGTCAGGAACACCAGTTCCTTTGCGGTTTCCGAATCGATGAATCTCACCTTCCTGAGGAGAACGGGAAATGCTTTCCTGGACTTGGTGAGAGTTGGTTTGCCGACATGAGCGCTTTGCAGACCGGTGAACCGATCCACCTGCTTGGAGTAATGCCGGGTGAATTGAAGGTTGCACTTTGCTCGTGTGACAAAGAAAGCTCCAGCGTTTGCGATCAGAATGAGTCGAGTGAAGTCCATGTAACCTCGATCCATCAGATAGAACGCACCGGCCTCGAACAAGAGGCTGTCGAGCCATCCCACGACGTGCTGCCGCGCTCCCGTGATATTGATGCAGGTCGGAATCGGTCCGCGCAAATCGATCTGAGTATGGACTTTGATCCCAGCCTTGGCCTGACGGAAGTCGGCCCACGGAAAGAGAGTCAGGGAAAGATCGATAGTCGTCGAATCCAACGCATAGATCGTGTTTTCCAAATCCAAACCAAGATCCTCGCCCGCATGGAGCGGCCTGGCCTTCCTCATCAAACTCTTGGCGAGGTCTTCCCAGATACGCCAGTCTCTTTGATCGTTGGCATCGGCAAGGGTCAATTTGGCAACCGGTTCGGTGAAGCCAAGGTGATAGAGAGTCTCGGCTCTGGCGTTGAGACACGTCGTGATGTCGCGGAGGCTCTCCCTCGAAGGCATTTGAGCAAACACCATGCAGATAAACTGCTGACGGCATTTGAAATGGCGGACGCGTTCTTCCGCGCCATATCGAGCGGCAAGTCTGGAAAGCGTTGTGCGTTCGACCAGTTCTATAACTTGGGAAACGGTGTAGCGTCCGGAGTTCATCGCCGGAAAATATGGAAAATCCCCCGGAAAAGTACAAATGCGTGACATCAATATTTTCCCACAACAAACTCATTTTGTGTATTTTGTGAAAACCAATTCTTCAGTTAATCGGACATCCGTGATTTTCTATATCCAACTATACCTGTAACTGTCACTTTAGCTTTTGCGGTTGTTAAATTTACTCTGCAACTCTGGTAGATCAATTTGGCAGGTTCCACTCCAGCGCGAACTTGGTGTTTCTTTTGCGGATCAGAATAAAAACAGCCAGCGAGTTTTGCCTTGTCGGAAATTTTTGAAAGCTCCGTCACCACAGTGGCATCAGAAACTTCGGCGTCACCGACATTTATAAGGCCTGAGTATTGATTCGTACTTGTGTCCCAAAGCCCATGCGCAAAAAGCCATATCTCATCATATTCTTTAGGTGGATTATCCAAAGTTTTGAGCATTTCTCCTAGCTTGCTCAAAGCGTTAGCCAAGCCTCCGGATGTGACATATTCTTTCTTTGTTTTATCTTTTTCATATTTGCAGAGTTCTTTAAAGGCTTCGTAGGAAAGATCTTTTTTTTCCTCTCCATTTATGTAGATGCCCCCGTTGGGATACTTTTTTTTGTTGGCATTTTTAGCCTCATTGTATATATATTCGTTGAGGCCTTTGACTTTTTTGTCAAATTCACTCCAGTCTGTAACATCCAAATCTGACATTAGACTATAAGATGCCACTGCTATTACAGCATTTCCAACCAAATCAATTTGGCTTATCCCATTATTCCTCGCAAACCCATACAGATTCAGCCCACCTCGCTCTTCAATCGAGTCTCTGGACGGCCAGCGACCGGTCAGCGGGTCGTAGTACCTGTACCCGTAATAGTAGAGCCCTGTTGTTAGATCCAAAGGTTTCGTACTGAATTTATAAGTGAAGCTGGAGGCGTCGAAGCCTGACGCGTAACTCTCTTTCACGATGTTACCGAAAGGGTCATACTCGAAATGTGCGGCGACATCACCATCAGCCTCCAGATACTCGCTCACGTTCCCGTTGCCGTCATATGCCGGATAGAAAGTGTTGGCGCCCTGTTTTTCGGCGAGAAGACCGCCAACGCCGCCCGCGCCTTGCAGCGAACCTGACAGGTCCAAACCCCATGTGCGGGCTATTGAAAGCGTGCCGCCGGTGTATTCCGCGATGCAGTTCCAGCCGTCGTAGAGGTAGAGGGTTGGATCATCCTCGCCGACTTTGCTGGCGATGCGGCGGGAAAGCGCGTCGTAGGTGTATTGGACCAAGGTGGCGCTGCTTGCGTCTTTGACCTCGACGAGCCGGTTTTCCGCGTCCCAGACCAGCGTGCAGTTTGCGCCGGGCGAGACGGGCAGCGGTCCGTGGGTCATGTTGCCGTCGTCATCGAAGACGGGTGCGACGGGTGTTCCCGCAATTACGTTTTCACCATCAACGATGTAAGGAGTGATGGCGTCATACTGGTTAAGCGCATTGGGGGTATAACCGGTGGTGTTCAGGCCCGGCGTGGCTGGAATCTGCGGCGCTCCCTTTTCGGAGAAAAGACGGTTGCCGATGGTGTCATATCGATAGGCGCGGTCGATGCTGTTGACCGTGCCGTGGTTGGCACTGGTGAGTTGGCCGAGGTTGTCATAGCCCCACGCGGTGTCACCAGGGTTGGCAGTGTGCGCGCCGCCCAGGTTGAAAGTGGTTTGCACCCCCATGCGCTGGCCCAGGTTGTTGACTCCTCCGTTCACCATGGTGTAATCATAGCTCGAACGGACGATGGTGCCAGCCTTGTTTTGGACCGAGGCGAGGGTGTCGCGGGTGGCATCGTAGGTGTTGGTGACGGTGTGGACGGGACCGGTGACCGTTTCGAGCAGGCCGATGGAATTGGGTACATAGCCGTAGGTGAAGGAGTCAATGCCGTTGCCTACTGTTTGCAGGCGGCCGGTGGCGGAATTGTACCCGTAAACGGCTGTGTTTTCGGTGACAATGTCTTCAGGATCGGCTCGGTCCTGAAGATCCCATCCGGTGTCTCGGCCCAGGGAGCGGGCGGAGCGGTCAAGAACGCGGGTGAATTCGTAGCCAGGGGCGGAATTGAGATCGTATTGGATTGTCTCGGTATCGGGGCCGAGGTCGGCGGCGTAAGTATAGGTGAACTTGGACCGGTTGGCCTGGGTGATGGTTTCCGGGCGGCCGAGGCGGTCGTAGGTGTGGGTGACGCCTGGGGTGACGCCTGGGGTGCCGTCGTAATAGGTGACAGTGCCAAGTTGACCGCTGGTGTAATAACCGTATTCGGTCTTCACTTTGGTGGGATCGGTTGTGGAGATGGCGCGTGCCCAGGTGCGGGTGAGCACCCGCCCGGCGACATCGTGGATGTAGGTGGTTTTCCTGGTGTCTGGATCCTCCTTTTCTAACAAAGCGCCGGAGGGGTGGTAAAGCCACTTGGTGGTGTCGCCGGCGACAGCGGGGAAAGTGGCGGCGGAAGTCCCGACGGCAGCCCGATAGGTTGTTTGCTCCGTCATGCGTCCGGCGGCATCGTAGCCGAAGGCGACGGCATTGATTTGGCTGCCCCATTGGCGCAGGGTCTGTCCGAGGATGTTGGTCTCGCGGTATTGGCTGGTGTTATCGGGCAGGGTGGTGGTGAGTGTGCGAGTTGCGGTTTCCGCTCCTTGGTTTTCGCCTAGCGGAGTAAGGGTATAGGCGTAGGATGTGACGAGGTCGCTTTCCTCGGGTCCTGCGTCAACCTGGGTGATGCCCGCTATCTGTCCGCCATTCTGATAGTATGAGTAGTTGGTCAGGTGTCCGCGGCCGCTGGTTGTGGAGGATGTGCGTCCGAGCGCGTCAGTGAGAGTGGTGGTGGCTTCCACGGTGTCACCATTGGAGTCCTTGCGCGTGGTGACGGTTTGCTGGACGCCTCCGGTGAGCATGGTGGTGACGGATACGGCGGAGGTTGCGTCGGGATAGGTGGTGGTGCTGGTCCATGAGCCGTTGAGGGGCCGGGTGGACACGGTGGTGGTGTCCGCCCAGTCCACGCCGATGCTCTTGGAGAGCGAGCGCAACCCATCAACGGATTGGTAGGTGGTGGAGACAGGCACGTCGCCGGTCGGGTTCGTGTCCAAGCGCACCCAGGCGCGGGTGCGGCGGCAGTCGCCCAGTCCGGAAGGTGCGGAACCGGCGAGGAGGTAATCAGTGATGCCGCCCGTCCAGGAGTCGCGAATTCCGGTCCCCGCAGCCGCCGTGTTGTTGAAATCTTCGTCGCCGTTGCGGTTGGTCCAGGTTGCGACGCGGACGCCGAGGTCGTCATAGATGTATTTGACCGCAGGATGGCCGCTGGAGGTGACTAACTCGACCTGCCCCTTTCCGTTGTAGCTGGTGATCGTGGTGGCGGTGCCCCCATTCGGTGCGGCGGCATCGACCTTGAAGACGCGTCCCGCCAGATCGGCATATGAGGTTTGAACGCCGCCGACACCCTGCGCTGTGGTGACGGTGGTCTTGAGTCCTCCGCCGTTCACCACATGGGTGTCGTAGAGGTAACCGATGTGGATGGCGGCGCTGCCGGAGACGGATTTGGTTTTTCCGTCGGGATGGGATTCAGTGATCACTGTTCCTCCGTCGGGATGGGTTACTGTGGTGATCAGGCCGTTGGCCGAGTACGCGTATTGGGTTGTTTCGGGGGTGCCGGCAGGCCCGGGGGATGTGACCGACACGGTGCGCCCGGCCAGATCACGGACGGTGGTGGTCGAGCCGGCGGACGTGCCGTTGGCTGAGACGGACACGGTGGTCATGGGCAGGTCGTCTTCGGTGGCACCGTAGGTGTATCCAGTAGTCGTGGAGCGGGTTCCGAGCGTGGTGATGCTGGTAACGATCCGCTTCAGGGCGTCGGTGTGAATTTCCATCCATTGGTCGGAGAATCGGGTTGTTTTTTGCCGAACTGACACTGCGCGAGCCTGCCCGAAACACGGCGTTAATCCAGCACAAATGTTCCACGGGCGGTTTTTTGTTATTGAGACGGGTTTGAACAGT
>CAISTY010000185.1 GCA_903888515.1 Akkermansiaceae bacterium | reverse complement strand
TGCCATCGGGTGGGGTTTGTAACCCGCCGCCAGGAATCACAAAATCTCCGACGGAGCGTAGGCGGCGGCCCGCGGATGCGCGGACTCGAGTTTTCTAACGGAAACGGCGAAGGCGGCAACCTGTGCCTTGGCCGCGCCGCTTTCGCGAGTGCCACGGGCGAGGATGGCCGCGAGCGATTCGCGAGAGAGACCGAGACGGCCATCCGCAGCGAGGCGCTCTGCCAGATTGTTATGGTCGATTTTCCCGCTCCGCAAGTCGTTCACGGTGGCCACGGCGTGTTCCTTGATCGCCGCGTGCGCCGCTTCGCGGCCGACTCCGGCTTTCACCGCTTCCATCAGAATCGTGGTGGTCATCAGAAATGGCAGATAGCGGGCGGACTCGGCGACGATCACCGCCTCATAAGCATCCATATGGTCAAGAATGGTGAGGAATGTTTCGAACATGCCGTCGGTGGCGAAGAACGCGTCGGGTAGCATGACACGGCGGACCACCGAACAGGAAACATCGCCCTCGTTCCATTGGTCACCGGCCAACCCGGCTGCCATGGCGAGGTAGCCTTTGAGAATCACATGGAAGCCATTCACGCGTTCACACGAACGCGAGTTCATCTTGTGCGGCATCGCGCTGGAGCCGGTTTGGCCCGGGGCGAATCCCTCGCTGGCGGTCTCGTGGCCGGCCATCAGGCGCAGTGTCTTGCAGAACGAGGAGGGTGCCGAGCACAGGTCGGTTAGAACGGCGACCACCCGGAAGTCGAGTGAGCGCGGATAGACCTGGCCGACGTTGGTCCACACTGCGGGCAGACCGAGATGGGCGACCACGCGCTGTTCCAGTGCGGCGACTTTGGCGGAGTCACCATCAAATAAGGAAAGCTGGTCCATCTGGGTGCCCACAGCGCCCTTGAGTCCACGCACCGCGTAGTTGACAATGACGGCCTCCAGCGACGCGAGCGAGCCTAACAATTCCTCGCCGGACATGGCCACGCGTTTGCCCAGCGTGGTTGGTTGGGCGGCCACGTTGTGGGTGCGGGCGGTGAGCACGAGATCGCTCCATTGTTCGGCGCGCTCGCGCATCCGGCGCAAAGCGGCGATGGTCTTGTCGCGGACTAACAGTAGCGACCGATAGATCTGGAGTTGCTCGACGTTTTCCGTGAGATCGCGCGAGGTCATGCCCTTGTGGATGTGCTCGGCACCGGCCAGCCCGTTGAATTCCTCGATACGCGCCTTGACGTCGTGGCGGGTGATCTTTTCCCGCGCCATGATCGAGGCGAGGTCCACTTGATCCTTCACCTTCTCATAAGCGGCGATGGCCTCCGCGGGAATAGCGAGTCCGAGATCGCGCTGCGCCTTCATTACGGCGATCCAAAATTCGCGTTCCAACACGATCCGGCCCTCGGCGGACCAGATCGCTTGCAGTGCGGGCGAGGCGTAGCGTTCGGCGAGGATGTTGGGAATCACACGCGCAGCTTGACGGTCGGATATTGAGGATTCAAGAGTCAAGTTAAGCTGTTGAGCGCCTCCTGTAACGTGACACAATCCTTGAAATCTACGGCATCTGCCGGATTCCGGCTGAGCGCCTTGAAGTGCAGCTCGCCGAATCTTATTTTTTGATTCTCGGACTCGCGGCGTTTCGTCACGTCACCGGTGCTTTTGGTTTCCCGAATCAGATAGACCTTGTCCGGATCACCCGCGACGATGGCCCAATCCGGATTGTAGGAACCGACCGGAGTCGGAATTTGGAACCAGCGGGGAAGTTTGAAGAAGAGCCTCACTTCCTCGCGGGCGTCGAGGGCTGCGGCGAAGGATTTCTCGACTTCCGAATCCCACTCTACGAAGTCGTGCAGCGCCTTGTCCTTGTTTTGGATCTGATAGAGTCGTGAGGCATACGTGGTGATTTCATCGGCATCGGCCGTCCCACTTGTCCGCCGGATGGCGGTGCGAATGGTCGGATTTGGCGTGCAGATCGTCCCCCCGCTTGACCGTTAGAGTGGCGGGGTTGGTGGAGCCCGTTTTCAACACCTTGATCTCTGTGGCGTAATCCCGTCCGTCGATGGCCCGGCTGCCTTCGAAAACACCCAATACCGCATGGATCGCGGCGCCTTGATGCGGAAGATGGGCGTCAAACTGGAACTTCATCCGAGGAGTTGCTGGAGGGTTCTAACAAACAATTGAAAGCTGGGCGAGCGGTTCCGGGTTGGATCGAGATAATGAGCGATCCGCTCGGCTCGGCCTTTTTTCGAGCGGTCGCAGGTCAGGTCACGAAGCTCCTGCGAGGCATTGGCCAGCTTGTCGGGATTGCGGTATTTGGCTGTTTCGTTAGAAAAGCGGCACCTCGGATAAGCCGCGGCCACCGCGTCACTATCGCCGATGAACCAGCTTTCGAGTTCCTGGCAAACGATGCGGACCTTGAATGGCCGTGCAGACGGGGTGGCAAAATCGGCCAGACGTTGTTTGAGTGCCACGCAATCCGCGCCATCGGCATCTCTCAGAATGATGAATTCAGGAGAGCCATAGTTCCATGCGCGCATTTTTGGCAGGATGTTCCTCTCCAGATCCGATTTGCCATGGAAAGGAAACACGAACCAATCCAGGCCTTCCACCAGATGTGGGTAATGGTTGCGCATCAGCGCCTCCACCGTCACTTTCATGGACGGCTCCTCAGAAAGTAGAACGATCATGATATGCTGGCGATGCGGTGTGCGATGCCTGTGAACACGCCCTGGTCCCAAAGGTGGCCGGCGTGATCCCCAGCCTTCATGAATCTGGACACCAGGGGATCGTCCGCAGCACGGTGAATCGTCGTGAACCCCTGGTCCTTTTCCAGAATGTAAATCGATTCCAGGCCAACCGCATTGAGAAACTCCGGCGAGTGGGTGGAAATGAAGACCTGTCCGCCACGGTAAGCATAGCCATCGAATTCCTCCGCGAGGCTGGTCATGAGCTCCGGATAGAGTTGGTTCTCCGGTTCCTCGACGCAGAGGATCTCGTGGGGAATCGGATCGTGCAACAGGATCATGTAGGCGAACATCTTGATCGTCCCGTCTGATACGTTGTAATCCAAAAACGGGTCTTTGAAGGCTCCGTCCGAATACCGGACGAGGAGGCTGCCATCGTCGCCGATTTGTGCCTTGATGTCACTGATGCCAGGCACCCACTGGCGCATTTTATCCAGCACGGTATTGAAGATTTCCGGCTCCTCCTCATGCATCCGGTAAGCGACGGAGGGAAGATTGTCTCCCGAACTTGAGAGATGAATGCCTTCCTCTTGAATCTTCCGGCCGCGTGCGTCGCTGATGTGAAAGTCGGAAATGTGCCAATTCGCAATCAGATCGCGGAAGGCCTTCGCGGCCTTGAAACGTTCCAACTGCCCGAGACTGCTAATGGCCAGGGTGTCCGGGGCAATCGACTGGGCCTCGCGGTCCAGTTCCTTGTCGGGTTTGGTGAAATCCTCCTCGTTGCGCACCGCTTCTCCATGGCCCACGGCGTTGCGGTAAAGGTTTTTCTGAATGTCTCACGCGAAGGCGCGAAGGCGCGAAGGTTTTGGAGAAGAAGCAGTCGGGCTTTTGGTTCATGGGCATGAGGTGTTGTTGTAGATGGAAATATCAGATTTCGTCGTCACTTCCCGGCTTCGCGCCTTCGCGGGAGGTGTTCTTGGCCTCGGTGCCGCACAAAGATTGAGGAGTCTCACGCGAAGCCGCGAAGTCGCGAAGGATTTTGGATTCAGAAAGCAAATCCTCCGCCTGCTCATTTTCATTTTGCAGCTTCGCGCCTTCGCGTGAGTCCTCATCCGTTGGTTGGTTCACGCGCAGGAGCGAAGCGCAGACGTCTTGATGGTTGTTGACAATGCGTTTGACACCTTCCTTGAAGGTCGCTGCTCCAAAGTTAATCAGAAGTCCTAAAGGCAAATCGAGCAGGCGCAGATAAGTGAGGACCTGCTTGGAGTGGACAGGTGCAAGATGCTCGACCGATTTCAACTCAATGAGAAAGGAATCTTCCACAATCAAGTCGGCGCGGAAACCTTCGTCGAATTTCAATCCCATCAATTCAATTGGAACCGGCACCTGCCGCTCCACCTTCAGCCCTCGATCAGAAAGCATCCGGGCTAGGACCACCTCGTAAACCGTCTCCAACAAGCCTGGTCCTGCTTCCACATGGAGCTTGTAAGCGCAGTCCACCACGATGGCGGACAATTTCTCCACGCTCATGCGCTGTTGTGTGTTGGTGAACGATGGTTCTTTCATGGGGTCATGTTTTGGTTGTTCACGCGAAGGCATTCGGAATGTTGAGGAAAGGAAGAGAAGTCTCACGCGAAGACGCGAAGGAGCGAAGTTTTTTAGGATTCAGAAAATCCTCTGCCTTCTCTTCCTTACTTCGCGGCTTCGCGCCTTCGCGTGAGTCATTCTTCATGGGATTATACGGTCCGGAACTGGATCTCCGGTTGGGCGGCACGGAAGGTTTCCAAGGTGTTGACCTTGAGCTTGTCGAAGTCGATGCTGAGCCGGTCCTGGCCCGCCGCATCGGTGGTTTCAGTGAATGCCTCCGGGAATAACAGGCGAAGCTGCCGCTGCTTGTCGGCTGCCACATCGAACGAGGCGAGGTTGAGCTTTTCCGGGGAGGTTGGCATGGGGTATGGCCGGAGAGATTGAAGCACTGAGGTCGAAGATTCAAGCGGCACTTTGCGGGCAGATGAAGTGATTCGGGCGTCCCGCCACAAAAAAAACGGCAAAAAAACTTGACACGCCTAAGTATGCGCATAACATGAACCTGTTATGGCCACCATGACTGTCCGTACCACAGTTGCCTTTGATCCTGCCACTGCAGCTCGACTTGAACGCTTGGCCAAACGCTGGGGTGTGTCGAAATCAGAAACCCTGCGCCGGGCCTTGGAAATGGTTGAAAATGACAGTCTGTACAGCAGCAAGGAAGTGCCGGATTTCGGCCAAATGAGCGCATTGCAAATCATGGATTGGCTCAAGGAGCATCCTCAAGCGCACATCTCCGGCGGATGGGGAGATGACTCTAACCGGGAACTTCGTGAAATGCGCGAACGCGATGCGGAAATCGAGAATGAAAGGGAACTCGCCCGCTCCAAAGTCGCGGAACCAACGACCCCGTACCCGGCATGATTCATCTGGATACGAGCATGTTAATCGCCATGGTGAAGGTGACGGACGCACACCACACCACCGCCCGCAAGCTTGCCGCAACGCCCCACCATTTCTCCACTTCCGCTGTGGCATGGATGGAATTTCACTCACGCCCGGTGCAGCCCACATTCACCCTGGCGCTGAGAAGCCTGCTCGGCGGTGGCATTGTCCCCTTTGATGAAAAAACCGCCGCCTTCGCCGGTGATCTCTATCACCTCACCCGTTCCAATCGCCGCGCCCGCATGGATGTCATGATCGCCGCTGCCGCCATCCTCGGCGGCGCGGAACTCGCCACCGCCAACGCCGACGACTTCCAGGCATTCCTTCCTCACGGACTGATACTCTGCCTGATCTAACGTCATTGCTGATGATGGCCGTCCGGCGAGGGGTTGGCGGGGACGGACGGATCTAACACGGGAGCGGCGAGCGCGCGGTCCGGCTCGAGGGTTTGGAGGCCGAGTTTGGCCAGCAGCGCCAGATCCCTGGCGGTGTCAGGGTTGTCGGTGGTGAGGAGTTTTTCTCCGTAGAAGATCGAGTTGGCTCCGGCGTAGAAACAGAGCGTTTGTACCTCGTCCGACAGGCGGGTGCGGCCTGCTGATAGACGCACCTTGGCAGCGGGCACGGCGATGCGGGCGCAGGCGATCATGCGGACCAGGTCGAACGGATCGACCTGCGGGTTTTCCGCCAACGGGGTACCGGGCATCGGCATGAGCGAGTTGATCGGCACGCTCTCCGGTTGGGGATTGAAATGGGAGATGATTTCTAACAGACGGAGCCGGTCGGTGATGGTTTCGCTGAGTCCGAGAATGCCGCCGCAACAGACGGAGATGCCGGCATCCTGGACGTTACGGATCGTGCGCAGGCGGTCATCGTAGGTATGGGTTGTGACAATGTTGGGATAATGTTCCGGCGAGGTGTCCAGGTTGTGATTGTAGGCGGTCACACCGGCGTCGCGCAGTTGCCTGGCTTCCTCTGGCCCGAGTTCGCCGAGGGTCACACAAACCTCCAAGTCCAGCGCGGCGACGTCCCGGACGATGCCGAGCACCTGCTCGAATCGTTCTGTACCACCACGGACGCCGCGCCACGCGGCACCCATGCAGAAGCGGGTGGAACCCATGTTCTTGGCGGCCCTGGCATGGGTCATCACTTCTTCCCTCTCCAGCAGTACATGACTTTCCAACTCCGTCTTGTAGCGGGCGGATTGGGCGCAATACGCGCAATCCTCGGAGCATCCCCCGGTTTTGATGGAAAGCAGCGTGCAGAGCTGGATTTTGCCTTCCGGCCAATACCTTTCGTGGACCTCGCGGGCGCGTTTGAGCAGATCGAAAAATGGCAGGCTGTGAAGTTCTTGGAGTTCGGCAAGGGTCATGAAGATGCAGGATTTCGGAAGAGGTGAAGGAGTGGATGGTTGGGCGCAGCGGCGTGCTCTATGAGCTCGAACAAGAAGCGCCGCAAGAGCATTTTACAAGCCTTTTGGTGTGAAGAACCCACCGATGGTTTTTAGATGGATTTCAGGGCCTGATGGCGATTAGGGTTCCGCATGATGATGCGAAGCCTCACAAGGATTCCAGACATGGTGGTACTGGCAGCTCATGCCCCCCCATCGCTCCAGATAAACCGCCGCAGCCTGAGCGCCGTGTTCGCCAGCCTGCTAATCACTCTCCTGCCGCCGGGCGTTGTGCGGGCGGAGTTCGCATGGAGTGAACTAACGGCCATGCCTGATACCCTCGGGTTCGCCGGTCCTTTCGCCGGGGTTTTCGAGGGCAAGTTGGTAGTGGCCGGTGGCGCGAACTTCCCTAACGGCACGCCCTGGGACGGTGGCACCAAGGTCTGGCACGACCGGGTTTTCGTGCTCGACGATCCGGCCGGCGCATGGCGCGAGACCGGGCATCTCCCGCTGCCATTGGGCTATGGCGTCTCGCTCACCACCACCCGCGGGGTTCTGTGCATCGGTGGCAGCGACGCGACCCGCCATTACGCCGATTGCTTCCTGCTGCGCCTTGCCAACGGTCAACCCGTGACCGAGAAACTGCCGCCCCTGCCCCGGCCGCTGGCCAACATGGCGGGTTCCCGACTCGGTAATACGATATTCATAGTAGGTGGCACCTCCGCCCCGGCTGACACCACAGCTTCAAACCGGCTGCTGGCCCTCGATCTCGATCACGCGGAGAGCGGTTGGAAAGAACTCGCGCCGCTGCCTGGTCCCGGCCGGGTTATGCCGGTGGCGGGGGTGCGGGCGGGCTCGTTGTTCGTGTTTTCGGGTGCGGCGTTGGCACCGGATGCCAATGGCAAGCCCGTCCGCACCTACTTGCGCGATGCATGGCGCTACGACCTCCGCGGCGGTTGGAAAAAACTCGCCGATTTGCCACGTGCGGCAGTTGCGGCCCCCACGCCGGCCCCGGCCGTGGGGGCGAGTCATTTGTTCGTGCTTGGCGGCGACGACGGCACGCTGATCCATTTCGAGCCGAAATCACGGCATCCGGGGTTTCCCCGCTCGATTCTCGGTTATGATACCGTAACGGATCGCTGGGAGGACTTCGACCCGCTGCCCGCCACCCTGCGCCCACCGGTCACGGTGCCCGTCGTCGAATGGCGCGGGCGTTTCGTGATGCCGAGCGGCGAGATACGTCCCGCCGTACGCACGCCGCAGGTTTTGGCGTTCATGCCGGTGCCCGCCAAGGCGTCCTTCGGTTCCTCCGCGCACGACACGCCACCCGCGCCGGCGGCGGATTTTCCAAAATCCAACAACCCTCAAGCGAATGATGTTAGAAAATAAGGACCCGCAGGCCGAGCTTGACCGCCTGTTAGCGCTTGTGGAAGAACACATGGACATCGCGCACTGTGCCGAGGTGGCGCAACGCTATCGTGCCACCCTGGCGTGCGAACCCGTGGACCGTCCGCCACTGGTGGTGCGCGCGCCCTTCGGCAGTCGTCTGGAATTACCGCCGCCGTGGCACGAGTTCACCTATTATCCATACCGGCAGGCGTTCCGCGATCCCGTGGCGATGATGCAAAACCAGTTGTTAGGATCGGTGGTGCCGGGTTTATTGCTAAAGGATGATCATCCGTTGCTGATCCGCGCCGATCACGGCACGATTCAAATCGCCTCCTTGCTGGGTGCTCCATGGGAGCAGATCGATGACAATCCGCCATGGGTCCGCCCGCTTGGCTCGGCGGAAGCCATTGCCGCAGTTGCGGATGGCCGGACCTCCGTGGACTTGGAACGGGGCGGGGTGCTGGCGCGGTCATTCGAGACGTTGCGCTTCTTCCACCGGAAACTTGCCGTGTATCCCAAGGCGCGACAGGCCATTCAAATTGCCATGCCGGATCTGCAAGGGCCGATGGATACGGCGGAGCAGCTTTGGGGTTGCGACTTGTTCGTCGCGTTTTATGAACAAGAGGAGTTGGTGGACCAACTGCTGGGCCGGATTGTCGATGTGATGCTGGCGGTGGCGGAGAAATTCCGGAGTTTTGCCACCGACCGACTGGATCCATTCGCCAATGCGCAACATGCCTGGCAGGTGCCGGGGCGGCTGCTGATCCGCAACGACTCGGCGATCATGCTCTCGCCGCGAATGTATGCCGATCAAGTGCGGCCCCACGACCAACGGCTGTTGCGCGCCATCGGCGGCGGATCCCAGCATTTCTGCGGCAACGGCCAGCACCTGATCCAGTCCATGCTCGCCACCGAAGGCATGTTAGGCTTCGATCTGGGCCAGCCGTGGATGATGGATGAGGACTGGGTTTACCGCGAGTCATTGGCGCGGCGCGTTCCGTTTACCAATCACCGTCCGCCGCGCGAACAACTTCTCAACGGCCAAGCCCGCCGCCGGTTTCCAACCGGCGTGGTTTTTACCTGCGAACCCAGGGATTTTCCCGAGGCATGCGCAACGGTGCGATCATTCCAGCGATGAGAGAGCAGGCCGAAGATCCATCCAAGCGTGGACTTTCCCGCATGGTGCGGGCGGATCTTTGTCCGCGGCCGCAGCATGTTAGATCACGGCACGCCGGCCCTGCATGGCGCGCAGCAACGTGAGTTCGTCGGCATGTTCCAAGCCGCCGCCTGCGGGCAGACCCTGGGCGATGCGGGTGAGCCGGCAATTTTTCCCGCGCAGCAATTCTGCGAGATAGTTCGCGGTTGCTTCGCCCTCGACGTCGGAGCCGAGTGCGAGTACTACTTCGATAGTATCAGGAGCGGCATTGATGCGCTGGAGCAGTGCCGGGATGCGCAGGTCTTCGGGCGAAACGCGGTCGAGCGGCGAGAGTTTGCCGCCGAGGCAGTGGTAGCAGCCGCGAAATGAGCCGGAGCGTTCGAGCGGGAGCACGTCAGTTGCCTGTTCTACGACGCAGAGCATCCGGTCATCACGCGTCGGATCATCACACAGGCCGCAGCCCGCTGCGGTGGCGAAGAACCCGCACACCGGACACGGACGAATGGTTTCCTTGGCTAACAGCAAGGCGGCGGCCAGCGCGGAGGCATCGGCCTTGGGGCTTTGCAGCAACCAGACGGCGATGCGCTCGGCGCTGCGCGGCCCGATGCCGGGCAGGTGTTTGAGTTCGCCGATCAGCGACCTAACAGATTCCGGGAAGTCAGTGCGGCTCATTGGAGGAAGAGGGTTTATCATCGCAAGCCATGTGGTGATTGGCCGCGTAAATCAAGCCGCAGATACCCGACCAGAGGGTGGCGATCCATGGTGCGGCGATGTCGGGAGCATGCGCTGCGAGGCTGAGCACCGGTGCCCAAGCCGCCACCAAGACCAGTGCGCTGATCCACAAAACCGCACGACGCCCGTGTCCGGGTGTGCCAAGAACCGCCGTGGCAAGACCAAACGCGAAGCCTGCCGCAGCCAGCCAGATGCACCATGCGGGCAGGTGATTTGGAAAATTTTCCGTGCCATTGCGCGCCACGAGGCGGGCGATTTCCGTATTCGCATGGTTGAGGAAGCCGAGCATTTCAAGGCCGCCGGCCAGGATCATCGACAACGAACCGATTGTGATGACCGGACCCAGCAGATGGCCGGATGATCGGAAATGATTGGATTTGACGCGGGACACGGGCGCCAGCCTAGCGCATCACCCGTGTCAGGCAAGCGGACATGCGATTAGGGCTCGGCAGAACTGCGGGGAAATGCCAGTGCTCTCCGCGCGTGACGAGAATCCCGACGCCATGGAAGCCGCAAAATTGACCCACTCCGCTCTGAGCCCGCGCGAGGTGCGGCGGAATTTCGCCTGTTTGGTGTGGATGGGATCGGTGTTTGCGATGGGCTGGGCGGAAGTCGTCGTGGTGCTGCAACCCTTGCTGGTCCATTACGGCGCGAGCAATATGCAGATCGGCATCGTCCAGGGTGTCTTGATCGCCACCTTGCCGGGCATGTTCCTATCACCATGGATCACACGGCGCTTCCGATATAAGAAGATCTATCTGTTTGTGACCGACTCGCTCTATCTGCTTCCGGTCGGCCTCGTCGGTGCGGCCGTGTGGGCGGGCGTCGGCGGCGGCGCGGCGGCGATGGTCGCCCTCATCGTCTGGCTGATGCTGGCGGGACAAATTGCGGCGGGTTTTGGCGGGCTGCCCAACCAGGAGTTTTTCACCGCCTGCATCCCGATGCGCCTGCGCGGGCGACTGGCCGGGATTTCGGCGGGATTGGGCGGACTGCTCGGGCTGATAGCCGCAGGATTCGCGGCGTGGATTCTCGGTGTGATGCCGAAGCCGCAGGCCTACGGGGTGCTGTTAGTCATTGCCTGGTTGCTCTGCCAATTGGCGGACGCGGCGGTCTTGTTCGCTCACGAGCCGCCAACGCCCGTTGAGTTTTCGCCGCGGCCATGGGGCAAGGCGATGTGGCAGGCGTTTTTTCAGGACCGGAAATTCCTGCGGGTGGCGCTGGCGGTGAGTTTGATCAGCCCGTTGCTCGGCCAGCTCGCGGTATTTCCCAGTGTGTTCGCATTCCGCGAGCTAGGCTTCGAGGCGCAAATGGCCGCATGGCTGGGCATGGCTGCGGCGGGCTCGCGCCTTGCCCTGAGTCCGGCGGCCGGCTGGCTCACCGATGCCTGGGGTGCGCGTCCCGCGCTCTTGTTATGGGCGTCTCTAACAGGGTTTGGGTTTTTACTGTTAGTTCTTTTTCCGGCCACCGTCAGTGTCTTTGTGGTGGTGGGTATCGCGGCCGTGGCGGGCAGTGGGTTTGCCGGAGCGATGAATGCGCTGACCAGCGGGATCCCGCGCCCGGAACACCGTGCGGGCCATTTCACACTGCTCGGATTCTGCATGATCGGCACAAACTCCGGCGGCCCGCTGCTGGCCGGGTGGATCTTCGATGCATTTTCCTATCGGACGGGATTCGCCGTGCTCGCCGCCGCTTCCGTCGCAGTGATTGCGATCAGTTACGTGTTGCTGCGCGATCTCAGCCCGCACCCGGAGGATTATTCCTGACGTGAAATCCTGCGGCACGACGGCGTCATGCATCGCCGCGGATTTCCGCGAGCACGTCCGGCAGTTCCGACGGGTGATCGATGAGCCGCGTGGCACCGGATGCTAACAGATGCTGGCGGTCGTGATACCCCCAGGCGACGGCAATGGCTTGCATTCCGGCGTTGGTGGCGGTTTCCAGATCGATGGTGGAATCTCCGGTCACCACACAATTTTCCGGAGCGGTGCCGAAGGCGGTGGCGATTTGCAGGGCTCCGGCCGGATGCGGTTTGTGCGGGAAGCCGTCCTTTTGTCCGAGCACCATGACGAAGCGGATGTCAGGAAACAACGTGCGGGTCATGATCACGGTGAACTCGTGTATTTTGTTAGAAAGCACGGCGAGTTGCAAGTCGTCCTGCTGGAGTTCCAGCAACAGGTTGTGGATTCCCGGATAGATCAACGAGCCCTCGATCCAAGTCGCGTCGTAGTCCTTTTTGTAAAAGGCGACGAGGGAATCGATGAAAGCCGGGTCGGGGTCCGTGAGGGCCGCGCGTTGGATGAGCCGGCGCAGACCGCCGCCGATGAATGAGCGGATGGTGGCGAGCGAGTGACCTGGCAGTGCGTGCGCGGCGAGCGTGCGGTTGAGGGAGGCGGCGATGCCCGGCAGGGAATCCACCAAGGTTCCGTCGAGGTCGAAAATCAGACAAGGCTTCACGCCGCGACAATGGGTGGATCCGGGGCGGATGGGAAGCGCTTAAAATCCGATCAAGCTGACCAATTCGGTATCGCTGAAGTCGTCGAGTTGATCGACAGCGGTGATGAGCGTTTCCGTTTCCGCGATATCCTGGATTTTGGCGGCTTGTTGGGAATCGAGCATGGCGGTTTCGGTGCCTGATTCAGGCGCGGGTCCGAGCCAACTGAGCACCGAGAAAACCACGGCGGCGGTGGCGGCGGCGAGTCCTGCCAGCGGGCGGGGAGACAAGCAGCGTTGCCACCAAGGAATTGTTTGAGCCATGAGGCGGGCGGCCCGCACGGTGTTGGTCACGAAGCGCGGACCGGCGATGGCGGGCGGTGCTTGGTCGAGCAATTTCCAGACCGCATCGTTTTCCCATGAGTCGTCGGTGTTGAGGAATTTGCGGTTCATGATGCGCGCAGGTGTGTGGCACCCTACACACGGATCAACCCCATGGCCACACGAAAGTTGCGCCAATCACACGCGACCATCCCAATGCCAGGTCAGGGTCGATTCCCGAACACCCCGACACCTCCACCACCACGATTTACCTCCACGTCCTCAAGCGCCCGGGCGCGGGCGCACCCAGCCCGCTCGACTTCGACTAACCCCGCAATTCAGGATTTTACCCAACCTTTGTCCTTGTCAGGCTCTCATCATCGCCCTAATTGGTAGACGTGACCGAGCGGCGCAGAGAAGCGCCCTTCCGGGTTCGGTTTGTAATGGAACACGAACCGGTTCGTGAGATGGTGCAAACCGAACGCGTTCGTGAACAGAACTGTTCGGCTCCAATAACATAACATCATATGCAATTATTAGCTTTGATCGGATGGACTGTGCTAGGCATGGCTTCACATGCATCTGCGCTGATTTTGGTGAAAGGCGTGACGATCGAGGTGGCCGCAGCAGCGATGAACGAGGCTGGACACAAAAGAGCCTACTTGCAGAAGGTGCCCCTGGATCATGGTGAAGAGTTCTTCTTTTGGGACGCTAAACAAGGCGTGATCGTCGCGCGATTTTCCAAACAGACGCGGAAGATTATCGCTCTGACGTTCTCAATAGCAGATGTAAGGCCGAAGACCAAAGGAGACTCTGTTGATTTCAAGCTTGCCGCTTTCAACACAAAGACGGGGATACTGACCGCAGCGTGCGGACAGAAAATGCACAGAATTACTCCCACATGGCATGAATCCTGTGGAGTTTGCCGTCCACAGAACAACGTGGGTGCGCAATAGACCCAACTCAAGCCGAACAAATCGCGGATGGCAAGACGCCAGAAGCTCTAAAACCACCTCACTAACTCCAACCAATCACGCGTCTGCCATCGCTCAGACGTTCGCCCATATAATGAGTCAGCAAAACAAGATTCGGTCGAGTCTGCTGTGCGGTAACATCCAGGGCACTGTGGTGATTGGTGAAGCGTGGGACCGACTAACGGAGAAAGAAAAGATCAAACTTCAGATGCAATTGCAGGACATTTTGGATCATTCAAAGACAATTGTTGAAGATATCGTGTCTTCAATTGAAGCGCACAAGGATCTCGGTCTCGCATGGCGTAATCTCGGGGACGATGTACGGGCGTCGAGGATCAACACGTTCACATGCATCGCCCTAAATGACCTGACTCATCCCGACGGAACTGTGTCGGCGCAACGCAAAACGAAACAAGAAGGCGAACAACAAGACGCTCGTGGCAACCGGCGATAACGTCCTTCTTGAATTTGATCTTCCATTTCGCCGGTGCCACAGCTAGACGTTGTGCCAAGAAATTCCACACGTGATTAAGTCCTTAGTCCAACGCATCATCGGCACGTCCTCCACGCGCATCTACGTCGTGCTCGGTGAGCAATTTGCAGCGTTCAATGAACCATCGTATTCCACTCATCCAGATACATACTCGTTCCCTTTTGATCGCTCAAAGTTTTTGCCTGAAAGCCCAAGCGTGCTCCCTCCAAATCCTTTCGAACTACCAATCGGAACAGAGCGTGAGAAGGGGCCGAGCGTGATCAAGGTCTTTTCGAGAGCGAAGGACGCGATCCGTTTTGCCTACTGCTGCAATTTGGCTAGCGTCAATCCGAGCGTGTTTGAACGCATTGAGGAAGAATGGGTATATTCCAAAGATCAATCGGCGTTCGACATAAACTGGTGAACCAAAAACGGTCATAACAAGGCGTCCCTCCTAACGCCTGACCCTCCCCGTGGCGATACCTTTGTGACCATTCAAGCCTCAGCCCAGAAGCCAGAGTTCGCCCCCGGTCAGGCGTAGGAGGACCTAAACGTTGTAAGCGCAGGCCCGGCGTGCCTTCCGGGAAACCCACAGGCATGGGCGTTATTGGAAACTCTGGCACGCGTGGTTCTAACGTTTTTTATCGCCGCGTGGCGGTCACACACCGCGGCGTTCGCCCCAGAGGCGGATGTGGAGGCGGTCGCAGAAGCGCCAGCCGAGGTCGCGGCAGATTCCGGCGAGCCACGGGGCGCGGCGGTCGAGATCGGCGGTATTGCGGGCTGCGGGCATGAGCAGGATGCGCTCGTGCGGGATGCCGAACCGGCTGCGGAGCGTTAGAATTTCCGCGATATCAGCGGGGTTGGCGACGACGAATTTGAACCAGGTTTTGGGCGAGTGCGCGAAGAAGCGAAGAGCGTCGGGCACGAGGCGCAGGGATTCGGCGACACCGGAGTTAGAGAGTTTGGGAGAGACGTTGAATTGATCGACGGCAGCGGCAAAATCGGCGGATGGCGTGCGGGTGGCGTTGGTTTCCACTTCGAACACGCAGTCCGGTTGAGCGGCACGGATTTGTTGGATCATTTCGAGAAACCCGGATTCCTGGAGGAGTGGTTCGCCGCCGGTGATGACCACCCGCGGGCAATTGAAGGCGAGGACGAGGCGTGCGGCCGCTGCGGGATCGAGTTCGCAGGTGACTGCGGATTGGCGGTGTTTGGCGGTGCCCGGGAGCGCGTCATTTTCATGGGGCCATGGCGTGCCCTCGAAGTTCCATGTGCAGTCGCTGTCGCACCAGACGCAGTGGAGATTGCAGCGGGATGCGCGGATGAAGACCGCAGGCGAGCCGGCGCTGGGACCTTCGCCTTGGAGCGTGTGGAAAATTTCCGGACTGTCGTGGAGTTTCGCGAGATGCATGGCCGCCCCCCATCAAACACGAATGAACGCGGATGGACATTGATTTTTCCGGGGATTATCATTCCGCTCATGAGCATCATCACCGGCCGCGGGGACGCGGGCGAAACCGATTTGTTATTTGGCCGGCGCATCGCCAAAACGTCGTTGCGCATCAATGCCTTGGGCTGTGTGGATGAATTGAACGCCGCGCTCGGCGTGGCCCGCGCGTCCGCCGCCAACCCGCAGTGGATCGCACGCATCGACTCACTTCAGGAACGCCTGGTCGGATTGATGGGTCACCTCGCCACTCTGCCGGAGGACGAAGCACGCTATCAGGAGCAGAAATTCGCGGAAATCGGCGCGGCCGACGTTGCATGGGTCGTCGGCGAGGCCCGCCAACTCGAAGCATGCGGCATTCGCTTCACCGGTTGGGCGAGGCCCGGTGCGGACGGATCGCTGGCGCGTGCCAACGTGGATTTCGCGCGTTCGGTGGCCCGCCGTGCCGAGCGCAGTGTGCTGGTCTTGCACGAATCCGGCGAAGCGGTGCCGGAAAACGTGCGCTTGTTTTTCAACCGAGTGGCGGATCTGCTATGGATTCTCGCGCGCGTCGAGTGTGATTGAGCACGCCACTTATGAAAATCATTTTCCGCCAGAATTTCCACGCGCTGCCCGGCCAGTCGCTGTGGTTGAAGCTCACGATTATGTTAGAGAGGGGGCAGGTTTGTTGCGAGCAGATTCTGCCGTTGCATTGGATCAACGACTGCCAATGGGAAACGCAGTTGGAGATCCGCGGCGGCGGACCGCTGCGCTTGGAGCACTCCTATCAGATCCGCCAGCAGGGCAACGGTGTGATGCTTGACGAATGGGGCGCACCCCGCAGCGCCAAGGCGGATCCAAGCATGCAAGACGCCTTGCTCTTGTGGGATACCTGGCGTTCTGCCGGCACCGTGGATTGCGCTTATGAAACCGCTGCTTTCAACACCGTGCTGGCCACTCGCGGGCCGTTCGCCAAACCGCTCGTTCCAAAGCGGGCCAATCACACGTTCCAGTTACGCATGGCGGCGGTGCCGGCGGGCATGGCCCCCTGCCTGGTCGGCAGTGTCCGCGAAATCGGCGACTGGGTATGGACGCGCGCGATTCCCCTGCGGGAAGTGGCCGCCAATGTCTGGCGTGCCAGCCTGTATCTGCCGGCGGATTGGCGGATCGAATATAAATACGGCATGTTCGATCTAGAGTCGGGCTGCGCGGTGAGTCTTGAAGCCGGGCACAACCGGGTGTTAGATGCACGGCAGTTCGCGCAGCGCCAATGGACGATGGTCCACGATGAAAGTTACCGCCGGGAACCGGGCGGACTCTATCGGGCGGGCGGGGTGGCCATTCCGGTATTTTCCCTGCGCAGCGACCGCGGCCTCGGGGTCGGCGAGTTCGCGGATCTCAAGGCGCTGGCCGACTGGGCTGGCCGGGTTGGATTGAAACTCATTCAAATCCTGCCGGTCAATGACACCACATCCGCGCTGGATTGGTCGGATTCCTATCCGTATTCGGCGATCAGCGTGTTTGCGCTGCACCCGCTCTATCTGCGCATCGATGATCTCGGATATGCCATGCCCGCGGCATTCAACAAGGATCTCGAAGCTGCGCGCATGCAACTCAACGCGCTGGCACAATTGGATTACCCAAAGGTCATGCAGGCTAAAACCCTGTTCACCCGCCGGATTTTCAAGAAACACCGGAACTCTCTAACAGCATCCACCGGGTTTCAAAAGTTTCTAGCGGAAAACCGCGAGTGGGTGGTGCCCTACGCGGCGTTTTGCCTGCATCGCGACCACTTCGGCACGGCGGATTTCAGCCAATGGCAGGATGATGCCGTCTTCGACCGCGACCGGGTGGCGGCGCTGGCGGATCCCCGCCATCCCGCGTGGCCGGAAACCTCATATCACATCTGGCTGCAATATGAACTGGATCGGCAGCTAACCGATGCGGTCAAGCACCTGCACCAGCGGGGGCTCGCACTCAAAGGTGACCTGCCAATCGGCATTGCCCGCCACTCGGTGGACGCCTGGCAAGCGCCGCAATTGTTCAACATGGATGCGCAAGCCGGCGCACCACCCGACGCCTTCACGGAACATGGCCAGAACTGGCGTTTTCCCACTTATCGCTGGGAAACCATGCGCGAGGACGACTACGCATGGTGGCGCGCGCGAATCGCCAAACTCAATTGTTATTTCGACGCCTGCCGCATCGATCACATCCTCGGGTTTTTCCGCATCTGGCAGATTCCCATCGACCAGGTGGAAGGCATCATGGGGTGGTTCGACCCGGCGCTGCCGGTGCACATTGATGAAATACTGGAACGTGACATCCCATTTGACCTCGTCCGTTATTGCCAGCCCTACATCCGTGACGCGTCCCTCCGGAAATGCTTCGGCGACACCGCCCAAGAGGTGAAGGAAACCTATCTCGGCGGTGGTGGCGACGGTGTCTATCAACTCCGCGATCACGTCGCCACCCAGCGCCGCATTGTCGAGCATTTCGCGACCCTTTGCGCGGACGACCCGGCAGTGCGGGGCCGCATCGAGCGGATGCGGGATGGTCTGCTGGATTGCGCGAGCGACGTGTTGTTCTTCGAGGTGCCGGGTTCTAACGGAACGCTTTTTCATCCGCGGTGGGCGCTACAGATGACGCGCTCGTTCCAAGCACTGGACAGTGACATCCAACAGCGGGTGGATGAATTGTATATCGACTATTTCCACCGGCGGCAGGAGGATTTCTGGCAGGCACAGGGCTACGCAAAACTGCCGGTCATGCGGCAGTCGAGTCCGATGTTGTTATGTGGCGAGGATCTGGGCGTGGTGCCGGCCTGCGTGCCGGGCGTGCTCCGTGATCTGGGTATTCTGTCACTCGAAATTCCGAGCATGCCGAAACGCTCCGACCTCGGGTTTGCCAATCCCGCCCACGCCCCGTACATGAGCGTGGTGAGCCCGTCCACCCACGACATGCCCACCTTGCGGAGTTGGTGGCGCGAGGACTCCCGGGTTACCGCGAATTTCGCCTGGCAAATGCTAGGCGAGCCGTTCGCTCCATCCGAACTTGCGGGAGAACTCGCCTCACGCATCACCCTGCAGCACCTGCAATCGCCGGCAATGTGGGCGATCTTCCCGTTGCAGGATCTGCTGGCCATCGACGAGTCCATCCGTCATCCGGATCCCGATGCCGAGCGCATCAACGTGCCTTCCATCATGCCCTATCGATGGTGCTATCGCATGCACCTGGAGCTGGATGCTCTGGCTGCGGCGGGCGGATTCAATGGCGAAGTCATGCGGCTGCTTCAGGTGTCGGGCCGTGCGCATCCCGCCTGAGATCAGCCCCCCTGAAGCATGGATGTGGATGCCGCAACTACTATTTGCCGAACAATCCGGCGGCGAGTTTTTGATAGGTTTCGCGGTCGATGAGGAACGGATGGGTTTCCGTGTTGAGGCGGCCGTAGTAGAAGTTGGCATGCGTGCTGGCGGCGGGTGCGAAGGCGACCTTGCGGTTGGCAAGGCCGATGAAGTCGCCATTGTCGTTGTAGGTTTTTTCGATAACGGTGAAGGCCAGCGCGGGATGGGTGAGGGCGGCGGAGGCGGCCTCGTCGTTAAGGGCGAGCCAACGGGAAACCTTCAGGCCTTCGAGCACGGAGAGCATGTAATTCGCCCGTGCGGGGTCGAGTGAGGCGCTGAGATCCTGGCCGTCGCGCTCGGCCTGCCAGGCTTCATCGATGAACTTGTATTTCAGGATGAGCGGGGGGGCGGCGGCGGGTTTGATTTCGATGGCGATGAGGTTGACGCGGTCCACGGACCAGAGTCGGGCATGGCGCCATTCGTAGGGGTGGACGGCGATGGCGGCGATGAGGGTTTCGTCCACGCGCATCACGGTGGGAGTGCCGAGGCGATTGACGAAATACCCGCCTTTGCGGTCCATGCCGAAGCGGAGTTCGAGACTCTGGTTGTCCTTGCCCAGCAAGCGGAGTGTTAGAAACGGGCGGTTCAGGCCCCAGGGTGAGAAGTCGGTGGTGGCGTCGCTTTCGAAACCGATCGCGCGGTTGATGGTGATGGCTTTGAGGAGCGCGTAGAGGTTTTCCTCATTGGCTTCGCAGGACAGGCCGTCGAGCGTGGCCATCCAGGGTTGGGGGGGGGTGCGCGAGATGACGATTTGTGCGCCGGTGGCGGGTTGGATGGTGATGGAGAGCAGGGATTGGATATTGAGGTGGGTGAGTGTGGGATCGCGGAGTTCATTGACCGAGAGCGGCAGATCCGCCAAGGAGAAGAATCCCGGTTCGGGTTTGAGGGGGAGTTCGAAGATGGTGTTGGGGCGGTCACTGACGGTGGCTTTCACTTCATGGGCTTCCGGCGATTCCGGCGGGTAAAGTTCCAACAGGGTTTCCGTATCCGAGTCGAAGGGGACGATGGCGATTTGGTTGGTTTTAGCGGCTTTGTCGTTAGCGGGCAGAGTGACCGCTGCGCGATCCGAGACTTTCACGGCCTGCAGTTCGAAGACTCCCTCAAGGAGTTTTTTCATGGCTGCGGCATCGGTGGGAAGATCCAATGGTTTCACGATGCGCCACGGACTTTGGGGGGTTTCCCGGCCGAGGGTGAGATCGCCCTGTTGGGAGCGGATGCGGATTTTCCGCAGGGTGACGGGATTAAAGTAAAACGGACGGTGGTCGCGGAGAAATTTCAGGCCGTCCTTGAACAACGGGGTGATGTCGCCGGTGCAAACGTAGATGTAACGCTTGTGATTCCGGTCGCGGGGCTGGACAAAGACGGTTGGCACCGGTTGTTCGATGTCCTCGACCTCGGCTTTCCATGGGGTGACCCGGCCGAGTTTGAATTTGGCGAGAGGCGCGTGATTCGCATCCTCCAGCCGAATGGAGATGGCGTTTTCGTTGAGTTTGGTATTGATGAGATTGACTTCATCCTCATGGGCGAGGTCTTCCACGCGCATGCCGAGGGTGAAGTGGATGATTGCCGTGGCGGCGCGCGGATCCATCCGGTCCGACCACGGGGTGGCTGCCTGCCAACCGTTTTCCCGCAGTGAGAAGGTGGCGCTGGTGCTGTTGCCCAAAATCCGGATGTGTTTCACCTCGTTCGGAGTGAACGATTCATAGAGGCGTTGTCCGACGGGTGTTGGCGGTGCGCCGAAAATGGAGTCGAAATTCCCCTGACGCCATTGCCAGATGGCCAACGCGCAGAGGCATGCGGCGATGAGCGCGAGAACGAAAGTGGATCCTAGGGAGCGCATGGCAGGTCAAACGCGGCGTGATGACCAGACGAAAGCACCGATGAGAACGAAGCACGCGGGCAGGAAGAAAAGATTCACCCGGTTGATGAAAGACATCTGGGCATTCAGGAGCGGCAGTTTGTAGGTGCCGAGCGAGCGCGGGCCGATGCCGGCGAGCGCTTCGCGGCCGACGAGCCAATTGACCGAGGAGGCGAGGAAGTCGAGGTTTTCGGCGAGTTGGTATTTGGGGTCGAGGAAGTCGGTGTTGGAGACGACGATCATGCGTGAGGTATCTGCGGCGAAGCGGTCATTGGACTCCGATCCGCGGGTGACACAGGCGGCGAGGAACAGCGGCGGTTGGTGGTCCTCCTTTTCATCGAAGGCTTCGTCGCCCTGTCCGAATTTCGTTTCACCCCAGAACCCCGGCAACACTTCGACCAGTCCCATCGGATAGATACGGCGGTTGAGCAAGTCATCGGCACCTTCGCGGACCTCCAGTGACGAACTGGCACCTCCGAACTCGGTGGTTTGCCCGGCGAGATCGCGGGTGAATTTCACGCCCTTGGTGAAGATCCCCCGTGCGGAAGGAACGAGGGATTTCTTTTCACGCGCGATCACCCGGTCATGATGTGGGGTGATGCCGTAGCTGCGCAGGAAGGCCCGTAGTTTCGGCGGAGCAACGCCGCCATCGATCAACACCAGAATGGCGGCGCGCGGTTTGTTCCAGTAGCGTTCCAACACCGCGTGTTCGGCATCGGTGAGATCGTATTTGGGTGCTGCAAGGACGATGCCGGCGACGTCTTCCGGGATGTCGGCGAGACCTGATAGATGGATTTCGCCGAGTTCGATGTTTTGGAAACGCAGTGTGTCTTCCAGTGACTTGCGGGGCGAGATGTCGGCGGCGTCGATGCGGCTCTTATCGGCCAACAATGCCATTTTACGCGGGTGGCCTTCGATGGACTCAACGAGACGGGCGGTGAGCAGGTCCTCGCCCTGGAAGCCGATGAGTTTGCGTTTCCCTTCGGCGGTGGCGAACACGCTCATGTCTTCGGCGACGACCAGTTTGACATGCGGATTGAGGACGCGCGTTTTGTTGGCATCCTCGCTGGTGGCGGGGGATTCGTCAGACCTGGCATCGATGATGATCATGTCGCGCACGAAGGTGAGGCCGTAGGCTGCGGTGACTTCCTGGAGGCGGTCCGGGTTGCGCAGAGGATCGACGATTTTGAGTTTGATTTTGCCCTTGGAAAGCCGGGCGTATTCTTCGGCGAGGGCGCGGACGCGTTCGTAGAACGGCGAGGTCCGGCGGCACGCCATGATCCACTTGACCGGATGTTTCCGGCTTGCAAGGGCCTCGCTCGCGAGATAGCGCCGGGTGGATGATGATAACGTATAGTCGGCGGTGCGGCTCAAATCGGCACGGGTATAATAGTGGGCCGCCAGATAGTTCAAGGCGATGACGATGACCGCCAGCAGGACGGATTGAACCACTGCATGCGTGCCCAGTCCCCAGCGGTTCAGCGGACGGGCGGTTTTATCGTTAAACTCGGAAGTGGGTTCTGACATGAGACGTGCAATCGGGCAATCAACGTTTCCAGCGGCGGTAATCCACCACCTGATAGGTGAGGAACAACACGAAGACCGCGACACTCAGGAAATATGCCGCCGGCCGGGTGTCAAACAGGCCGCTGGCGAAGTAATGCAGGTGCTGTTGGGAAGATATGAAATGGAAAAACGATGCGCCGGCGAACGACTCGCCCCAGATGACGGTCACAAAGCCGAGGAAATACTGGATCACTAACAGGCCGACGGTGAGCATTCCGGCGATGATCTGGCTGGAGGTGATCGCCGAGGCCAGGCAACCGACGGCGGTGAAGGCCGCGCCCATCAACATGACGGCGGTGAAGGTGCCCAGAAGAGCCCCCGGAGTCCAGGCGGGCGGCAAGTGGGTGACCCATACGAAGATCTTGAATTGGAGCAGCGCCGGAATCCACAGGATGGTGTAAAACAGCATTGCGGCGGTGTATTTCGAAAGCACCACCTGCCAGGTCCTCACCGGGGCGGTAAGCAGGGTTTCCAGCGTGCCCGAGCGTTCCTCCTCGGCGAAGAGCCGCATCGTGATGAGCGGGAAAATGAACAGGAAGTAAAACCAGAACAGCGGCGTGTGGAAAGTCACGTAAACCAAGCTGTCCTTGACCGGGGTGTCGCGAAAGCCCTTCATGGCCGTGGAGAGCGAGAGCCCCTGCATGAGGGTGACAAAGGCCAGCACCATCCATCCAAACGGGGTCAGAAAATACCCTTTCAGTTCTTTGGAAGTCAGGATGCGGAACAATCTCATGGGAGTGGCGGGCGCTCTTGGTAAGCCATTCCCGCCCCAAGGCAAAGACAAAAGGCGGGAGAACGGCGCATAGCCTTACCAATGATTCGCGATCTATTCGCAGCATGCTGTTTGTGTGTGCCCAAAATGGGCACGATGTCAATGGGGTGCAATACCCCTGTGGGAAAACCAGACATGAAAATGAAGAGACTGCCATCTGAGGCCAACTCGGGAAGGGTGACCGACCCGGGGAAGGAGTCGAGCGGAGTCGACGTGATGTGCGGTGCGCCCGAGGGCATCGAAGAGGATCACTTCGCCGCTTTCCCTTTGGCCATTGCCTGGCGCCGCCACCATTCGGCCCGTGAAAGGATCGCACAGAAGATCACCCAGGTTGTCAGATTCTTGGTTTGCACGAGGATGCGTTCCACCTGTAGGTGAGCATAACTGACCGCCAGCGTCACGGTCAGGCCCAAGAGCATCAATCCGAGCGGGGACTTCCAGAGCCCCGCCGTGGATCGCAGGCCGTGCCACAGTGTGAGCGCCGCGAATAACAGAAACATCGCGAATCCCGGGGTGCCGGTTTCTGCCAAGGCCAGCCAATAAAAGCTTTCCGTCAGGGGATTGGCCATGAATTTCTCCGGGTAGATCTTGCAGCCGCGGTTTTCCTCCCATCGCTCCAATATCTGCGAGTATTGAGTGCCCATCGGTCTGCTGTTAGCCAAACCGAAATTGTTCCATCCGATACCCGTCAGCGGATGTTCCCGGTGCATCGCGGCCGACTGCTGGTTCAAGGCGAAGCGCAAATCGTTTTTCGGTGAATCATCGCCGCCCATGCGGTCCATGAAGGTATCAGCCGCCTTTGCCATGATCACCACGCCGGCCAGCGTGCCGAGCATGGCAAGCGCCATCCGCCGCACCGTGATGCCCTGCAAAAAGGCACCTCCCATCACCAGCAACGACCCCACCACGAACGCCGCCAGCGAGGCCCGCGACACCGACAGCACCACCACCAGCCCCGCCGCCCCGTACGCACTGAAAAACAACATCACATCACGCGGCGAGATCTCCTTCGAGAGGGCCAGTCCGAGGATAGGGAAGGCCAGCGAATACGACCACATCGCCATCGGGTTCTGATGCTCGAACCAACCGGTGACGCGGTATCCGCCGTGCACATAACGCCCCCACAGGCAGATCACCACCTGCACGATCAGCGCGATCGCAAACCCCCGCATCACCGCCTTCATGTCGCGCTCGTCGTGCAGCGCCGCAAACACCCCCACGAACACGAACCCCATTTTGGCAAACTTGAAGACGGGCATCAGCGCATACGTGGGATTGAGCGCGCCCGGCACCGACAGCAAGCCAACCCCGATCCATAACAACCACGCCCACAACCCCGGCGGCATCCAGCGGAAATCCTTGCGCCTTTCCAACAAGGCGGCCACTGCCAATCCAAGCGCGATGGCTTCAAGGAAGTTGAATTCAAACCCCCGGCAATGTCCCCGGTATTGCGGGATGGAATAGAGCATCAGGGTGAAGTCCGAGGGTGGCCGCACCAGCCACCACGCCATGAAGCCCAAGGTCACCCGCCGGGCAAGATCCCTCCCTTTCAGATAGAAACCGAGCAACGGACCGATTCCCAGATAAGCCGTGGCGATCACCAGCACCTTGAAAAGCGTCTTGAGGATTTCCATACGGCTCAAGCGGACTCCACCACCAATGAGCTGCGGAGGCGAGAGGATTCTCACCCGGTGTACCAAGGAGCGGCGGACACCGATCCGCAGTTGGCCATGGCAATGCCATCGAGCTGAGGTAAGCCACCATTCATGGGCATCCCATGCGTTTGAGATTCCTGCTGAGCCGGTCATGGAGGAAGATCATCCGGATTTCCGTTTCCAGAGGGGCCGCGAGTCGGATGCTCGCCAAGGTGCCGATGGCCCCCGTGAGATATCGGGCATCGGACGCCACCGCCAAGTGAATCATGGATGGATTCATGCACCCGATGCGATTCCATGAGCCCCATGATTTGTTCAGAGTAATTGCTTGTCCTTTCGCCCCATCCTGCGATTATAGGCTCGAAACAATCAACCGCCATGCTAGACACGCTGCGGTTCCCCCGAATGATTCCCGACACCTCACTCATCCAGTTGACCGATGCCAGGTCACCAGCTCCGAAACCGCCAGTTCCACCTGTCAACCTGCGGCCCCTTCCACAGTCCGCCACTGCCCGCCCATTCCCGTCAGTGATGCCCAACTCCACCCCCATCCCACACTCGTTGCGGCCATGAGCCATGTCCGATTCATCGCCCTGATTGGCGGCAGCGGCTCGGGCAAAAGCTGGCTCGCCGCGAAAATGCGGCAGACTTTCGGCCACGATGCCGGACTCCTGAGCTTGGATGACTTCTACCAGGATCTGTGGCAATTGCCCGCAGATGCGCGCGACCAAGTGAATTTCGACGATCCCGCGGCGATTGATTGGAATGCGCTGCGGGAGGTTCTGGAGTGTCTTGAGCGCGGCGAGCCGGCCCGGATCCCGGTTTACGATTTCGCGACCCACACGCGCCGGGCGGTGACGCGGCCATTGGCACATACCCGGCTTGTTGTGTTAGACGGCTTATGGCTGTTGCACCATGATTGGCTGCGGGAAAAGTTCGCCTTCAGCGTGTTCATTGATTGTCCGATGGAGGAGCGCCTGCGGCGGCGGGTCGAGCGCGATGTCCGGGCGCGGGGTCGCAGCGAGGACTCGGTGATCCGGCAATTTGTGAACCATGTGCAGCCGATGCACGAGCTGTTTGTGGAGCCGCAACGCCAATGGGCGACGCGCTGTGTCATTTCTCCGCTGGCGGAAAACGAACAGTCCGAGCTGATCGCGGCCTGTGCGGAAAGCTAGCCGGCGTCGGTCGCCACTCAAATTATGGACTACCTGTTATTTCTTACCGGCTTATTCCTGCTGACCGCAGCGATAAGCGGCTTGTTTTTTTCCCGCGACCAGTGCCCTCGCTCCCGGTGGGCGTTGTTTGCCGCGGCGCTGGTCGCCCTCTGCCTGAAGGTTTGGTATGGCATTCTGGTCTTCGCTGTGGGCGGCGGCACCTTGGTGAACGTGGTCCATTCATTCCTGGGCTGTGTATTCGCAGCGTCTCTGCTCGGTTTCTGCCTGTCTTCCAGCGGACCCGGACAGCGACCGGCGGCGCCCATGATGAAATGGGCGGCCATGGCCACCCTCGGCGCGGTCGTCTTCTGCGCCGGACTTTACAACCCAAACTCCATCGGATTCATCGCCCCGCTGATCGCCACCGGTTTTGGCGGCGGGTGGAAGTTAGCCGGTTTCCTCGCCGACTTCCCCGGCGCGAGGAAACCCTACCACCCGGTAGTCACCGCCATGCTGCTCGCCACCATCGTGGGACTTTGCCTGCAGCCGGATATGGCGGGCGTTTGCTACGACATCCATGGCCAAGGCAAGCTCCCATCCAGAATCATGTTACTCGTCGGGATCGGCACGGCGACGGGATGCAGCCTGGTCTTTTGCTGGATCCTATGGTCCACCATCTATCAGGAGTATCACCGCCTGCTCGAGCGTGCCTTGGCGCGCCGCCGCCGGATCGGCAGCGTCGTGATTCTTGCGATGGCGGCATTCACGTTGCTCAGCGGCGCGTGGTTTGCCCGTTGGTTGGGAGATCAAGCGGATCAGGAACAAACCTCCACCCTCCTCAGTGCCCTGCATCTTGGCTCCAATAACCTCAGTGTCAGCCAAATTGAACCAATCCAAGGAGTTCCGGAAGAAGTCAACAGTCCCGGTTACACCTCGCTGCGCGACCGTCTTTGCGAGGTGCGCGAGGCGCTGCCCGGGGTGCATTTCACCTACCTGCTCGGACTCAGGAAACAACGGTTGGTATTTCTCGTGGATGCGGAGGATCCCGCCAACACGGAAACCTTCTCGCCGCCCGGCGAACCCGTCGAAGACTACCCGGAAAAATGGCAGCCCGAGCTCGCCGGGGCCTCCACGTTCAACGGTCCCGACCGCGATAAATGGGGCGTCTGGTTCACGGCCTGCGTTCCCATCCTCGATCACGAGCGGAATGTCATCGCGCTGTTAGGCATCGACTATCCCGCCGCCAAGTGGCTACAGCCGATTGCCGCCAGGCGCTTCGCGGCCATGGTGGTGACCTTATCGGGGGCATTGTTGCTTATTGCCCTGTTCGGGTTTCAGGTCATCGCCACGGACAAGGAACACAACCTGTTGCTGAGTCGCGCCGCAGCGGATCGGCTGGCGCTGGTTGCCAAACGCACCGACAACGCCGTGGTCATCACCGATACCACGGGACGCATTGAGTGGATCAACGAAGGGTTCACCCGAATCAGCGGTTATGGCAAAGACGAAGTCCTGGGGAAAACCCCGGGCAGCATTCTGCAACACCCGGAGGACAACCCGGTCGAGCGCAGCCGCATCCGGGCCTGCCTCCAGACCGGCACGGGCTTTGAAACCGAAATCGTCAACTACAGCAAAAGCGGACATTCCTATATCGTCCACCTTGAATGCCAGCCTCTGGTCGATAAACAGGGTGTCCTGACCGGCTTCATGGCCATCGAACGGGATGTCACCCATGCCCGGCGTTCCAGCAACCTTCTAGAAGCCGTGGCCGCCACCAGCACCACCCTCCTGTCCAATCGCCTCGAAGCCGGCGTGTGGGGTGAAATCCTCACGGCACTTGGCACCGCTGCCAACGCGGATCGTTGCTACCTATTCCAAATCCATCCGCACACCGTGCTCGGAACCCCGGCCATGAGCCAGACCGCCGAATGGAATTCCGGCACCGCCACCCCGCAAATCAACAACCCCCAACTCCAGAACTTCTCGTTTCACGAAAACGGCTACGACCGCTGGCTTACCAAACTGCTCGCCGGCCATGTGATCTGCGGTGTCGTGGCGGACTTCCCGGCATCAGAACAACCCATGCTCATCGCTCAGGAAATCCGCTCCCTGGTGGTGGTCCCGATTTTCACCGGTGAACAACTCACCGGCCTGATGGGCTTCAATGCCTGCCACGAAGACCGCGTCTGGGAAAATTGGGAAATATCCATCCTGCGCTCCGCCGCGGCCAATATCGGCCTGCGCCACATCGTGCAAAACGAAGCCGATGCCCTGGTGCTCGCGCGTGATGAAGCCCGCACGGCCGCCCTTGCCGCCGAATCGGCCAATCGAGCCAAAAGCACGTTCCTCGCCACCATGAGCCATGAAATCCGCAACCCGCTCAACGCGGTCATCGGCATGACCACCCTGCTAGAAACCACCACCCTGGACGCCCAACAGCAGGACTTTGCAGCCATCATCCTCAATTCAAGCAATTTCCTCCTCGAACTGCTCAATGACATCCTCGACTACTCCCGCATCGAGAGTGGCAATATCGACCTGGATCCCAAACCGTTCAACCTTGCCGATCTCTGCCACGAGGCCCTCGACGTCGTCCGCCCCGCGATCATGGGTAAAGACCTCAAGCTGACATGCCAATTCGCCCCGCATCTTCCCGCCCACGTCACGGGTGATCGCGCGCGCATCCGCCAAATCCTGGTCAATCTGCTAGGAAATGCCGTCAAGTTCACACCGCAAGGAGTCATCAGTTTGCGGGTGTTTGGCCAGCAGAGCGACGATGGACCATGGCAATTCACCTTCGATGTCAAGGATTCCGGCATCGGCATTACACCGGATGCCATCGGGCGATTATTCAACCCGTTCACCCAGGCGGATTCATCCACGACGCGGCGCTTCGGTGGTTCGGGGCTTGGTCTCTCCATCAGCAAGCGCCTCGTCGAGATCATGGGAGGGGACATCACGGTGCGAAGCGTTCTCGGCCAAGGTTCCACCTTCCGTGTCAACTTGGCCCTGAGTGCCGCGTTAGAACCACTGGAAACGCTGAACTCCCAAGCTGCGGATTCGATGGAAACCTCACGCATCGCCGATCTCCAGGTGCTCGTTGTGGAAGATGATCCTAGCAACCAGAAGGTGCTTCGCCTGTTATTGCGCCGCCTCGGCATTGAGGCGGATGTGGCCTCCGACGGCCGGCAAGGGGTGAGCGCCGCCAGCGCGAAATCCTACGACATCATTATCCTCGACCTCCAAATGCCGGTCATGGACGGACTCGAAGCCTGCCGTAGAATCCGTGAGCTGGCGCGCGCCAAACGGCCGCACATCGTGGCTATAACCGCCAATGCGTTTCGTGAGGACCGCGATGCCGCGAGTGCCGCAGGCATGGATGATTATCTGGCGAAACCCATCACCCTGGAGCGGCTGCGGGCCATGGTGGCCAAGCTCACCCAGCACATTCACGACCTGCCCGCATATCCCGTCCGGCACTCCTCCGAGGAATCCTTGACGGACGATGTCACGGCGGAACCCGCTCTCATCGACACCCGGCAACTCGAGACGTTCATCGACATCGGAGCCGTCGGTTATCACGACATTCTCGAGGATCTGACCCGCAATGTTCCGCTCCATTTCGATAGCATGCGCACCTTGATCGAGGATGGCGACATCACCGCGCTCAAGCGCCGCGCCCACATGCTCAAGGGAAGTCTGGCGTGTTTCGGCTGCGTCGCCATGACCCACCGTCTCACCCGTCTGAATGATCAGGCCGAGGTCACGCCCGAACTCGCCATGGCGCTCCACGCGGAACTCACGGATCTCTGGGAAAAAAGCCTCATTGCCATCAGGGAGTGGGAAGTATCGACACACCCCTTCACCCCCTGAGTCCATGTCAGATCCCCGCTCATCTCCTCGATGGTCACCTGATTCCTTAAAGGGGGAGGCGCACGGGGAAAAGAATGTTCGGGAAAAAGAGTTGCGGCCCGCGCCACTCCCGGTAAAACAGTCCTACACGCAATGAAGGATGATCCCAAGCATACGGGGGCTGCCATTCACAATCACCCACAGGTGAGATGATCCTTTTTTCCCACAGAAACAAGACCGTCCCGGCGCTGCTGCTGGTCATCCTCGCAGCCGGCGTCTGTTTGGCATGGTGGACGATGGTGCGGGCAGACCGCGAAATGTGGGCTGACCTGTTGCAACAAACGCGCAACGTGGCACGCATGATGGATTTCGAGGGTGTTCAAGCGCTGGCCGGCACGGCGGACGACCTGCGCAATCCCGAATACCTGCGGCTCAAGGATCAACTCGCCGCCACGCGTTTGGCCATCCCCCACTGCCGGTTCCTCTATCTCATGGGCCGTAACGCCGATGGCAAACTGTTTTTCTTCGTGGACAGCGAAGCGGTCGAATCCAAGGACTACTCACCGCCGGGCCAAATCTACGAGGAGGCGCCGACCGAATACCAGCGCGTTTTCAACACCCGCACCGATACAGTCGTGGGTCCGAAAACCGACCGTTGGGGCACTTGGATCACGGGATTCGTTCCGCTCCGTGGTCCGCATGAGAACCATGCCAGCAGCGACCCCGAATCCAACAAGCAGGCCGATGAGCGGAGCGCGTCCGCAGCGGGGCGCGGCGCCCCCCGCGCCGTGCTGGCCATGGACATCGACGCCCGCGACAGGTCCCGCATGCTGGCGCGTGCCGCGCTGCCGTCCGCCTTGCTCACGCTGGCAAACGCAGTGCTGCTGCTGGCTGGCGCGGCTCTGTTAGCCCGGCGTGCCCGCTGCGGCAGCCTGCCGCCGCGCTGGTTGCACCACCTCGAACCGGTTCTGGCCATCACCGCTGGCACGGTGCTGACCGCCTTTGCCACGCACCTCGCCCATCAACGCGAAACATCTAACGGAAAACTCATCTTTGAGCAACTGGCCAACGACCACACGGAAGCCATCGCCCGTATGGTGCATACCCTTCGCAGCACTGAACTGGAAAGCCTGGCTCGCTTTTACGAAAGCGACGGGGATGTCATCCCCACGGAGTTCCAACATTTCACCACCTATCTGGCGAACAACCCCGCCGTGCAAGCCTGGGAGTGGATCCCCGCCGTGCCTGCGGCAGACCGAGAAAGCTTCGAGGCGCAGACCCGCGGCGCCACTGGCAAGGACTTTCACATCTGGCAACAAGACGCGCAGGGCAAGCCAGAGCCGGCAAGCGGGCGCGCCATCTACTATCCCGTATCACAAGTGGTGCCCATGACCGGCAACGAAGCCGCCCTGGGCTTCGACCTTGGCTCGGACCCGCTGCGCCGCAAGGCGCTGGAAGCCGCCGCTCACAGCGGCCTGAGCACCGCCACCGCTTCCGTCACCCTGGTGCAGGAAACCGGCCATCAAAAAGGCATACTGATCTATCGTCCGGTTTTTGACGCTGAGGATCCGCCGCGTTTGCGTGGTTTCGTGTTGGCGGTACTGCGCATGGGCACCCTGCTGCGCAACGCCGCTCCCAACAACCCCGCCCTGCTTGAACTCGCGCTGTTACACCCGAACGCCCCACCCGAAACACTCGCCACCGACTGGGATGCCGCCCACCCGCCACTTGCCGTCCTCTCTGTCACGCGCCCCGTCATGGCCTTTGGCAAGGTCTTCGCAGTGATCGCCCACGCCGGCCCCGCCTTCCTCAGCCTGCAACCGGCAAGCGCCGCCTGGCTCGTCGCCATCACCGGCTTGGGACTCACCGCCGCGCTCGCCATCGTCATCAGCCTGCTGCGCCGCCGACGCGAGGAATTGGAACGCCTGGTGGCCGAACGCAGCTCCGAATTGCGGGAAAGCGAATTCCGCATGCAGACCATCACCGACTCCGCCTACGACGCCATCATCATGATGGATGCCAACGGCAATATCTCGTATTGGAATCCCGCCGCAGAACGCACCCTCGGCTATACGAGCACCGAAGCCATCGGCCAATGCCTCCACACGTTGATCACCCCCCCGCGCCATCGTGCGGCCCACAACGCCGCCTTTCCATTGTTTCAAAAAACGGGACAGGGAGCGGCTATCGGTAAAACCCTCGATCTGGAGGCCCTCCGCAAGGACGGGCGGGAAATCCATGTGCAACTCGCCCTCTCGGCCATCCACATCAACGGCGCATGGCATGCGGTGGGGATTCTGCGCGATATCACCGCCCACAAGCAGGCCGAGGATTCCCTGCGCGAAAGCGAAAACCGCCATCGCTCCGTGCTGGCCGCCATGGCCGAGGGCATCGTCGTGCAAGCCGCGGACGGAACGATCATCGACTGCAACCAGAGTGCGGAGAAGATCCTGGGCCTGAGCCGCGACCAGATCCTGGGACGCACCTCGGTGGACCCACGTTGGCAAGCCGTGGATGTGGAGGATCGTCCATTCCCCGGCGAGCAACATCCCGCCATGATGAGTTTGTGTTCGGGCCGGGCCAGCCACAACGTGACGATGGGTTTGCACCTGCCTGACGGGGCACGGAGATGGATCCTGATCAATGCCGAACCGATGTTCAGCAGCGGCGAAGCCACCCCCTACGCGGTCGTGACCTCCTTCGCGGATGTGACCGAACGCTGGCAGGCGAAGGAATCGTTGCGTCTAACCACCGAGCGCTTGACCTTGGCCGTGCGGGCGGGGGCCGTGGGTATCTGGGACTACGATGTGCTCCACAATCACTTGATATGGGACTCACAAATGTACCGCCTCTATGGCATCACCGACGATCAGTTCAGCGGCGCCTACGAGGCGTGGCAGGCCGGACTCCACCCGGATGACAAACAACGTGGCCACGCCGAAATCCAGATGGCGATCAACGGCGAAAAGGAATTCAACACCGAGTTCCGCGTGCTCTGGCCCGATGGCGGCATCCATAACATTCGGGCTATCGCCATCGTGCAGCGCGACTCCACCGGCCAGGCCTTGCACATGATCGGAACCAACTGGGATATCACCGCCCACAAGCAGGCCGAGGCCGCACTCCTCGAGACCAATCGCAAACTCGAAGCCGCAACGGCCCGCGCCACCGAGATGTCCACGAAGGCCGAACGGGCCACCAACGCCAAGAGTGATTTCCTGGCCAACATGAGCCATGAAATCCGCACCCCGATGAACGGCGTGCTCGGCATGACCGACCTGCTGCTGGATACCCCGCTCAACCCCGAACAGCGCCATTGCGCCGAAACCGTGCGCACCAGCGCCCAAGCCCTCCTGAGCCTGA
Source organism: Akkermansiaceae bacterium (assembly GCA_903888515.1). Lineage (GTDB taxonomy): Bacteria > Verrucomicrobiota > Verrucomicrobiia > Verrucomicrobiales > Akkermansiaceae > Luteolibacter. The sequence goes on along the minus strand of CAISTY010000185.1, from coordinate 63,078 downwards.
TCAACGACATCCTGGACTTCTCCAAAATCGAAGCCGGCAGGCTCGACCTGGAAATCATCGATTTCGATCTCCACCTTTTGTGTTCCAACCTCACGGCATTGCTGGCTCCGCAAGCCCGACAAAAGGGCCTTGAATTCAGTTGCGAGGTCGCGCCGGACGTGCCGCCCGTGATCAACGGCGACCCCGGACGCCTGCGCCAGATTCTCCTCAACCTGGCCGGCAATGCGATCAAGTTCACTCCGCACGGCAACGTCACCGTGCAGGTGAGTCTGGTCTCGGCCAGCGCCACCGCCATGGTATTGCGCTTCACGGTGCGCGACACCGGGATCGGCATCCCGGCGGAAAAACAAACCCAGTTATTCCAGAAGTTCAACCAGATGGACACGTCCACCGGCCGCCATTACGGCGGCACCGGCCTCGGCCTGGCCATCTCCAAACAACTCGTACACCTCATGGACGGTGAAATCGGCGTCACGAGCGTCGTGGGGCAAGGATCGGAATTCTGGTTCACCGCCTGTTTGGCCCCTGCCCTGCACGCCCTGCCCGCCGCCGCGCCGCCCGATCCGCCGCCGGGCAACAGACCACACTGGAGCGGCCTGCGCGTTCTGCTGGCCGAAGACAACGTCATCAGCCAAAAAGTCGCACTGGGGTTCTTGAACAAGCTCGGGTTGCAGGCCGACGTGGCGGTCAGCGGCACGGCGGCCATGCAAGCCCTCGCCACCATCGCCTACGACGTGGTCCTGATGGACATGCAGATGCCCGAGATGGACGGACCTGAAGCCACCCGCATGATTCGCGCTCCGCACTCCACGGCGCTCAACCCCCGGATTCCGATTATTGCCATGACCGCCAATGCCACCCAGGACGCGGAGCGAATTTGCCTCGCGGCGGGCATGAATGACTACATCGCCAAGCCGATATCATCCCAATCATTGGCAAGTGCCTTGGAAAAATGGCTGCCCCAGGCAGCGGATGAAGGCGGTTACTTACGGTAGATGGCGTAGATGGCGGTGGTGTAATTGTGATAGGTGTTGTTTCCGCCCAGCCGTGCGAATTCTCCGAATCCATACATGCCAAGCCACGGCGGCGGCACTCCATCGGTGCTGAGCGGAAACTGCATGCGACTCACCAACTCTTCCTTCATCACCCGATTGAACAAAAAGCGACCGCGCGCCAAACAGTCGGCATGAAACACCGCCACCGGCTTGCTGGCCCCGGCTCGCGACGCCATTTGCCCCATCATGCGATCCATGTCGGAAAAGATGCGGACTTCATCGCGCACGGTGAGCCACAGCTTGGTGCCGGTTTGAATCTCCACCGGGTAGTGCATCGTGCCGTCGGCATCACGTCGGGTCACCACCCGCAAAATGTGTGCGTTGCCATACTCCGCGGCCAATGCGTCCGGCAATGATTCGGCGAGCGCGCCGACCGGAATCGAATCCCCGCAGGTGGCGGTCGAGATATCCAGGCCAAGCCGCGCCGTGTATGCCTGCCATGCGGGCAAGCCATCCAGTTCGATGATGCGAGTACCATCCGCGCGGGTCACGGTCATCGGTTCACCGGTGGCGAGAAACCCGTGGGTTGCCTGGGTATCCAGATGCAGCGTTGGATCGGCAAAGCCAAGCGCCCAGGCCGCGTGCTCAAACACCTGGTCATCGACCATCTGATAACTCACCACGCCACGCATGTTGTCGGCTGAGGTGGCGCCGAAAATGGTGACATCGGGACCAAACACCGATTCAAGCCCGGCGATGCACCGGTCATTGGCAATATCAATGCCAGAGGCCAGGAAATGGATCATGTTGATGCCCGGTTGCGCCGCCCGCAGTTGCATGCCCAACTCGACCGCCTTGGCGTAGGCGTTCCGGCCGTTGATGCCATCGACATGGGCCACGCCGAACTCATGGCCGCGCACCACCATGATGGCGACATCCTTCATCGACTCGCTCACACCCTCACGACCGACAATGCCACAACACGAGGCACCAAGCACCCGGGCCGCCGGCGCCAGTTCGCGGACCCGGTCGATGAGCGCCTGATAATCATGACCGATGGTCGCGTTCACCATGACGAGATCGCATGCCTTGTTCCCGCCAAGCGCCGATTCCATGCATTCTGAAATGGCATTGCGCGAGTTGACCATGCGTGTGCTGGCTGAAAAAATTCTAACATTGAAGTGGAGGGGTTTTGGTTGAAACACGGGACGCAACGCCAACCATTGGATGTTAGCGAGTGTCGGTGGGAATCCTCGTTTCCATCGGTGCGGCTGTCAAGTTCGCAACGCTGAAAACCGAGGATCCGGCGGCACGGCGCGGCTCAGGATCCGGCCATCTCCCGGATCACCTTGCGTCCGAGAACCAGCAGGGGAACCATGCATAACAGACCGCGCCAACCCAATGCGAGAAACCCACTGTGATCGGATGCGGGGCACCCCAGCGCGAGGCCGGCCAGAATCAGGGAAAAGACCGCCAAGGGCAGCACCGTGCCCTGCAGATGATAGGACAGATAACTCCCGAATGTCAGATTGAGCTTCTTCATCGTCATCGGCAGTACCCACAACCAGCCCACCAGGATCGTCGGAATCATCGTCCCGATGGCCACCCCGAGCACCCCCATGCGATATGCCAGGATGACGCTCAATACCACGTTGGCCACCGCTTCCGTGAGCGAAATGACCAGCAGGCGCTTTTCCTCACCGCACATCATCAAGACCCGCTTCGAACTGCTATTGGTGACCTGCGAACTAAACACCGCCAATAACAAAACCTGCCCGATCCACCAGATGTTTTGCGGCACGCTCGCCATCCCCGTGACCAGCCGGATCAGCGGCGTTAGATACACGGCGGAGAGAAGGTAAGCCGCCGTCACCAACAGAAAGGTGAGACGCGAACTCCGCAGCAGCAGTTGCCGCAGTCCGTTGTCGTCCCCTTGCGCATACATCGCCGCCGCCGCGGGGGAGATCATCTGTTGGAATTGGTAACTGAACGATCCGAGCATTTCGCTCATCTTGAAACCCGCTTGATAGATCGTCACCAGCGCCACTCCGAGAGTCAGCGAAATCACCAGTTGATCGCTCTTCGACATCAGCATGTTGCTGAAGGTGATCAGATACGCGGTGATCGAGAACCCCATCTGAGCGCGCACCGAACGCCACTCGAACCACTTGGGTGAAAACGAAATCCCCGGCAGGCGCCGGACTGCGAAAACGGCGGCCACGATGTTGGGAAAAGCGCTGGTGGTGACACTGACGCCCATCAGGACGGGCAGCCCCCAGTGGGCCGTCAGCCCCCAATAGAGGAAGCCGAAGTTCAGCACGGTTGAGAGCGTGCCGACCCAGTTGGCAATGTCGATGCGCTGCAGGCCGCGCAAAATCTCACTAAACAACCCAAGGGGAAACAGGATCGCCAAACCAATGAAGAACACGGTATAGGCCTGTCCGAACTCCTCCTGATCCATTGCCGCCACGCCCATGCTGGACAGGAAGGGTGCGCGGATCGCCAGGAACACTACCAACAGCAAAATGCCCATCCCGACATAGGTCCACAGGATCGTCGCCAGCAGTTTGCTCAAGCCGGCGATGTCGCCGGTGGCGGTCTTCTGCGCCACGGCCCGTTGGGCGGTGAATCCAAAACCGAAATCCAGCAGGATGCCATACCCGAACAACGACCACAACAACGCCCAGAACCCGAACTGGGCATGGGAAAAATTCTGGAACATGGCCCGGAACATGACCAATCCCAACAGAATGCGAACGATCAGCCCCACATATCCACTTGCGGTGGTACTCCAAAACCTGCGTTGCCATTCAGCCATGGTGATTGATTTCTAACTGCACTTCACGGATTCGAGAGTGTCCCGGTATATCGTCACCGCCGCGGCGGCGTGCGCGGACCAGGTGAAGCGTGCCGCCCATGCCATGCCCTCGCCCTCAAGCCGCCGTCGTTCCCCCGCGTCCATCGTCACCAGGCGCGCCATGGCCGCAGACATGGCCGCTTCATCGTGACCGTTGAACAGGATACCGGCGGGCCCGGCGACTTCCGGCAGGCTGGTGGCGTCCGCGCAGGCGATCCGGGTGCCGCACGCCTGCGCCTCTAACAATGGCAAGCCGAAACCCTCCATCAGCGAGGGAAACACCAGCGCCTCCGCCGCGGCATACCACAATGGCAGGTCCGCATTGTCCACGAAACCCTCGAGCCGGATACGATCGCGGAACGCGCTGGCCGCCACCGCTTGTTCCACCACTTCGGATCCGTGCCACGGGGCGCCCGGCAGGACCAAGTGTCCGGCGAACACCCCGGAATCCGCCAGACTTTCGAACGCCCGGATCAGCCGCAGATGGTTTTTCGCCGGATGTTCCAGCCGGGCCACATAGAGGAAAAACGGCTGGGTCAATTGCTTGTGCCGCCGGAACTCCGCGATCTCCGCCGCGCCCGGCGGATAGAACATCTGATGGTCGATCCCGTTGGGAACCACCGTGATTTTGGCGGCTGGCACTTGCATGTAGCGCGCCACATCCTTGCCGGTGGTCTCGCTCACCGCGATGATGCGCTGCACGCGCCGTGCCATCCGGGGGACGATCACCCGCCCGAAAAATCCCCGCAGCATGTCATATTTCCCCCGTAGCACAAAGGGCGCACAGTCGTGAATCGTCACCACCTGCGGCACCACACAATGCCACATCATGCGCCGGTAGCTGGGAATGTGCGCGAGTTCGATCCGCAAGCTCCTGAGCACATGGTTGAGGCTTGTTTGGTGCCACGCCAAGTTGGCGGCGCCACCACTCATCCTGTCAGGAATCGAAACCCACCGCTCATCGCCGAGCCATGGAAACAATCCGCGGTCGGCATCCAGGCCGGCAATGGTGAGGTCCACCGACGGTTGCTCACGGACCAACGCTTCGCTCAAGGCAATCACATAACGTCCGACCCCCGAGCGGCCACCCTGGATCATCCCGGCCGATAGCAATACCCTCATCCTGCCGGGTCTCCCTTCCATTCCGCCAATACCTTGTCGAGACGCAGCAGCGCGATGATCTCACGCACCGCCGGTCGGGCATCCGCGTAAAACAACGCCCCCCCGTTGCCGGACATCAATTTCCACGCCCGGATCAATCCACCCACCGCCCGGCTGTCAATGAACTCCACTTCCTTCAAATCCACCACCAATACCCGGATGCCCGCCGTGCCCGTAATCACAGACTCCAGGATCGTCATCATGTCCGCATAATAAAGCGCATCCAGCGTGCGCTTGAAGGCAACCCAAACCACCCCGCCATCGGCCAGCTTGCATGCCCCGCCACTCGCCTGCCGCTCCCGGATCACCCGCATCGCGGCCAACTCCGAATCCGCCAGATGAAAAAGAAAGTCCATTTGCACCTTGCCGACCGCCGTCTTGAATGCCGCGGACGGCATCACCGCCACTAACAACTGATCCGCCGCCCGGCACATCCGGATCAACAAGGCCAACCGTCCCAAGCCTGAACTATCCATGAATGTTACCCGGGATGCGTCTAGCAAAACCGGAGCCTTGACCATTTCCGGCACCGGCGCCCCCGCCAACCCGCTTTTCTGCAAGTCACCGTGCCACTCAAGGCGGATCATCGCCGCCTCCTCCGGTGTTGCCGCCGCCGACGGCTCATGAACGGACTCGGCAAGGATCTTGCGCCGCCGTTGCGAGCATGCCTGTCGCACCCCGGCCTTGAGCAGGAAGACCAGATCCTTGCAGTAACGCGAGATCAGGCGCGTGGGACTGCCGGACATCCGCCAAAACCACTCCATGCCTGTTTTCTGCATCCACTTCGGCGCCCGCTTTTGCTTGCCCGTGATGAAATCCAAACTGGCGCCCACCCCGATGCTCAGCGGAATGCCCGTCTCCTGGTGATGGGCGCAAATCCACCGTTCCTGTTTGGGGCAACCCAGACAAACCAGCAACAACCGCGCCCCGCTCCCACGCATCCTCTCGCAGAGTGCCTCGTTGTCCCACTCAACCACCGCACCCATCGGTGGCGAGTCGAGTCCCGCCACGGTGAGCCCGGGATAGCGCGCCTCCGCGATCACCTTCCCCTCCCGCAAAGTTGTTAGGTCGCTGCCAAAAAAATACACCGGGTGTCCCAGCCGCGCGCATGTTTCCAACAGCCGCGGGACCAGATCCGAACCCGTCACCCGCTCGCGCAACGGCGCGCCGAACCACCGCGAAAGCCAAACCAGCGGCATGCCATCACAAACCACCCGGTCCGCGAAAAACACGATCTTCTTCAAGTCCGGATCCTCATATGCCTGCGCCGTGAAATCGACGTTGGCCGTCACCAGATAACGGCTTTTCCCGTCCGCCATCGCCGCGACACAATAGTCCAGCGTTTCATCCAGTGTCAGATCATGAAACGGCAGACCTAACAGCACCGTCATCGCGGGTTCTTGTGGCATTGTGTTCATATTTGGGAAAATCCAATGTTTTCAGGTGTTCCAGCCGATCACGCATAATAGGACCACCACTTCGCATACGTGTCCTGCCAGCACCGGAGGGACGACGCGTCGCCGGCTGGTTCGGGCAGGAAACGCCCCGCATCCGCCACCCCGCCCGGCGTGAGCCCCAGCAGACATGGCAGCGCCCGCATCAAACCCGCGCGCGGGTAGTCGCCGCACGGCCGGATGAACGCACCGCGCTTGAGCCGGTCTCTCAGGGCTAGGGCCAGGTTCCTGACGCGGGATGATCCCGGCAGCAGGCGCGGCAGGGCCACATACCCGGCAAACCCCGCGACCGACCGCTGCAAGCGCCGTTGCTCGATTAGCAGATAGAGCGCACCCCATGCCGCGATCAACTTGCGGGACTCATCCTCAAGCTCCTGCCAAGTCATGCCGCCGCCAAACGGCGAGAACTTGAACGCCACCCCCTCCGCATGCCACTCGCGCACCCCAACGAATTCTCCCGGCAGTTCCAACGCCGCAAGGCGCGCCGCCCGCTCCCGGCATTTGGATGTGTATTGGCCGTGCATGCAGAGCCAGGCGTCACCCAGCGCGAGTTTCGCCTTCGCATGATTGCGGATCACGAATGTCATTTCCCCGTCACATCCCATCCGGCATTGGCAGAAATACAGGCCGCTGCCGCGGTTCCATAGCAAGCGTGTCGTCTCTTCGGGTTCTATCCGCGAGAAATCCAGTCCCTCGCCCAACCGCGCCAGAAAACCGCCATCGCCCGCCACCACCACGTGGCCGGCCACCAAATCCGCAAACATCATCGAGCGGCTCGGATCACCCAGCGATGCCGTCCGCAGACACTTGATCTCCACGTCGATGCCCATGGCCGCGCTTTCCGTGCGTTCGATCCGGCGGCACCATGCCTGCAAGCGCGGGGCATCCGGACCATCATCAAACAGGAAATAGTCGAGATCATTGGAGAAGCCCGCGCCATCGCGCCCCTGCATCACGCCGCCTTCACCGCGACCATAACCACCCCCTAACACTAGGGATCCCCGCCAGCCGTGCTCCTCGAATGCCTGACGCATCCTCGCCAGGTGACTTTCCAACCGACTCGCCAACTCGGGATGATTGCCTTCAAAATAGCGTCCGGTCATCACCTCGGGCGGGTTGGCTATTTCCTGGGTTCCAGCGTGAATTGGCGATGCACCATCATCAACTCCATGCCTGCCAGAACCTTCTTGCCTACTCCGGTGAGACGGACCGGCCGGCGGGATTCGGTCATCATGCTGTTCGCATGGAGCAGCGCCCCTATGCCGGAACTGTCAGCAAACTCCACCTGCGTGCAATCCACCACCACCTCACCTGCGGAAGCCTCGATCACCGGCCGCGCTTCTTCCCTGAATTCCGCAGCGTTGGCATAGGTCAGGTTTTTTGCCATGATGGTCAACACCGCCGTACCATCACTTTCCATCCTTGATTGAATGATCATTTGCTTCGCTTTGATTGATAATTCGCTAATGAAGTGCCGACAAACCGAAAATTCCTGACTTCCTGACCGAGAGTGGTTTGTTGGCTTCCCAAGTGCAAGCTGATTGTTCACAATTGGCAAATGAAGATCGATGCGGCGACTTACTGGAGCCAAACCGCGCAGAGCGGAACACTCGAACGCTGGAGCCGCAACGCCCGCCGCAAAATCATCATTTGGCGCGCCACCATCCTCCTGACACGCGCGTTGAAGCGCGCTCTTGACATCGGCGGCTCCCTGGCCGCCCTCGTCTTGTTCTCGCCGATCTTCGTCCTGACATTCATCCTCATCAAACTCGAAGACCGGGGTCCGGTCTTCTTTTGCCAGCAGCGTGTCGGTGCGGGCGGCCGACTCTTCGGGATCTGGAAATTCCGTTCCATGATCGTCAACGCCGATCAAATCAAGGACCAACTCATCCTGGACAACCAGCACGGCCAAACCGGGGTGACGTTCAAAATGAAAAACGACCCCCGTATCACCAAGGTCGGCAAATGGATCCGCAAACTTTCCATCGACGAGTTCCCGCAGTTCTTCAATGTCCTCTGCGGTGAGATGTCGTTGGTCGGCCCGCGCCCGCCGGTCCCCAGGGAAGTCGCGGCTTACAAAGCCTCCCACCTGCGCCGCTTGCGCGTCAAACCCGGCATCACCTGCCTCTGGCAAATCGGTGGCCGCGCGGACATCGACTTTGAGGGCCAAGTCAGGCTGGACCTCAAATACATCCGTTCTTCGAGCGTGTTCAATGACATTGTCATCCTGCTCAAGACCGTGCCGGCCGTGCTCTTCGGCAAAGGCGCCTACTGATTTTCCCAATCTGCCCCGCCGCATCATGTCATCCGAATCCCTCGAACTGGTTTTGCCCGATTGGGGCGTCTTGGACACCATCCGCCGGTCTCCACTCCCATTCGCACTCTGGACCATCGGCGACCAGTGCCTGCTCCACCATTGGCTCGACCACGCGGTCAACCAGGGCGTGACCACCGTCCATGTCTTCGCCGCCGATCGCCCGTCCGCTGTCCGCCACATCCTCGAGGAGTCGTCGCTCTGGCCGATCCAAACCGAATTCACCGCCATCAACTCGACCGCCGCCGCTCCCGCCACGGCCATCCATGTGGACTGGCTCCCCGACTCTCCGCCGCCCCCTGCCCCCACCAATGGCTGGGATCTCATCGCTCGCGCCGCAGCCATGGAAAAATCCTGGCTCGACCGCATGGCCGGCGAACCGGATTTCAATCTCGTCAGCATGGGTTTCTCCTGCAAGATCCATCCTGACGCCCAATTGATTCCGCCCTACTTCATTGGCGACAATGTCTTCATCGGCCCGGGCTGCGAGATCGGTCCCTATGCCGTGATCGGACCGGGCTCGGTGATCGTCGGTGCCAACCTGGTGACCCATTCGCATCTCTCCGCCCATTCGTTTGTCGGCCCCGTCACCGCCCTCGAAAATTGTCTGTTAGAGGGCGGGGTCCTCTTCAATCTGAAGCATCAGGCAAGGCTCGACCAGATCGAACCCCACCTCGTTTCCTCTCTGGAAACCCTGGCTTCCGTCGTCCCGCTCAAGGATCGGATTCGCGCTTTGTGGCTGTCGTGGCACCTCGGATCCCGCGGCGCCTCCTCCACCTCGTTCGAAACCTTTGACGGCCGCACGCTGCCCGGTGATCCCGCGGCCGGTCTGAGCAACCGCGCCGCTTGGCTGCCTCTCGTCTGGCAGGGAAAGCTGCCCCTCTATGGCGTGCTGCCGCGCACCCAGGAGCAGTTGGAAACCCTCACGGAGGATTGGCAAATCGTGCTCCGCCACGCTCCGATCGGGGTGTTTTCCTATGCCGACTGCCAGGGCTGCCATACGCCGGATACCCCCGACGAGGCCATCCATGCCGTCTATCAGGCGACCCTCCCCTGCAATGCCCTCAACGCTGCCATCGCCCAATTCACCCGCTCGCTGAAAGCCCGCGATCTAACCTCCAGCACCCGGCACTCATGAGCTTGCAAAAACTACTGCCCGCGCCAGTCGAAACCGTCCGCTACACCATCCAGGCGCTTGGGAACCTTGTCGAACCGTTGCGCCAGCGCTTCATCGCCACCATCTCTAACGGCGAATTGACCGATGCCGAAGTGGGCCAATGGGAACTGGTGTTTCAGGAGTTGCTTGTCAATGCCATCAAGCATGGCGCGCTCAACGATCCCGCCCAATCCGTTTCCATCGAGTGGAGCATCACCCACAATGCGATCGTCCTCGCCGCCCAGGACCCCGGCCAAGGACCCACCGACACCATGCTGCAGTCACCGTCGCTGCCGGACGATCCACTCTCCGAGTCCGGACGCGGACTTTACATCATCGCCGCCGGGACCGATGAGCGCCGTTGGTGGCGCGGACCTCACGGCTTCCGTCTCGAAGTGCTGAAATACTACCCCACCCAGGGACTGCCCCTGCTCAGCAACCCGGAACTCGATGACGTTCTTGACGAACTCTCGGCCTGCTATGAGAGCCTCTCGGTATTCCATCGCCTCACCGGCAGCCTGATAGAGAGCGGCAATCTGCGGGATTTCATCGGCGGGTCGCTCGATGAATTCATCGGGCTACACCCGCTCGACTGGATCTTCTTCCAAGGCTCACCCACCATCCCGGAAACCATCCACAAGGTCCTCAGCACGGCCAGTTGGTTCCTCGACCAACACGCCGCCGACCCGACCCTGAGAACCCTCGGTGCCCTCACCAGCGAGACCGTTTGGGAGACCCCCGATGACCTGGTCCGCCAAGGAATCGACATCCTGCCACTCCGCTCGGTGGGTGCCGGTTGCGTCTTTCCCATCATCGCCGGCGGCAATCACTTTGGAGCCCTCATCGCGCTGCGCAAACCCGCCATCACCGAGTCCAGGAGCCGCTCGCTTGGCACGCTCCGCACACTCGCCGACCTTTGCGGCATCGCCTGCGCCAACGCCCACCTGGCCAATATCCGCGATGAATCGCAAAAGGATCTGCGCGAACTCGAAATCGCCGTTGAAATCCAAAAGGCCCTCCTGCCCATCCTGCCCGCCCCTGTCTCCAAGCGCTGGCGGGTCTCCATCTATCAGGAAAGCTCGCTCAGCATCGCCGGCGATTACGCGATCGCCAAGACCGATGCCGCCGGCAACCTGGTCATCGCCATGATCGACGTCATGGGCAAAGGCGTGTCAGCCGCCCTGCTCGCCAGCATTTTCCGCACCGCCTTCGACCTGTCATTGCACAACTCGTCGGCCAACGGCATCCTGGAAACCATCAATAACACGCTCTGCGACCAACTCGGCAATCTCACCATGTTCATTACCTGTGCCGTCGCACGGGTGACTGCGGACGGCAAGTTCATCGAGCATGCCAACGCCGGCCATTGTCCGACGTTCTTTTTCGGCGCGGACGGCACCCGCAGGTTCCTCGAACCCTCAGGCCCGCCGATCGGCATCCTGGCGGCGATCAGCTACACTTCGGATCGCATCGCCCTGGAAGGCGGGGAGCGTTTTGTCTTCGTCACCGACGGTTGTTATGAATGGGCCCGCCACGATGAAGACTCGGGATGGCAGAGCTTCGTCAGCCAGATCGATCAGCACCGGTCCGCCGCACCACAGGACCTATGGAACGGCCTGCGCGCGCGTATCAATGACCAATATGGCCCTTCCCTTGAAGACGACTGTACCCTCATCACCCTCGATATCCCCAAATGAAACGCATTCTTGTCGCCGAAGATGACATCGTCATTTCCAAGCTCTATCAACTGCACTTCCAGCGCAACCATCTTCATGGCAGTTTTTTCACCACCGGAGACGGATTGATCCAAAGCGCCAGGCACGAGCGCCCGGACCTCGTGATCCTGGATTTCGAACTGCCCGGCGTGAACGGCCAGGAGATCATGTATAAGCTTCACCTTATCCCCGGTTGTGAGAATCTGCCCGTGATTTTCGTCACTGGCCGGGCCACCCCGGTGGTCGTCGATGACCTGCGCAAGGCGGGTGCCCGAGAGGTTTTGGGGAAACCGTTTTCACCTATCCAGCTCATCCAGCTCATCCTCAAACTCACCGCCGCCCAGGGCTGAATGAAGCCGCGCATTGATATCTTCGTTTTCGCCGACGCCCTGGGCTGGGCGCAGGTCACGCGCCGCCAGTTTGCCGCCGACTTGCTGCCCGTGCGCAATCGTTGCGAGACCCTGTTAGGTTATTCCTCGACATGCGATCCGACCATTCTAACCGGGGTGCCGCCATGCGAGCACGGGCACTTTTCGTTTTTCATCAAGGCGGCCGGGCGCTCGCCGTTCGCCCGGTTCCGGCACCTTGGCTGGCTGCCGGAAATCATCGCGGGCCATCACCGCGTCCGCAATCTGTGTTCCAGGTTTGTCGCACGCCATTACGGTTACAGCGGTTATTTCCAGCTCTACAGTGTCCCGTTCTCAAAGCTGCCCTATCTCGATTACTCGGAAAAAAAGGATATCTACCAACCCGGCGGCATCAACGGCGGGCAAACCACCATTTTCGAGCACTGGCAACGATCCGGCAAACCATGGGCTCGCTCCGATTGGCGACTCGCTGATCCCGACAACATCGCCCACGCCCGCCACCAAATCGAAAAGGGCGACGTCGAACTGCTCTATCTGTTCACCGCCCGGCTCGACGCGCTCATGCACAAACACGGCGTCGAGCACCCGCAAGTGGATGCCGCGTTCGACCAGTTCGCCGCCAACCTCCGGTCGCTGGCGGACCTGGCGTCGCGCCACTATCGCGACGTGCGCCTCCATCTGTTCAGCGATCACGGCATGGCGGATGTCCACGTCTGCTCCGACCTGCTGCCGCGCTGGCAACAACTCGGCCTCACCTACGGCCGCGACTATGTCGCCGTATGGGACTCCACCATGGCCCGCTTCTGGTTCTCCGACGCGGCGGCCCGCGCCACCGCCACCGCCTGGCTCGGTGAACAAGCGGACGGTGAAATTCTATCAGACGAGCGGCTGGCCGGGTACGGTTGTTTGTTTGAGGACCGCGGATACGGCGAGTTGTTCTATCTGCTACCCTCCGGTTCGTTGTTTGTTCCGTCATTCCTGAACCAGCGCAAGGTGACCGCCATGCATGGCTACGCCCCCGAGCATCCGGACAGCGCGGCCGCGTGGCTCACCAACACCGAAACCCTGCCGGTGGCCGCACTGACGGATATATTCCCGGTGATGCGCGCCGCCGCCGGCATCTGACCCTGCTTGTTCCATGTCACGCATCCTGCATGTTCCGCGCCGCTTCGCACTCGATGAGTGGGGTGGCACCGAGAGCGTCATCTACAATCTCTGCAAACAACAACAAGCGCTCGGCCAGCACCCCGAAATCCACACTTCGCGCGCGCTTGCGCCCATCCCGCGTGAAGTCTGGCGGGACATTCCCATCCACCGCTACCGTTATTGCTATCCGTTCCTCGGCCTGTCGGAGGCGGAGGTCCACGCCCTCGACAAAAAAGGCGGCAACCTGCTTTCGCTCGATCTCTTCGGTCATCTGCTGGCCGCCCGCGGCGTCCGCATCTATCATGCCCATGTGCTCAAGCGCATGGGAGGCGCCGTGCTGACCGCCGCCCGTCTCCGTAACAAACCTTGTGTCGTCACCCTGCACGGCAACATCTTCGACGTCCCGGCCGCCGAGGCCGCCTCCATCGTCGAGGCCCAGGCAGGCCACTTCGAGTGGGGTAAACCCTTCGGCGCCCTCTTCCGCTCGCGCCACCTGTTGGATGATGCCGACGCCGTGCTCTGCGTCGGTTTCTCCGAATATGAAAAGGCCCGGGCCGCGCTCGCCCACGACCGGGTCTATCATTTGCCCAACGGGGTCACCGCGGCAGCCTTCGCCGGGGGTGACCGCGCGGCCGGCCGCCATGCCCTCGGCTGGCCGCAGGACGCCATCGGCTTCGGCTGCCTCAGCCGCATCGACCCGCAGAAAAACCAACTCCTGTTAGTCGAAGCCTTTGCCGCGCTGGTTGCCGCGGAACCTCAGCGGCCATTCCGGTTGTTGCTGGGCGGTCCGGTCACCGCGCCCGCCTACCAACAGGAACTTCTTGATCTCATCCGGCGGTGCCAACTCGAGTCACACGTCACCCTGCATCCCGCCGTGGTGGCGGAATCCGCCCTCCACCGCAACCTGCTTGCCGCACTCGACACCTTTGTGCTGCCGTCCCGCCACGAACCTTTCGGCATCGTCATCCTCGAAGCCTGGGCCGCCGGCCTGCCCGTCATCGCGTCCAACGTCGGCGGACTCGCCAAACTCGTCACCCATGAGCATGACGGCCTGCATTTCCCCGCCGGCGATACAGCCGATCTAACTGCCGCTCTCGCCCGCCTCGCCAACGATCCCGGCCTGCGCCGCGCCCTCGCCGCGGCGGGGCAGGTCACGGTGGCGCGCGATTACACGTGGCAGGCGGTGAGCGCCCGGCTGGAGGATATCTATCAAACCTGCGAAGCCCGCCACCGATGAAATCCAATCCGCGAGCCGTTTCCGTCATCATGCGCAGTTTCAACGAGGCGTGGGCCCTTGGTGAAACGATCCGCCGGCTTTTCACCCAGGATTTTGAGGGTGAAATCGAACTGATCATCATGGATTCCGGCTCCAGCGATGGTTCGCTTGAGATCATCAGCGAGGCCAAACCCGCCAGGTTCATCCAGATTCCCCCCGGCACCTATGTCCCCGGTGTCGTCCTCAACCATGGGGCGCGCGCAGCCTCGCACGATTGGCTCATCTATCTGAATGCCGATGCCACTCCCGTTGGCGACAACTGGCTCACCGAACTGCTGGCACCCTGCCTGGCCCATGACAGGTTTGGGGCGGCGTTTTCCCGCCAGGTTCCCCGTCCTGACTGCATGGCCGTGTTTGCCCACGACTACGACCGCTGCTTCGGCCCTAACCGGGAGTCCGCCAACTGGGACCACTTCTTCAGCATGGTGAGCTGTGCCACCCACCGCTCCGTCATCGACCGGTTTCCCATCCGCGAGGACCTCCAATACGCCGAGGATGATGAATGGACGCGCCGTCTCGCCCAACATGGTTTAGGGATCATCTATGCGCCTGACTCCGTGGTCATGCATTCCCATAACTACACCCTGCGCCAGACCTACAAGCGCGCCTTCGGCGATGCCAGGGCGATCGCCGCCGCCAACACCGCCCGGCCTCCAACCCATCTTCTGTTAGGTTGGCTCGCCGACACGTTGCGCGATGCCCGCTGGTGTCTCAAGTACCGCCGCCTCGGCGGTCTGCCCCATGCTTGCGCGGCCCGCTTCGCGCAACGTCTGGGACGCCGCAACGGCGATGCCGCCGGACAAATCCATTCCCATCATTCTTGAAACATCATGTCCTCCAACGTCACCCTCGTCACCGCCTGTGTGACCAATGCCTTCATCCTGCACCGCCGCCATCTCGATTTCATCCGCCAGTGGAAATGCCAGATCGCCAAAGTCATCGCTCCCGCCAATACCGGCGTGGTGGACCGCCGCTCGCGCCCCTATTTCATGATCGACGAGTCCGTGCTCAGCTCGCTCCTCGTGTTTTCCGCCATCGCCCCGCCTGTCGCGCCCTATGCGAGAATCCGCACCTTCGGCGGTGATTTGCTGCGTCGCTGGTCATGAACATCCCGCCATGAGCATACTCATATATGATGACAGCCCGGTGTTCGGCGGCCACGAGGTCATGTCCCTGTTAGGGGTTGATGCCGTGCTCGAACAGTATCCCGGTCCGGTCCATTTCCTCGCTTCCGCCGCCAACACCAAACTCTGCGAACAAGTCACGGCCATCGCCGCCCGCCATCCGCAGCTTGCCCTCATCCCGTTGGACTACCACTCGTCGAAACTGGAAGCACTGCGCAACCGGTTGCGGCCATCCCGGATCCACATGATGGCAAACCGTTTCCGCCAACTCCAACCCTCGCTTGTCGTCGCCATCCAGGGCAACATCGAACATTCGTCACTCGCCCTGCATGCCGCCCGCGCCGCAGCGATCCCCTCCACCAGTTATATTCCCGTACCGCACTCCAACGCCGCCATGGGCGCGCGCCTTGGCGCCCTGCGCGACCTGCTGACCTCCCGCCTTTTCCAACTTCCCGATTCCTTCATCACCATCACCGATGAAATGGCCAAACTCCTCCGTCGCCGGGGTGCCACCGCCCCCATCCACATCGTGTACAACGGCATCGACACCTCGCGCTTCCAAACCGGCGACCCGGCCAGCGCCTGCCGCCAACTCAATCTGCCGCCCGATAAAATCCGCCTCGGCATGATCGGCCGCATCGAGTTCCGCCAAAAACAACAACACCTTCTCGTCCAGGCCCTCGCCGCAAACCCCTCACTCGCCGCTTCCTGCCACCTCGTCTTTGCCGGCGATGGCCCCGACCAACCCGCGCTGTCTGATCTCATCCGGCAACACGGCGTTTCCGCCACCCACCTCCCATGGTGCGATCCCGCGCTCCTCTATCAGGCGCTCGATGCCGTGATCATACCCTCCCGTTATGAAGGCCTGCCCCTTGTGATGTTAGAGGCTATCTCCTCCAACACTGCCGTGCTTGCCAGCGACCGCGACGGTATGAAGGACTTGTTACCCACCGACTGGCGCTTTGATCCTATCAATCCATCCGCGCTCGCCGCCGCGCTCGAGCGGTTCATCGCGCAGGGCCTACCGAAACCCGATCCCGAACTCGTCGCCCGGGTTCGCGGCACCATGTCCCTGCCGTCATTCCGCCAGGCCTTCGCCGCCACCATCCTCATCACCCTCGCCGGACTTTCTAACCGATCCATCCCATGAGCAAATTGCGCGTCCTCATCATTGCCGAAGCCGCCAATCCCGAATTGACCAGCGTCGCCTTGATCGGTTACTCGCTGAGCCAGGCGCTGGCCGAGGTATGCGATGCCCACCTCGTCACCGAAAGCCGCAATGAGGATGCCCTGCTCAAAGCCGGGGTGAGTCCCGGATCCTTCACCGCCATTACCAACCCCGCCCAGCGCGTCGCCTTCCGCATCGCCACCATTCTGCGCGGCGGCACCAGCCTCGGTTGGACCATTCACTCGGCCCTGACCACCTTGGCCTATCCGATTTTCGAACACAAGGTCTGGCGGCATTTCGCCACCCGCCTCGCCAAGGGCGAGTTTGATCTGGTCCACCGTATCACCCCGCTCAGCCCCACCACCCCAAGCTACCTCGCCAAAAAACTCGCGAAAATCGGCGTGCCGCTCATCCTCGGCCCGCTCAATGGCGGCATCCCATGGCCCGCCGGCTTCGACCAAGTCCGGCGGGCCGAGCGTGAATGGCTCGGCTATTTCCGTGACCTCTATCGATTTCTCCCCGGTCTCAAAGCCACCCGCCGACTCGCATCCTCACTGATATTGGCCTCCCGCCATACCTATGGCGAAGTCACCGCCGGACGCGCGGAGTTGGAGAAAAAAGCCATCTGGCTGCCTGAAAACGCCATCGATCCCGCCCGCTTCCCGGAGGTCTATCAGGAACCCGCCGCCCCACCCGCCGCAACGCCGCTCCACGTCGCCTTCCTCGGCCGCCTAGTCCCCTACAAGGGTGCCGACATTTTGTTAGAGGCCGCCGCGCCATTGCTCCGCGCGGGCCGGATGACCCTCGAAATCATTGGCGACGGCCCCCAAATGCCGGAACTCAAAGCCATCGTGGCACGCGAAAACCTTGTCCATGCCGTGGCCTTCCCCGGGTGGGTTGCCCACGAACAAGTGCGCCGCCATCTTGCCAAGGCCCGGATTTTCGCCTTCCCCAGTGTGCGGGAGTTCGGGGGCGGCGTAGTCCTCGAAGCCATGGCCCTGGGCTTGGCGCCGGTGGTCATCGATTATGGCGGCCCGGCCGAACTGATCCCGGATGGTTGCGGCATGATCGTGCCGATGGGCAACCGCGACGAATTGATCCATGCGTTCCGCGACGCGTTGGACCGCCTCACCGCCGACCCGGCCGCAGTGCATGCCACCGGCCTGCGTGCCCAGCGCCATGTGCGCGCCCATTTCACCTGGTCGGCCAAGGCCCAACAACTCCTCATGGTTTATGCGTGGACCCTGCAAGGATCTCCCGCGCCCAAACCGGATTTGTGGCGGTCCAGCGGCATCAAGATCGGCTGAAGCCTTAACTCCAACGCGTGAATGGGAACCCGACGTCGGAGTTCAGGCATGTGTTGCACCCGAAGCGAAGGGCGGGTGTTCAGCGGATAGACGAATCCGAACCCGACAATAATCCCAATATCCCATGTAGTGATAATGAAGGAGCTTGAGTTCCGCGGTCGGGCTTTCCACCACCGGGAAAGCCGGATGACATATGTGGCAGCATGGGTTGTACTTGATGTCCACGTCGGGACGGAAAATCGTCGGCGTCCACCACGATGGCGAAGTCCGCCACCCCGCGGACCTCCTTGTAGGCTAACGGAAAAAACCGGTTTTGTTCCGTCGCCGCTATCTGGTTTTGCGCCGTCTCCGGCTAGAATCCTTGAAAGTGCAAACATGCTGTAGTTAGATCAAGTTTTCTGTCTGGTCTCTGATCTCTGGTTTCTGGGGTCTGAGGCGAAGCCTCGCTAGTTTTTGCTCCGGCCCCGACAGGATTTATTGCGGGGACCTGCTGCGGCACCAAGGCGTTTGGTCACCAGCCCCCCCGGGGAGTCTTATTATTCCGACTTGCAAAGACAGGCGGATCCGCTCCACCTTCAATCCATCGCAACCAAGAACGACCATACCCCAGGTGTTGGGTTTCAACAATCATCCGGCGAGGACACCACACTGGATTTGGCGGTTGCTGCGTCCGACAAACTTCCCCGTTTTCGCTTTCCGCTGCCCTTTGACCCGGTCCGCATGCTTGCCGGTGTACTCGCCCGCTGGCCATGGATCGCCATCGGAATGGTTGTGGCTGGCGCTCTTGGCACCTTGTTCGGCATGCACATCACCCACCATTCATACAGCCTCACCGTCTCCCTGATCAAAAGGCGGGTGCCACAAACCGTGCAAACCTCGGAATCCGGTCACGCCTATCGGCCCGTGGACCTCAATGACGCCACCCTGCTCGCCACCCTGCTCGCCACCGAACCGCTCGACATGGCCCTCAATCGGTGCGCCCAAAACGGCGTCGATCCCAACCGCATCAACACCCTCGTCGAGGCCAAACAACTCACCGGGACCGACATCTTCCATATCACATACAACTCGCCTGTCAGCCCGGAGGACGCCGTCGCCTTCACCGCCATTTGGGCCGAGGAAATCAACGCCTACACCCAGCGCCTCCAACAAACCGAAGCCCGCGAAGTGCTCTTCATCCTGCAAAAGGAAGTCACCGAACGCGAACAACAACTCGACATCATCAACCAAGCGATCCTCGATTTCTCCAAAGCCAATGATTATCTCGGCGGCGAGGCTCAAGTCGCCGCCGTCCTTGCCAAACTCTCACAACTCGAAATCCTACTGGAAACCACCCGCGCCACCGCCGCCGCCAAGGAAGAGCAACTCAAGCACTGCACCGAGCAGATTCACCGCCAGAGCCCCATCGAATCACAACTCAAAACCGCCAAGGACGAACTCGCCAACCTCCGCTCCACATATACCGACGCCAATCCGCTGGTCCAAGCCAAACAGCAGAGCATCGACTACCTCAATGAACAAATCGAAGCAAGCGCCGCCAAAGGCCAGTTGGAGCTCAACTCCTATACCGGAACGGCGCTCGGCAATCAACTCTATATCTCCATCCTCAATCTTCGCAACGAACTTCTGGAAGCCTCCAACCAAGTGCGTTCCCTGGAGAAACTCTACCAAGCCACCGCCAAGCGACTCGCCGGGTTTCCCGCCATCATCAGCGCCTACGACGTCCTGAAAAGAAAGAACACGACGATCACCGAGGAACTCACCCTGATGAACAACCGCCTCAAGGAGGCCGAGATCTTCGCCTCCTCGGCACCCGGTTACTGGCAAGTCTTCCAAGCCCCGGACGTCCGCCGCATCATCCCCTCATCCTTGGTGAAAAAGCCCGCCATTCTAGGTGCCGTCTGCGGAATCCTGGGCGGCGGTCTCGCCACGCTGCTCACCCTGCTTCTCACCCATCGCACTACTAGGCGTTCCGTACTCGAATGCTGTGTCGCGACTCGCGCACCCCTCGCGGCATGCATACCCACCACCAGCGATGAGAACGCCCGCGCCGCCATCCATCATTACTGGATCACCCAACTGGCGCCCCGCCTCAATACTCCAAGCTCGATCTTGTGGTGGACCCCCGCGCTCGATCCTGGCGACGAACGCCGCTTCTGGACGATGCTCGCAAGCGCCGCTCGGGATGATACCGGCAAGCCCATCCATATCCATGACCTCACTCCCGACGCGCTCTGGGACGATGTCGCATGCCCGGACTACGTGAAATGGCACGCGGGTCCGCCTCCAACGGCGAATGCCTCATCCCCGGCTCTAATATCTAACGGAGCAACCCTCTTCCGCGCATCCTCTCTGCCCCACTGTGAAACCCGCGAGTCGCTCATGAAAATCGATTGCTGGATGACCGTCCTGTCCGGCAATGTCGATTCACTCCGCCGCACCGACCAATACCTGCCGATATGCACGACCTATCTGCCCCCATGCGGCGGAACCATCGTCCTGACCTCACCCCCGGCCGGACGCATCCGCGCGGCCGCCGATGTGATCTCGCTCTATCTGGCCCAACGATTTTCCTAGCGACGCTTCGCCTCAGACAGAAGACAGAAGACAGAAGACAGAAGACAGAAGACAGAAGACAGAAGACAGAAGACTAAAAGACAGAAGATGGAAAACCTGACCTCACAACGACACATTCAAAAGTTCAAGAATCCAGGATCCGCCAACCCTATGCACCGTGCGCTGTCCATCCTCCTGCTCCAAGCCTGCACGCTCATCGCGCTCCACGGCCAAAGCGCCGATCCGCCCACCACTCAGGCCCTCCTGCCCCGTGCCATCGTGCCCGGCAACAAGACCCCGGCCGCACCCACGTCGTGGCGCCAACGCTACGAATTGGGACCCGGCGATGTGGTCAACTTCGCCATCTTCGGTCATCCGGAACTCGCCCGCCCGGCCTACCGCATCGCCCCGGACGGCACTATCAGTTATCTCCAGGCCCAGAATATCAAGGTCGCCGGCCTCACCATCGACGAAGCCCGCCAGGCGGTGGAAAAGGGCCTCGCCGAGCACTTCCGCTCGCCGCGCGTCATCATCACCCCGATGGAAGTCGGTTCCAAGCGCTTCACCATCCTCGGCAAAGTCGCCCACAAGGGCGTGGTCACCCTGGAACGCCCCATCACTCTGGTCGAGGCCATCGCTAACGCCGGCGGACTCGAAATCGGCATGTTTGAATACAAACTCATCGAACTCGCCGACCTTGACCGCTCGTTCATCACTCGCGCCGGCCATCGCCTGCCGGTGGACTTCCGCCGTCTCCTCCATGAGGGGAAAATGAAATTCAACATCGAAATCGAGCCGAACGATTTCATCTATATCGCATCTAACATATCCAACGATTATTATGTCATCGGGGCCGTCGCGTCACCCGGCACCCAGGGGCTCACCGACGACGCCTCGGTGGTCGCCGCGATCTCCCGGCGCGGCGGGTTCACCCAACACGCCTGGACCAACCGGGTGCTGGTGGTTCGCGGCAGTTTCGAAAAGCCCCAAACCTTCATCATCGATGTGAAGAAGGTGCTCGCGGGAAAAGAAAAGGATTTCAAACTGGAACCCAAGGACATTGTTTATGTCGCCGACCGGCCGTGGAGTGTGGCCGAGGATGTGCTCAAGGGCGCCCTCTCGGCCTTCGCCTCGAGTGCCGCATCGAACTGGGTCAATCAGAGCGTTCCTTCCATCCTCAACCCATAGTGATGTCCATGGCATTGATCTCCCGTGTGGTGCTGCTGCTTCCGGTGCTGTTAGGCGCCGCTTGCCGGCAGACCATTCCGAAACCCGGATTCGATGCGCGCAAGGTCGACCAAACCGTCGCCAACCTCACCTTCACCAACATCAAAATCAAACGCGCCCTGGATCCGCGACTCCTGATACCTCCCAAGGAAACCTATATCCTCGGTCCGGGCGACGTCCTGGAAATCGAGATCGCCGGGGTGCCCGGCACTCTGGCCAGCACCTTTGTGATGCCCGACGGCATGGTGTACTATAACCTCGCCGGCGGGGTCCGGGCCGAAGACCTCACCCAGGCGGCTTTCGCCAAACAACTCACCGAAGCCCTCAAGCGCGACTATACCAATCCCCTGGTCAATGTCAGCCTGGTCGAAGTCCGCTCGCGCCGCTACTGGATCCTCGGCCAGGTGCTCAAACCGGGCATCTTCCCGCTCCGCCAGCCAACTACCCTGCTGGAAGCCGTCGCCCAGGCCGGCGGACTGGCCATGTCCGGGCTGGCCGGTACCTCGGTGGAGATCGCCGACCTGGGTAGCAGCGTGATCATCCGCGATGGCGACATGCTGCCGGTGAATTTTGAAAAACTCATCAAAGCGGGCGACACCTCGCAGAACATCTATCTGCGCCACAATGATTTCATTTACCTGCCGTCCTCCAACACCACCACCGTCCTTCTGTTAGGCGCGGTCGCGGCCCCGCAAGCCATCCGCTACAAGGAAACCCTCACCTTGGTGGACTGCATCGCCCAAGGCAAGGGCCCCGCCAAGGAGGCCTGCCTCGACCAAATCGTCGTCGTCCGCGGTTCGCTCAAGAAACCCAAAGTCGCCGTCGTCAACCTCAAGGCCATCCTCACCGGGAAGCAAACCAACGTGCTGTTGCAACCCGGCGACATCGTGTGGATTCCGCGGCGCCCGCTGGGGCTGCTGGAAGCCACCGTCGAATTGGTCTTCAAGGACGCCGCGCGCGGCTATGCCGCCAGCGAGGGGGCCCGTCTCTCCGGCAGCGAGATCAGCCCAGGCGTTCCCATTCCGCTCAGCCAACCCGCAACATCCGCCGCCCCTCCGGTCGGCGGTCCGTGACCCGGCCAGTACGCCGTCCGTTTTATTTTCCTCTTTCGGGTTCTCGGTCACTCGTCACGAAGCCCAGCTGGCTCCAAACACTCCGCCCTGCTCTGCCTGCGTCCCTGCGCACCATCTATCGGGATCTCGTCTCCGGCAGCATGTGCCACACCACCCACGGCCGCCTGTGAGGTGGCCATCGCCAATGCGGCCAACGGTGGCAGCCCGGTCATGCGTATGTTGTGCTGCGGATGGGATGCGGGGTCGGTGCTCCTGGCTATGCGGCTTGGAATTTGACGCCCTCACTGGAGGGCCTTTTTGGCGTCCTGGACCTTCTGCTTGAAGGCGGCGATGGTCTTCTTGTCGCTTTGGAGTTCTTGACGGCCCGTTAGAGGATGACAGGCTTTGCGCACAATTGAAAGCAATTCTTCGGCATGCTGGGAGCACCTCCCATTTGATGTTGTTTTCATAACTTGTTTTATTTGTGGCTTGCTTGATGTTCGATGCGTTTTAACTGAAACCCATTGCAGGATTTCCCACCATGGATTGAAACCCAACTTTTGAGGCGGATCGATCATGCTTCGCATGGAATCACCGCCCAGGGTGTCCGGCAAAATGCCAGACACAGTCGGCGATACACACGCGTTCCCCTTGGGATCACGGAGTGATCGTGCTTTGCAAGCGCAGGAATCCCTTGGGACCTAACAGCGGCAGACGGGCACGGGCGATGCCGTCGGTGCCCGGCATCGGCGGGACGGCAAAGGGGATGAAGGGGGATGTGAGATCGACCGATGACGCGGGGGCCAGAGCGTAGTGGCTGGAAACCGGCAGGCGGATCGGATAGGCCAGTTCGAGGGCCGGGATGCCGTTGTTGTCCACCAGGGCGGAGGTGATTTTGTGAGAGTCACGCAGGGTGGGATTGAGACCGAGGGCGAATTCCACCGCTGCCGAAACCCCGTCGCCGTCGGAATCATCGGATCCTGTTAGCCCGGTGAGGCCGAAGCCGGTCATCCACGCGGCGAATGTCATGTCGATCTGGTTGGTGGTCTTTTTGAGTAAACCGCCGAGCATCTCGGTGGCGGTGAGCGGCGCGATGCCGGTGTGATAGCGCGTGTTGAACGCCGCGATGATTTCGTTGGCGACGATGGCCTGGGCGTTGGTGTTCGGATGGAAATTCGCGCTGATCGGACCGTCAAGCCAGACGTAGTCCAAGGCCCCGTCGGTGTCCCCCGTGTTTTGGAACGTGATGCCGTGGATGCACAGCGGACCCGGTCCTAACAGACTGAGGGTGGGGGTGAAGACATCAGCATATCGTATAATCCAAGCACGCTGATGTTCTGGCGCGTGCCCAGGTCGAAGCGCTCGTGCCGATAGATGGGATCATTGAGGATTTCCGCCCAGTTGCGCACTCTGGAACTGAAACCGTCGCCGTATCTGACAAAGAATAGATCCACTTGGAATCCGAACTCCGCCTCGTAGGCAAAGGTCAGCGAATCGCCGAGGGTCACAATCTGCTCCACCGCGGATGCGGATGCGGTCTGGAGGATCAGCGCGGCGAGGACATGGGGTGATAGCTTCATGGGTGATTCATTTCTAACATTTCTTTGTCAGTTTCCACGCTTCTGCATGATGAGATGGCACTGTCACGTTGAATGAGAGTGGGTCTCGTCTCTTCAACTACGCAGCAAACCTACATCGTGGTTTGCACGTTGGCTATGGGGTGTAATCCCCAAAATCCCAAAAACCAAACATTATTCTCGCCCTGGGGAACCGGCCGGGTAATTTCAGCGGCAAGGATTTCTTCTCTTCGCCGAAACACACCCAGGGTGTCGTCCGGCCTTCTCGCGGGCGGCCCTATCCCGGAAGCCGTCATGAAAATCAACTTGATGAAGCCGGTCATCCGAAAACACAATAGGGGTGAAGACCCCATGGCTAACACCCGGCACGCGTGGCTAGATTGGACCGCGTTCAATTATTTGCATTCACAATCAATCCGTAATTACACGCGTGTAGGCTCATAATCTCCAGACCTGACCCCGCGTTTGACCAGCAGACACGGGATTTTCCCGCATCCGCTGGCACCACAAGCAGGCTTATTTGCAGCCGCAGGAAGCGCATGCTTCATTGACCGCCTTTTCGACCGCTTCACGGCTTTCGCCGGTGCGTTTCTGAATGCGGCCTAACAATTCATCGCCCTTGCCTTCGACATATTGGAGATCGTCGTCGGTTAGCTTGGCCCATTTTTGTTTGAGCTTGCCCTTGGTGATGTTCCAGTCGCCTTTGATTTCGAGTTTGGTCATAGTATTGTGTTTTCAGGTTAGATTGCCAGCCTGGGTGGCATCGAAGGTGTTCGCGCCGGAGGCTGACTGACCGAACCTACGCCCATTACTATTTCCGTCCTATGGGGACTATCCCTACCGGCGGTGGCAAACTCCATCGCCTCACTCAGGGTGTCCATGAGTTGCTCGATGAGTTTGAGGTTGGCAGGGTTAGTCACGATCCATTCCCGGTACCTGTCACTCCACACGCCCAGCCGGTTTCTCCAACGGGGTCAACACCCCATGGCAAGTGTCATGATCGTGCCATACCGCCATGACCCAGACCCAGTCACCTGTGAACAGATATTACTCGGATGAACCGGTTTTTTGTTTCACGCGGGTGCGGTGCAGCTTGAAGCCCTGATAGAGCAGCGCCGTGGCGATCCAGACGAAGAGCGCGACAAACGGATAGGCGATGAGCCGAGGAAAAAGCGCGAGGAGAATCGCCAATCCCAGCAGCAATCCGCCAACTGCCACCGTGATGCGGGCTTCGACGGGTTCGATCACGCGGCGGCTGGTGAATGCCGCGCCAACGACATTGGCGATGCGGACCGCTCCGGCGGCGGCACGCCCGGAACTTCCGCCGCCACGGCGCAACACCGGTTGCGAACGGCGGGGCTGATTCGGCGCGCGCACCTTCTGTTTGGCGTCAAGGACTATTTCGGTCGCATGCTGCAAATCCCCGAGGAACATCGCCTCCATCGCACCCGCGAACGCCTCGTCCTCGACCACCACATCCATTTCGCAATTGCCAAACCAACTGGCAATGTTGAGATTGCTAGAACCGACCCGCGCCCAACGTCCATCGGCAACAGCCGTCTTGGCATGCAACATCGGTCCGTTCCACTCGAAAACGCGCACTCCGGCCTCTAACAAGGCGCGATAACCCGCGCGGGACAACGGCTTGAGCAGCAGGATGTCCGTTGCGTTCGGCACCAGCAGGCGCACATCCACGCCGTCCCTCGCCGCCGACCTCAGGGCTTGCACATAACTGGTCATGCCCGCGTAGTAGGCATCGGTCAGCCAGAGGTGCTTTTTCGCAAGGCCTGCGATGAGTTGATCGACACGAAACATGCCTCCCGTGGACGGAATGCCCGCCACCACGCGCAAGGCGGCTGCACCTTGCGGTGCGATTGCGTCCGAACCGGCCAGATCCTCCGCTGGGATCGGCTCCCCGATCATCGCCCAGACCGTGGCGAAGGCCTGCTCCAGTTCGACCATGCAAGGCCCGCGCATCACGACCCCCGTGTCGCGCCATGCTTCGATATTCTTGTCAGGCTCGCCGGCCCACATACGCCCGATGCACAAGCCGCTGACAAATCCGATCTCGCCATCCACGCAAAGGGTCTTGCGATGGTCGCGGCTGAGCCAGCCAAACGGCGTGTCCCAGCGCGGCGGGTTATAACAACGCACTTCCACGCCTTCGGCGCGCAGACGCTTCCAATACCCTCGCGAGGCGGTTCCCACGCCGCCCAACCAATCGTAAATCAGACGCACCTTCACGCCTTGCCTGGCTTTGGCAACCAGCGCATCGGCGAACGTCCGGCCGGTATCGTCGTCGTGAATGATGTAACTCTCGAAATGAATGTGCCGCTGCGCTGCGCCAATCGCAGCGAGCCATGCCGGATAGTTTTCCCGCGCGTCCTTGAGCAGACGAATGCTGTTGCCGGGAATCAGCGAAGTTCCTGCCGCGCGCGAGAATGCCTGATTGGCAAGCGCGCGGACTGACGAGAGCTCTGCGTTCTCGCGATGGGGATGGAGTTTGGAGGTGCTCATACTGCCTGATTCAAACCCAGTTCGAAGGAAAGGTCTTTCGCAAGCAACTTTGTGCCGTCAGGCGTGAGCACGGTGAGATGGTCGAGTTTCACCCTGGAGCTGGTTTTGTCAAGCTGACTTTCGCTTTCGCGGGCACTGCGGTCCTTTTCGGCATCGAAGTCATCAAGGTCATCCCACAGGATGCCGAGTCGCTGGATGCCGGCCAGATAGGAGCTGAGGCCCTCGAAGTTGTCGGCCACGATCGACACCGCGCCGAGCACTTGCGCGAAGGCACCGAGGGTTTGGGTCACCACTCCGAATGGCATCTTCCCGTTCATGAACAGGGGTGCGACAATCAGGATGGGCACCACGAGCGCGAGATAATTATAACTGTTGCGGAAGAAGCCGAGGTTGCGGTTCCACACGATGCCTGCCTATTGAACTCCAATAAGCATGGATGTCCTTCTTCTCGATGGCTGTAATCAGGTCGCGACCCACGTAGCTCATCAGCACCGTGACACCGACGAAGGCGAGCGAAAGCATGAGCAGCAGGGTTAACAGACCGCGTGCCCTGACACGGCGTTCCGATTTGAAGAACGCCTTGGTGATGTGCCAAAGTTCCCTTGCGCACCCGCTGGTACGTGGTACCAATGTCGCATCAAAATGACGATGCGTCCATCATCTCACGATCATCTGCGGGCCACGCTGCTGGCGCTTGCCGCCACCGGACTCGTGTCTTGCCCGTCCTGTAGCGGGGAGCCCATGTCAACCGCGGATGGTTCACGGGCAACGCGTCTTGCCCGGGGCGAGCCGCGAGCGGTTGCGACGCCCAGTGCGTCGCCGTCCAAAATCCTGCCGGTGACGGGGCGTTACCCGGATCCGCGTTATCGGCCGGCGATGAATTTTTCCGAACTCCAAGTGGTCGCGGGCCAAGTGGCCAGGGCCACCGGGCGTGAAATCCGCTGGCGCCTCGAACTGGGAAAAAATCCCGGCCCTCTGGTCATGATCCGTGGCGGTTTGGACGATTGCACCATCGCCATCCATCCAGTCGCCGCCCGCAAAGTGCCACCGAATACCTGGGCATTCCTTTTTGGCCACGAATTCGCCCACCTCGTCGCAAACTTGGGGACCCAATCTCAAACCAACCCATCCAACGAACTGAAAGCCGACATCGCCGGAGCCCGCTATGCGATGGCGGCCGGCTACCGGCTAGAAGCCTTTTTAGGGTGGGTGCTTACCGAGCGGAATCAATCGTCAGACTCCCATGGCACCTTGCATGGGCGCGTCCAAGCAATCGCCGCGCGCTTCGGTGTGCGCCAGAACGTGATCCGGGCGGAAGCCCAACGCTATTCTGGTAAGACATGACTGAAACTTCAAACCAACCGCAGCCCCTGCATAGCGCACCGCTAAAAGGCAATAAGTGTGTAGCTGACAGACCTGTGCGGTCTGTCAGCAACGCCCTGGGATTCAACGGAGCGGACGTTTAGTGTGTCGCTCGTTCAATATGATCGCCGGCGTTTTGGACATCCCTTCCGGCACCGCGTACGGTGTTGCGGCAGCTTGCGCTGAACAGGGAGACCAGTGCCGCAGCCAGCAGCAGCAGGATGAGACGTTGTTGTGTTGTTTTCATAATGTTTGTGTTGGGGTGGTTGTTTTAACTGAGATTGTGCGGGCCGGCTCACGGGGCGATCTTGTCGCTCAGCCACTGGCGTGCTTCCTTGAATTCCTGCTTCGACGCATCGCTCGTTTTGCGAACGTCTGCTTTGAACTTATCCCAGTTAGACACGGTGGCGTTGGTGGCCTCGTCAAGCTGCTTGTTCAAACGGGCCGTGTGCTCGCGCAAGCCGGCAATTCTGGCTTGGGCATCGCTCTTTACCGCAGTGGATGATTTTTCGACCTTGGCGGCGAGTTCGTCCAAGTTACGGTTCAGTTCAGCGAGTTCGGCGCGCATCTTGGCGACGAATTCGTCTTTTTCGGCGAACGTGAAGTCCCGCATGTCCTGTGCGACTTCAGCGGTCTTCGTCTGGACCCTGTCGAGTTGCTCCGAGGTGGTACGCTTTTTCTTGCAGCCGACGGCAAGGATACCTGCCGTAATGAGAAAAAGGAAAAGGGCTTTGTTTTTCATGTGGTTGATGTGGTTGGTAGTTGTCATCGGGGAGACAATAGCCCCGGATCTTACCGCAGCGCTATAGGGTGTTCACCCCAACATCGATTCAGCTCCGTGGTTCAAATTTTTCCTAGCAGAAACAGCCCCGGCAAAATGATCAGAATCAAGCCCAGAACCGCTTCCCATGGCGCGATGTTCAGCTCACGGAACAGATCGGATTCGCGGGTTGTGAAATCCGGATGTGCGACGTGGCGAACCCGCAGGTAAAGATCGCCAGCGGGGGCGCCATCGTGACCCGTTTCGCCATGGCCGGGGACGCGGATTTGCCGCCCTTCGGTGACACCGGGCGGGATGCGCACTTGGAAAGAGCGGATGACTTGAACTCGTGCTGCCGGGATTTCGTCAGGCGTTGGCTGTGACGGCTGTCGTCGAGTGCCGGCATCTCGTTGGGAAGATTGACCAGCACCTCCGAGTCGCCCCAATTGACGCGCTCGATCCATTGTGGTGCCACCAAAACCTTATTCCCCGGCCACCATGTCCGGGTGTCGATGATAAGGAAACGAATCGTCCCGTGTAAAATGGACACCGCCCAAAACACCAACAGCTGAGGAGGAACCTGCCCGGCCAGCCGGATTCCCGGACCTGGCCGCAAGGAAACTCGCGGGCTTCCAGTTGAAGCGGGCGGATGGAACGCCTCTCACCGGCCTCGTTGCGGTCGCGCACGGCCCGGATGACATGACCGAAGACCGGATCCGGCTTTCGCCGGAATCCATCTGACCGGGCAGGATTCCTCGAACCCGTCCGCCGCGCCGCGCAGGCAAAAAGTTCGTGTTGCAATAGGGCATCACGGGTTTAAGATACTCCCATGAACGCTACGCCGAATGAGAACGCGACGCTGCTGAATCGGATCACGATTGATCCCACCGTTTGCCATGGAAAGCCGGTAATTCGCGGCCTCCGTTATCCCGTCGAATCGCTCCTTGAATACCTTGCTGGCGGCGATTCGTTTGATGACATGCTAGCGGAATTTCCGGATTTGCAGCGGGAAGACCTTCAAGCTTGTATTCAATTTGCGGCGCAATCTCTAAAACTTCGGAGCGTGCACTTCTTTGCGGCATGAAGTTTCTAATCGATGCGCACTTGCCGCCCAGCCTGCGTGCCGTGTTCCAGGCAGCAGGACATGATGCAATTCACACACTGGACATGCCTGATCAGAACGCTTCGCGCGATGGTCTGTTAAACGAGGTTTCCATGGCCGAGATGCGGGTGGTCGTGACTAAAGACACGGATTTTTACTACTCCCATCTTCTGCACGGTCGTCCTTGGAAGTTGATTCTGGTTCGCACTGGCAACCTGGGATTAAAGTCGACCAAGTTGATGTTTGAAACCCATCTTCCTGAGATCGAAATAGCGTTGCATCGCTGCACGCTTGTGGAGGTTGACCAGCAAATGGTGACCGTCGTGGCCTAGCATGCGTTCGATGCGCATTCAGGCGGGGGCGAGGAGCAGTTCACTGGCTTCTTCCAGCAAGGCCACAGCCTGCTGGCGGCTTACCGTCGGGAAATTAGTCTTGCCCGCCAAACGCCTCGTCCATCTGTGATGCATGTTTTTCGGAGACGCCGTCGCGCAGGAATTGTTTGAGCCAGATGCGTTCGATGGCGGCATAGGAGGCGTTGATCGGCAGGGTCGCCAGGGATCCGGGAATACCTGCGATCAGCACGCCGGCGAGCAGGCCTAACAGCACGGTGAGGGTCGACAACCGGAGGTTCTTGCCATAGACCTTGGGTACGATGAAATAATTTTCGAACAGCTGGAACAAGAGATAGAGGGTCAGGACGACGACTGCGGTTTTGGGCGACACGGTCATCGCCACCATGACGGCAGGCACAGTGGAGATGATGAAGCCGAGGATGGGCAGAATGTCCAGCACGCCGGCCAGGATGGCGAGGGTCAAGGCGCCCGGCACCCGCAGCACGCTCAGCACGATATAGGTATAAATCATGACGAGCACCGAGGTGATGACCTGCCCTGTCACATAACCGAAGATCACCTTGGAGATTTCCCGGGAGGTGAGGCGGAGTTTGCTGCGGTGCAAGGGCGAGAAGAAGGCCAGCAGCCACTCGTAGGTTTTGTCACCATCGATCAATAGATACAACGCGATCACCAGCACCAGGGCGATTTCCGAGATGCCGTTGAGAGCGATGCCGCCGGCCGACAGGCAATGACCGAACCACGCTTGGTTTTCGTGCCAGTTCGAGTTGTCC
The DNA here is from genome assembly GCA_903888515.1 of Akkermansiaceae bacterium. GTDB lineage: Bacteria > Verrucomicrobiota > Verrucomicrobiia > Verrucomicrobiales > Akkermansiaceae > Luteolibacter. Next base: position 31,758 of record CAISTY010000185.1, on the reverse strand, counting down.
AGCAGGTGTTCGATGCTAAGTCGGACCGATCCGCCCGCAGGAAACTGGCTGAGCAGGTCCTCGCGGATCTGCGGGAAGTTGCGGCTGAAGGTGGCAGCTTGGTCGACCAGTGCGGGAACAAGCAGCGCCATGCCCACGCCCAGCACGATCCACAGGCCGCCGATCACGACCCACAGGCTAACCCAGCGTTTCATGCCCCTGGCGCACAGCCAGTCCACGAACGCATGCAGAGTGACCGCCAAAAAGAGCGCGAGAAACACCAGCAGCAACAAGGGGTAGAGCACACAAAGCGCATAAGCACACAACAGCGCCACCCCCACCTTGAGGAAGGTGATAGGGGGAATATGGATCTCCAAGCGCCGGGGTGGTGGCGTCTCCGAAGACATATTTGCGCCCGGCATCACTGGGCGCACCTCATCAGCAGGACGGGGGGAACCCTCTTCTGCGGCACCGGCGGTTGGCTGATCGGCGGTCATATGCTGCGGGTTCACACATTTCCGCCACCGGCGATTGCGTCCTCGCAAGCAGCCCGGTGGCGGATTTGTTGGCGTCTGTCAGTTGTTGGAAGAGTCCTTTTTCCGGTCCTTTTTGCCGGATTTGCCCTCACCTTTGTCATTTGAATCCGACTTGGATTTCGCGGGTGGTTCCGACATCCGCTTGTTGTTATTATCCGGGGCTTTGATACGCGGTTCGGGGTTAGACCTATGCTTGGGTTCGCGCGGCGTGAGGTCGGTCCTGTCGATCTTGCGGGGTTCGCTGGAGCCCTTGCCCTTGGGTTCGCGCGGCGTGAGATCGGTCTTGTCGATCTTGCGGGGTTCGATGGTGTCCTTGCCCTTGGGTTCGCGCGGCGTGAGATCGGTCTTGTCGATCTTGCGGGGTTCGATGGTGTCCTTGCCCTTGGGTTCGCGCGGCGTGAGATCGGTCTTGTCGATCTTGCGCGGTTCGATGGTGTCCTTGCCCTTGGGTTCGCGCGGCGTGAGATCGGTCTTGTCGATCTTGCCTTTCGGTTCGAAGGTGTCCTTGCCCTTCGGTTCATCGACCAGTATTTTGGCTGATTTCGGAATGGTTGGAGGTGCCTGATCCTTCTTGAACTCACTGGCCGATTTGCCGACGATCGAGGATTTGGGAAGTTTCACTTTTGCGGGTTCCGCGACTTCGCCGGTTTTCAACGCGGCCGTGTCCACGCCCTTGGCTTCCAGCATGCGCCGTTCGTCACGTGATTGCCGTACATCCTTGCCCCGCTTGGCCAGCGCCTGCCGGTCTTCCTTGTCGACCGCCTGGAATTTCACCGGTCCGTCCTTGCGTTTGGTCATTTGGTCAAGGGGAGTGGCCAGCATCACCTTGTTCTTTTTGGAATCGGCGGAGTTTGCATCCATCTTGCGCAGGGCATCCCAGGTGCGCGGAGGGCGGGCGTTTTCGTTGTCGCGGCGATACTCGAAGTTCGTTGCCATACGTTTATCCCATCCCCGGTCGTTGCGATGCTCCCAGCGTTGATGGGAAAAGATCGGATCATAACCAAAGCGGTGGGAATGATAGTCATGGGCCGCATAGTAACCATGCCTGCGATGACCCACATCATAGTAGTCACCGAAGTAGTAATGGTGGTAGTTAGGTCGCAGGAACAGATGCTCCGCGAACAACGCTAGATCGAGCACGATGGATGGCGAGTAGTTATAGCCGCGGCGTGAATACAGGCCCGAGTTGAAATAAACCGGCGCAAAAAGCATGCCGCGCCGTCCCACCGGGTAATCCCAATAGCCGTCAACGAAGATATATCCGCGCGGGGTCCACATATAATGGGAGGGCATCCAATCCCAATCCGCCCGGCCTTGCTGCCAATAACCGGGACTCCAGGCGTAACGCTGCTGACGCCAGATCCAACTGCCGGGCGTCCATCCATATCTGTGGTGTGTTTCATATCGATGGGGAAACGATACCGTGCGGTATTCCCCTTTCCTATGGGGTGTATCCCTACTTGGGACTGCTCTAGCACCCCATTAGGATTGATCATCATTGCCGCTAGCGCATGCCGCGTCAAGAGCTAGATTGCAGGAATCCCTGCGGGCTGCGAACCTGCTGGACAGCAACATAAGCGGTCAATGTCCTGCCACTAGCCGGAGACGCATAGATAGCATACATACCGGCGTATGTTCCCTATGTCCGCGAGCACCTCAGATGGTGGCGGCCGGTTCGGCAAGCGGAGATCGCCAGCCATAGGCTGCCCGCAGGGCGACGCGGGCACGCGGCGGCAAATACCTCGAAGCCGCGCTGGCAGGTTGGCGGGTGGTCCGTATGGGGCCGAAGGAATTGACTGAGGATTGTATCGGAAGGCTGGTGGGGCTGGTGAGTGAGGACATGGATGGCGTTCGGTCATGACCTCTGCCAACGGCTAGCCATTCTGGCCTGACGGAGAATCATCCTTAGGCGGTTGTCTTGCAGGTTGAACATTCGCGTGTTCCTTGTCTGCGAGCATAGTAGCCAGTTGGCCAGCGCCCGTCGGTTCGCCATTTATTGGCTTATTACTGAGAAGAGTAAATTGCACAATTAGCGAACTAAGATCACCTGTGAAATGTTGAACAGCGAATTGGCCATAAAGCACATCGCCGGCATTAGATCGGAAGATTGGTATATTTTTCTCAGAGACGGCCGAGTGTCCTTTGTTTGTATTATAAATCTTGAGTGCCACCGATCGTGCCTCACTACTTAAATCCCATTTGACCACTCCATCGTCCGATGATTCGAGACTTAAGCTGACTCGAAATGGTGATGCACCTAAAGTGAGCTCTAGGGCTACTTCTTCCATCCGGAGAAGCAAGCTATGGGATGATACAAATGTGCGGTCGTTGATTTTGTTCATAACGCTAGGTTTGGGTTTTCCCATTATTGGAAAATGATTTATCCACATGTTCCGCCCCGCAGCAACAGGAGAAGACGAGGGCTCGCGTTTTATTGGAAAATGCTTGATCACTTTATGGGCGATCATGGAAAAATCGACTTTCCGATGAGTCAGCAAGTCGGCCCAAATGTTTGTTACTTTGGGCTCCGCTAGTCCCAACCCTAAGTCAGCGGACTTAACGTGAATTATTCGGTCACGAATTTTTCTAAGACTAGAATAGTCGTTCCACAATGAAGATCCTTTCTGAAATTTGGTTCCCGCAATCTCAGGGAGCACTTCTGATAATTTAATATCGAGAGAAAGGTTGCGTTCTATTTGATCCTTATTAAATGTCTCGTTGCACTTCTTGTCATCTCGAAGGCGCGAAAAGACAAAGTCGTCTGGAATCGTCTGGTTTGAAAATGCCTCCAGGGCGGTATAGGCGAACACGATGTTTATAAATACTTGCTCAAAATAGTCGAACATCAGGGAGAGAGCATCCCCTGTGGGATGGGATGCAGTTTTGAAAATTTCTTCAATCGGGATAATCGCAGCAGCCTCGTATGCGGCATGGGCAATGTTCAAGCAAAGTGCAGCGTGATCCGGAACGGAGACTGTTACGTCCCCCTTGTTAAGTTTTGCCTTGATTGACGCCGTCGCCAGCTTCCACCCATGTTCCGGATTTGTGGGGGCAAATTTACCGAAGGCATAAAGTCGCGGATCGATTCGCGCGGGTAAGTCCTCGATTGATAGCTGTCGTACCATGGCTGGGTATGTTGGTTATTTCTTGCTTGGCATCTGATGAGAATTCGACGTTATAAATTTTCCTAGCAGGGTCAGCGGAAGCCGACACCCACTTTTGCTTTTGACCAATCTCGACACCTGCCTAAAGTCGGTGACTCTCAGTTGGCCCACGGTGCTCGAACCAGTTGACTTTCCAACGGGGCATGGATTTCAAACCGCTCTCCGTTCTCGTCACCGGTTCCTCGGGTTTCATCGGCACCCACGTCGTCCGTCACCTGCACGCGGTGGGGCACCGGGTCACGGCTCTCGATCACATCCCGCCAAAGGATCCTCTGCCAGAGGGCGTGGCGTTCCACGTTTGCGACATCCGCCAAGGCCTGCTGCCCAACCAATGCTTCGACGCCGTGGACCACTTGGCCGCCCTGGCCGGTGTCCGGCCGTCGATCCACGATCCTATCGGTTATGAATTCACCAACGTCATCGGCACCATCCGCCTGTTGGATTTCTGCCGCCGCATGGAGGTGCCGACCTTCATCCTCGCCTCGTCGTCCAGTGTCTATGGCCCGGACACGCCGCTGCCAGCTCGCGAGGACCATCCGGCCAACCCATGCAGCCCCTACGCCCTGACCAAGCTTTCAGGCGGGGTAGGGCGTGACGGCCTCGGCGCGCCCACTTGTCCGCCCGGATGGGCGGCGCGATAGCCCGGTGCATGGCCAGCCAATGACATCTCACCCTCGGGGGCAGTCTGGGTCGGCCGAGGCCGTCCGACCCTACCGTCCGCCAGCACGGCCTTCGGTTCCTCGCCCTGCGGTTCTTCTCGGTGTGGGGACCGGGCCAGCGCCCCGACCTTGCCCTGGAAAACTTCCGCCGCCGGATCGAGGCGGGCCAGCCGGTCATCATCCACGGCGACGGCAGCCAGCGCTGGTTGAAATCCGAAAGCCTAAATCCTAAATTCAAAACAAAGAACACGCCGCCCTCTCCTCTCTTCCTCTTCCGTTTAAAATTTAGTGCTTGGAATTTAGGATTTTCCACAACAAGCACCTTTCACATGATTTGGATGGGGGTGGGGGGGCCCGAGGACTGGGACGCTCTCGGAAATAGATTTTCTCATACGGGCAGTGACTTACGACACGGAAAACGAACGTTCTATCACCATTCTAGCAGATGTTCGTGGGATTATATGTTCGTATAATGTTAGACTCCAGATAGACTTCCGATAAAAAAAGATATATTTGCTTCAAGATCACACTCGCCTCGATTTCATTCGGACAATACACCAAGCGGCTACCACGCAAGCCACGCAGGTAGCCAAAATCGCTACAATCCAAGGCACGGTTGTCGATCTGGTGGAATTAGAAGTTGATTCACCGATTGATGACCCCGGCATCTCCTGCCGCCTTTGCTTCACCGTAGAAACCGGACCATCGGGGCCGTATTCGACGTTGGAGCCGATGAATCGATAGGTCCGCTTGCCTTCTTTGACATTGCTCCACCATGCTTTCCATGCGTCGAGTTCCTCCGTAGGCGCGAAGTCATAAAAATCACGGTTTCCCGCCATTTGAACGGGTGCGTTCTCAATGCCCAGCTTGCTGAGCGCAATGGCGGATGCTCGCGCATTTGTGGGGAATGGCCTGTAATCCCCGCCAGAGCGTTCATCATCCGACAAATGTCTCTTTTTCATGCCTTCCGGGTCATCGAGGAAGTGGCTTAAAACCTCTACGGTCTCACTGCTAGGTAGCAAGGCAAGCACGGTAAATGCGTCCTCGCGAAATCTTTCATAATCTCCGAATTCCACCATCGTGTGATCGGCGCGCATCCGCATGATCTCAGCGTCCGACCTTTTGGCATCGACCAATGCCTGTGCCCGCAGCCGCTCGATCTTGTCCTGATAAAATTTGGCGTGGCCGGGAATCGAAAGCAGCGTCATCTTCAGTTTATTGGCCACCTCGCTTCTTTCAGGCACACCGGTGAATATAGGGGTCAAGGTTGTCTTAAAAAGCCCGGATGACAATCTCTCAATCATCTCATCTTCGGGCAATGATGCGGCCCGATCCGCAAGTTGGCTCCAGTATGCCAAACCATCTTTCTGGGCTTGGATTTCATCAGAATCAAGTTCTGCGGCATACAAAATACTGCATGAAGCGAAGATCATTGCTGGAATTTTCATATTAGTTCTTCTTATCAAGGTTTTGCTCAAGCCACGTTTCGATCAGATCCCATTCCGCCTTAATCAGGCGGATGCCCGGGTCATTGGGATTCTTCACATCACTCCCGGCGCACATCAGTCGGGACGTGACGTAGGGATCAGATGTATTCGTATACTTCTCTAACCGCGCACTGCTTTTGCGGGATTGGGGATGATCTTCGTTGGTCAGCACATGTCCAACTTCATGAGTAATTACGAACAGTATGAATTTTGCCTTCTGTTCATCACTCATATCATCATGACCGCATAAGTCGCTGACGATGATCTTGCGGCCGAATCGGAATCCATCTCCTGCTAGGAGCGTGCCCATTGGACTATCAGGATCTATAGAAGTTAGTTGGATCCCACCACCGACTACCCAAACATCTATATTTGCAGTCGGAGGGCTCGCCGTCGATTGCGCGTTCGGCGTCGCTTCCGTCTCTTCCTGGCTGCCTAGGGCAAGCGTTCCATTGCCATTCAAATCAAACAAGATGCCATTGCCGTCAGCGCCAGCTTCAAGAATTGGTTCGGTGCAATCGAAGAAGACATTAACCTGCTTTCCAAACACCGCATTGAGATAATTCTCAAGGCCTGCCTTTGTGGGCATATGCGGTGGCGTGGTAACCGTTTCAGGGTGATCCTTGACCTTGCCTTTAACCTTGTGCAACGCAACCTTCACCGTGCGCCTTTTCATCACTTTGATTTTCAGCGGGGCGCTGATGGATTCTGCCGAACCGCCGAGTTTCAACGTCGTTCTGACATCTGCGGAATTCACCGCATTTCCGCTCACACTGATTTCGATATCCGGATTGGTCACTTCCGCTGGCACGAAGTTAGCCTTCTCGCAGGAAAGCTCGAGTTTGCTAATGCTGTTAAGCGGGCTGCGGAAACGCACGGTATTGGTGCCCCCAATTGGTGCCATGATCCACATTTCAGGGACATGACCGGTTCCCTTGTCGGCGGTCATGGATAACCGGTCGACGCCTCCGGCGGATTCCATGTTCGAAGGTGTTACATTATTGTTCACGCCATCCACCTTGACTGGCAGCATCACCGCGTAGGATGACGGGTATGTTTCACCACGCTTTGTGAGGATCCAGCCGCCAGGGGTGGTGTCCACAAGCTTTACGGTGGAGTCTTTCCATTCAGCCGGAAGATAAGGTGCGCTACGCTCGATACCAATCCATTTGCCTGCGAGCAGGGTGGGCGCGATGAGACTGTCTAGGTTATGCCCGATGGCGGTGCCGTCCGTTGACATATCAATGGCCTTGGAGTATAAACCACACTCGTGCCAAACGCCTTTATAGCGTGACATGCAGGGTATCCATGGATACTTCGACATGGCGATAGGTATTGCTTCCGTGTTTCCTTCCGCGCTGTTTGGTGGCAATGATCCGACGTTGATCGGCATAAACGGCAACAGAGGTGTCAGTGAGGTAATCGAAGTGCCGGAGATTTGATAGACCGCTCCCGCATTGCCGAATATATTCCCGGGACCGGTGGTGCTTGCCCACATATAAGAGCCTTGATTGAAGGTTAACCCTTGCATTGTATTTTGACTAATATCAGAAGAATGCGTAGCAGGGTCCCCCGCTGCTGCGGGGAGTTGCCATTTGCTGAAACCAAGAATCTTAGTGGTGTTAGTCGTGGCATCCCAGCTCATGTTTTTCACGAAGAAACCGCCTTCGTTTGATAATACCGGTCCTGGAAACAAGCTAACGTAACCCATGCCGTAGCCGACGTTACAACTTGCGGAAGGGCAGGCAAACACGGGTGCCGATCCTCCCGTGGATACGATGAATGGGGGAGCGTCTGGTGAATACCAGGCGCAGACACCCGCAGCATTCGACCTTGAATCACCACTTTTTGCTTGGGTTTCGCATAGTCCTAGAATCACATCGTTGTCATTGATCGCTCTGGCACTGCCAGATGTGACACCCGTATTGGTTGTCACGAGTGGCGTCCATACACCGGCCTTCCAGGTTCCGTTTGCATAGAGCACTGTTCCCTGGTTGCTGATTTGGAAAGCATCTGATGGCCATCCCGGCTGCTGGGCGTTTGTGATTGGGAAAAGCGCGTAGCGTGGCATATCCATTAGTTTGGGAACCAAACTTTCGCCAGGGCTGGATCCACTTGCGTATGCCTGCGCTGCAGTCAAGGAGGAATTCCAATATGACGTATCGGGATCAAGGGTATTGAGTTCGAGATACCCCCAGCTCTGCGGGTCGGATGCGATCAGATAGGCGATCTCGCTGGTTTCCCAGTCGTCCGCCATGCCATTTTGGTTGGCATCATTATATGGAACGAGCTGAATGATGGTGGTTGCGTTGCTGGCATCGGTTGTTGTGATAGTGATGCGGCCGTCGGAAGTGATATGATTCGGGGTAATTGCATTGGGGTAGAGAGTGGACAGGGAGACGGCAGTGGCTGACGGATCGCTCTTGATCTGAAGATCAGCGATGCGAATTGGCGTACCGTTCGGCGCAATTTGGAAAGGCTTGGGACCGATGCCAAGCAGGCGGCTGTTGTTGGACGACAAACTAACGACGGCTTCCACTCCAAGGCCGGGACGCCTGACGAGGGTATAGGTGTTCGATGACGCGTTGAGCAGGTAGGCCTCGTCATAGGTGCTCTCGTCCGGGTTAATGATGGAACGATGGATGAGGACCATTCCGTCATCCGATAACGCGTGGATCGATGGAGCAGTTGACGCTGGGAACCACTCCACGGGTATGGAAATGGTGTTGGTGTCTTCTCCAACCTGAATCACCACGTCGGACTCGACGTGAGCCGGAATTTCCTCAGAGGCGGGTACTTCGCGGTCCTTGGTGCCTGCCACATTGCCGGTGTTGCTGATCGCTTGCCATGAGACATCGGCCGCAAGTTCACCGAAGAAGATTCCAGGTTTCTGTAGGATCAATAATGGCGCGCCGGTGGTGTCGGTTTGGTACACGCGGAAGGTCCCATCACTGGATTCCGGTCCGCTTGGAACCAGTGAAACCCCATCTTGGATTCTGTTATCCGCCACGAGGTCGGCGGCAATGGTCTCTATACTATTCCACGCGGTATCTGGAGCAATGGTGCGATTACCGGTGGCATCTGGAACGGTAATCCGTTCGAGTGTGCTCTTCGAGGTCCAGATTTCAGAGTCTCGAACGACGACTGATCCGTCATCCGCAGCGGAGTGGAAATATTTGTTTGATTCGGAAGGCGGCACATCGCCAAGCGGTAAGATTTCAATTCGATAGATTCCGATAGGACACGTGCCAATTTCGAATTCCCTCAGATTGGTAACATGATCTCCATCGGTGTCCATATCAGCGTCTGCCGGGTTGAGTGGGTCAAAACCCCACTTTGCTTCCCATCCGTCCGGCATGCCGTCGCCATCGGTATCAGAACTATTTGGGTCGGTACCGAGTGCGATTTCTCCGCCATCAGTAATTCCGTCACCATCCGTGTCGAGTAGCCAGGGATTGGTTCCATGGGCACATTCCTGAAGGTTGGTGACGCCGTCACCATCGGGGTCGGCATTGGGGTCAATTGTGAGAATCCCGTCTTGAATGAGGGTGTCGTAGAAGTACTTGGCGAGCCATAAATCGGACAAGCCCTCAATCGTCTCTGAGTTGAGTGGGTTGGTGTGAAGCACGTGCTCCTCGGCGTCCGTCAAGCCGTCGCCCTCGGAATCGACGTCTTCAATGGTGACGCGCCAGAAGAGTTTGGAGTCTTCGGCGAGCGTGAAGTTATATTCCGCTGGGGAACCGTCGCTGATGAACGACTCATCAGGGACGGGGAGCCAATCGACGAGATCCGGCGAGTAGAACAGGGTGTATTGTTTTCCGGGAATCGTCGGCCATGTGATGGTGACGACTTCGGGAGAGACACCCAGCACCTCAGGAATGTGGTTAGTTTGAGGGCGGACTATTCCGTCAGGCGCGTTGGCATCGAAGGGATTGGTGCTGGCGGCGGCTTCTTCCTCGTTGGTCCAGCCGTCTCCGTCATCATCGGCCTGGGGATTTATGGAAGAGAACAGATCGCCACCGTTGTATGCCCTTTCCCACGGATCGCTCAGTCCGTTTTCATTCGTGTCCAGGATGGCGGAGGCGGGAAACGCGTACAGGGCGAAGAGCAGGACGCCGAGAGGAAGGAGGCGCTTCACTTGTTCGCTCCTTTCACGGGTGCGGGTTTTTCGGTGCGCCAGAAGTTGAGGACGATGTCCTTGGGTTGCGGCGGGTTGGCTTTGAGGTAGGCTTCGCGCTCGATGCGGGCACGCTCGCGGCCTTCCATGGCGGTTTTCAGACGTGCGTATTCGCTGTTATAGAGGGAGTGCCATCCGGAATATTCCCAATGATGCGGGCGGTGGCGGTTAGGATGGCCGGCGGGACAGGTGAGCCACCGGAAGGTGCAGCGTTTTCTTCTTCCTGCGAGCGGACGGATGTGGCAAGGGCCATGACGGCGACAAACACGAGGGGGATTGGTCTCATTCGATCTACCCCGCACATAGGCCATCACTCATGCAGCGGTCAATTTTATTATCCAAAAAATGCAATTTGCTACTGCTGTGCAACTTCAGGTCCATAAACCACCCACCGGATAGATCGCTATCTTTAATTCATCACCCCAGCCACAACTCCAAATCAGCCATCGCCGCCCTGACGTTGCCCTTGGCCCCTTCCGCGATCTGGCGGGTGATTCCAATAGGAGCGCCCCAGCGCCGGGCGAGAAATGCTGCTAGAACCTCGTTTTCCGGTGGCTGGAGGCGAACCGATTGAAAGCGGGTCTGGAAGCGTTCGGTTAGGCTGGTCAGGTCGAGGTTCGTGGTGCCGAGGAACGCGTGACCCGGTTTCATGCGGTCGAGGCCGTGGGATTGCGGATTGCCGATTGCAGATTGCGGTTTGGAAACCGCCTGGGCAACGCAAAGCTCTTCAATCCGCAATCCAGATGCGGGTGGCGAATCAGATCCAGGCCACGATCCACAAGCCGGTCGCGCAGAAATCTTCAATCCGCAATCCGCAATCCGCAATTGGCGAGCGGTGCGCCGCCGGCGAGTTCGGCAATCCTGGCGTCAACGATCTCGCGGATCAGATCCACGGGAATTTCGGTGATGGAATAGACGATGCCGCTCAGGCTTTGCAGTCCCAGCCGTTTCTTCAGTTCGTTGCGGGCGTTGCGCGGGGTGTCGGCTTGGATGCGGTCATCAAAGACAATCTCGTTGCCGCGACTGGCGATCAGTTTGTAGGTGCGTTTCATATATGTCGTTTGTTGGTTCATGGTTTCGTTTGTGGGGTCACTTGCGGGGCTTCCGGGTATCCGGGTTGCCGCAGGTGACGGAGAGCTTGAGAAGGGGCTGTGGTGAACGGGACGGCCTATCAGAAAGCACCGGCAGGAAATGGAGGTTGCTCGCCCGCATGCCCTGACACTCAGCGTCTATCTCCGCGACCTCTGCGTCTCCGCGGTTCGCTTCTATCGAAATCCGCAGGGGAAGCGGGAATCGAAGCGGCGGCACATCCGGTCGGCGATTTTCCGATAGGTTTTGAATTCGGCGTGCAGCGGGCCGACCAGACCCAGGGCGACGGGGCGCTTGCTTCCGGTCCATCCGAGGTAATCCCAGAGGAAGCGCAGGGCGTCCTTGGTGGCTGCCGCCGCGTTTGGCATCGCCCGTTGGATTTCCTGAGCGTTCAGGCCGGCACCGGTCGCGTCTCTGGCGCGGCGCATCAGCGGTCGGATTGATTCGACGGATGGGTGGAAGTGATCCCCCCGGAATCGCGCACGCCGCCCTGCATGCCGCCCTTGCATCGGCGGCGGAAATCGTTTAGGAAGTCCGAAACAAATTTTCCATGGCCGCCGATTACACCGAAGACGACATCAAATCCCTGGACTGGCGCGAGCACATCCGCATGCGACCGGGCATGTATATTGGCAAGCTGGGCGACGGGTCATCGCCCGACGACGGCCTTTACATTCTGCTCAAGGAGGCGATCGACAACTCGATTGACGAGCACATCATGGGATACGGCAAGGAGGTCCGGGTGAAAATCGACGAGGAGGGGCGGGTGGATGTGCGGGATTTCGGGCGCGGTATTCCGTTAGGCAAACTCTTCGACTGCGCCGCGCAGATCAACACCGGCGCCAAGTTTGACAGCGAGGCATTCAAAAAAACCGTCGGGCTCAACGGAGTCGGCATCAAGGCGGTCAACGCGCTTTCCGCATTCTTCGAGATCCAGGCATGGCGCGATGGCGAGACCAAGGCCCTCGAGTTTTCCCAAGGGAAACTCACCGTGGATATGAAACACCCGCGGCGCGACGCCGAATTGAACGGCACCCGCCTCGCCTTCGAACTCGACCGCACGATTTTCTCGCCAAAGGCGAAATTCAAAGAGGCTTTCGTCGAGAAAATGTGCCGCTATTATTCCTATCTGAATCCGACCCTCACGGTGGTTTTCAACGGCAGGAAATTCCGTTCGAAGGACGGCTTGCTCGATTTGTTGCGCGAGGAAATGGAGAATGAGCCGCTCTATCCGCCGATCCATCTGGTCGGCAAGGATATCGAAATCGCCTTCACCCACAGTGCCGAGAGCAGCGAGGAATACTATACTTTTGTCAATGGCCAGAACACGTCGCAGGGTGGCACCCATCTCGCCGCGTTCCGAGAGGCGCTGGTGCAGGTGATTCGCGGGTTTTTCAAGAAGCAGCATGATCCGGCGGACATCCGTGCGGGCATTGAGGCGGCCGTTTGCGTGCGGATTGTCGAACCTGTGTTCGAGTCCCAGACGAAGACCAAATTGAGCTCGGCCACCACCGCGCCGGACGGCGAGTCGCTGCGCGCCTTCATCGGGAATTTCCTCAAACAAAACCTCGACAACTACCTGCACAAGAACCCGCAGGTGGCGGAGACGATAGGCAAACGCATCCAGGCCGCCGAGCGCGAACGCAAGGACCTCAAGGGCGTCCAGAAACTCGCCCGCGAGCGCTCGAAGCAGGCGAAGGTCCATAACAAAAAGCTGCGCGACTGCCGGGTGCGCTTCGACAGCAAGCACAAGCGCCGCGAGGAATCCACGCTCTTCATCACCGAAGGCGACTCCGCCTCCGGCTCAATCACCAAGAGCCGCGACGTGGAAACCCAGGCGGTCTTTTCACTCCGTGGCAAACCGCTCAACACCTTCGCCCTGCCGCGCAAAATCGTCTATGAAAACGAGGAGTTCGCCCTGCTCCAGGCCGCACTCAACATCGAGGACGGCATCGAATACCTCCGCTATAACAAGGTGGTCATCGCCACCGACGCCGACGTGGACGGCATGCACATCCGTTTGCTGTTGCTGACATTTTTCCTGCAGTTCTTCCCGGAAATGATCCGCGACGGGCATTTGTATATCTTGCAAACCCCGTTGTTCCGGGTGCGCAACAAAAAGGAAACAATCTATTGTTATGATGATGACGAACGCCGCAAGGCTCTCGAGAAACTGGGAAAAAACGCCGAAATCACCCGCTTCAAGGGCCTCGGCGAAATCTCACCCGACGAGTTCGGCTTCATGATCGGCCCGGACATGCGTCTCGATCACGTGGAATACGAGGAAGGCAAGGGCGTCAAGGAGTTGTTAGCATTCTACATGGGCAAAAACACCCCCGATCGCCAGGATTTCATCATCGAAAACCTCCGCGAGGACGTGGATAAACAGGTGGCCTGAGAACCGGAAACCCAAGTGGGGTATGCGGGGGTGACAGGGCGGATCATCACGCAGGGGCGATGCCGCCGGACGGCATCCGCGAAGCAATCCAAGCGTCGTGCGCGCACCGCCAAAAGGAAAAAAACCGGCGTCGAGCGGGCGCAATCGGATTTTTCGACAGTTTATCTGACACACAATGAGAGAAAGTGGGTTCAAGACTTGCGTGTTTCCATCACTTCTCCAGATTGCGATCGAGCGTGAGGGATTCTCCGGTTTTGGTTTCCAGATCCACCTGTTTGCCGTGGTAGTGGATGCGGCAGGGTTTGCCGCACAGAGACCGCAATCGGACATGGGCCAGCGTGGAATCTTTCCATTCCAGATCGATTTCGAAGCCGCCCCGCGCGCGCAGACCGCGCACCGAACCGGAGGACCATGATGGCGGCAGCGCGGGCAGGAGGCGGATGGTGTCGCCGTGGCTTTGCAAGAGAAGTTCGGCGATGCCAGCCGTGACACCGAGGTTGCCGTCGATCTGGACTCCATAACGATCGGCAAATTTCGAAAGCAGGTTCGGAAACAGATGTCCGCTCAGATGGCGGTTGAGCACGTCCTCCGCCAAAACAGGCAGCCCCAGCCGCACGGCATAATTCAGGCGGGTGGCGCTGCACCAGCTTCCGGTGATCATATTGCGGGAAAGAAAGGTTTTTTCCGCTGCTGCGGCGAGTTCCGGCGTCCCCCAGGGCGTGATTTCCTCGCCCGGATAGAGCCCCCACAGTGGCGCCAGTTGCCCGCTATTCAAGTCATGGGCATCCCAATCGTCGCGCCATTCCATGAGTTGCCCGTTGCGCGGATTGACCCGCGTCGGAGCGAGTCTCGCGCGTGTTGCAGCCAGTTTGGCGCGGAAGTCCGCGTCGGTGTCGAGGATTTCCGACGCCTTGATGCAATGGGTGAGGAAATCGCGGAGGATCTGGTTATCCATCGTGGGTCCGGCACAGAGCCGGCCGGTTTTTCCATCCTGCATGCGAAACTCCTGTTCAAAGGAAATGGATGGCGAGGTGACCAAAACACCGTTGTCACCTTCGATCAGGAAATCCAGGAAAAACTCCGCCGATTCCTTCATGATCGGCCAAGAGCGGGCAAGGAATTGCCGGTTTTGGGTGAATGCGTAATGTTCCCAAAGATGGCGGCAGAGCCATGGGCCCGCGGTGGTGAATGCCCCCCAGGTGAAGCCGTCCACCACGGCGGTGCCGCGCCAGATATCGGTGTTGTGATGCACAACCCAACCGCGGGCATTGTAGTTGTTTTTCGCCGTGACACGCCCCGGTTCGCGCAATTCATCGATCATGCGCAGCAGCGGCTCGTGGCATTCCGAAAGGTTGCAGGATTCCGTCGGCCAGTAATTGATCTGCGCATTGCAGTTGAGTGTCCACTTCGATCCCCACATCGGTCGCATCGACCGGTTCCAGATACCCTGGAGGTTGAGCGGTTGAGAGCCCGGCCGCGATCCGGCGATGAGCAAATAGCGACCGAATTGGAAACATTGCATGATCAGCAACGCATCCCTTGTTCCGCGGTTCGCAGCGGCCACGCGTTGATCCGTTGGCAGGTCCACCGCTTCGGCTACTGGCAAGGGCGTTTGCGCTGGATTCACGGGGTCTTTGCCAAGGGTGAGATCGAAACCCACCCGGTCAAACATGGCCCGGACGTCGGCGAGATGGGCGTCGCGGAGCCGGGCCCATGGTTTGCCTGCCGCAGCTTCCAGATGACTTTGGCAAAGGGCGCTCGCGTCGCCATCGTTGTCGCGGTAATTGCGGTAACTGGTTGCAGCGGAATAGATCAACGTCACGGCATTCGCGCGGCTTACGGCAAGCTTGCCATCTGTCGCCACGATTTGGCCGCCATCAACCAAAGCCCGGACACCGGCTGAAAAACGCGTGCCGTGTTTTCCGGTCGGGATGTGTCCGGCTTGCACATCGCCATCCATCCACAATTGCCCATCGGCTCGTGCGGTGGTTTTGAACGGATGCGGGCTGGAAAAAGAGGCATCGAACGTGATACTGCCGGGTTGATCACCGGTGAGCCGCACAACCATGGCCTGATCCGGGTGGGAAACAAAAACCTCGCGGGTGTACTGGACCGCTCCGGCCCGGTAGCTAACCCGCACGGTTGCGTCGCGCATGTCGAGTTCGCGCCGGTAACCGGTGACGTCGCCTTGATGCGGAAAGCTCAGTTTCAGATCGCCCAGCGGTTGGTAGCAGGCCTGCTCTCGCGGGATTCCCAGCATCGTTTTGTTGCCGAGCTTTTCGGCTTCGGTGAATTGCCGGCCTGCGATCAGGCTGCGGATTTCCGCGAGGTGCCCGAAAGCGCCGGGGTGGTTGTAATCGTGGGGAGCGCCGGACCACAGGGTGTCTTCGTTCAGTTGGAAACATTCCTCGTTCACCCCTCCGAACACCATGGCCCCAAGACGACCGTTGCCAAGCGGCAGCGCCTCGTTCCAATCCTTCGCCGGCTGGACATACCACAGTGTCGTGGGATCGGCGGCACCGGCCGCGCCACGCGCGAAGCCGATGCAAAGCATCATGAAAGCTGGAATGGAGAATCTCATATTGTTAGCAGGTGATTGTTTTCCCGGTGAAGGCCGTTGGAATAGCCGGTGGCCGGACAGGGCTGACGCTGTCGGCGGCGCAGGAACTCGATTTGTTGGCCAATCGGTATTATATCAACATCCATTCCAGTACCATCCCCGGTGATGAGATCCGCGGCCAGTTGATCGCGGTGCCCGAGCCGTCCGCAGCGCTTCTGACGCTGGCTGCGGCGGGGCTCGGCCCACGGCGCAGACGGCGTTGGCGACTGGCGAATGACCATTGGCCTAGTAGAGCGGCAGGTCCGGTTGATTGATGGGGATGGCTGCGATGCCTTCGATTTCGATAAGCCAGCCTGGGCGGCACACGGCGGCGGTGAGGATCACCATGGGGACATCGCCGAGGCGTTCGCGCAGGATGGGCCGGACGCGCGCGTGGTCGGTGGGGTCGCGCAGATAGACGATGAAGACGAGCATGTCGGCGAGGCCTGCGCCGGCGGCGGCCAGCAGGCCATTGATGTTGCCGAGGGTGCGGTCGAGTTGGCGCACGACATCGCCTGGGTGGAGGACATCGCCGCGCGGGTCGATGCTGGCGGTACCCGAAATATACACCTGCTTGCGATCCCGGTATGCAACCGCAGTCGCGCGTTCGAAGGTCACGCCGTAGTCATAAGTCGGGCCCAGATGATCCAGTGCTGATAGATAGTGCACCTGCTCGGGGCGCAATCCGCTGATGGCGTAAGCATCGACGAAGATGCGTACGTGGGGGAGCGGGTGGATGCCGGCAATGCCGGTGCTGGCAATGAAATGGGTGTCGGCGGTGAGTCCGTGGGTGGCAAAGAACTCGCGGCGGGTGGTCACCATGCCGTTGTAGTCGAGGTCGATGTTCGGTAGAAACAGCCAGGTGCGCACGCAGTGGTCGGCAAGCGTGAGCCCGCGGGCACCGAGGCGGGCGGTATAGTCGGAAAAAACCGCATGGGTTTGCGCGGCGACGGACTCTTCATCCGGATGCACCATGCCGGTGCTCCACAGGTGCTGCAAGGCACCGCGGCCCATAGTGAGGGTGGTGCCATCGTGAGATTTTTCGAGCGGGCCCTCGGGATCCGAGATCAGGCAGGCCCACATGGCCAATTTCGCCGAGGCCAGGGGAGTTTCCCCGACGTGGGAAACGGCACATGGATCGTCCTTGCAGTTCGGATCGGAGAACGCGTGACACTGCAGGATCGGCGCTTGATTGGCGATGTCACTGCAAAAGAAGCGTCTCCACACGGTGTTTTTCAGGTCCAGACCGGCGACAGTGAGAGCCGCACGATAACCGTTTTCAACTTGGGCAAGATGCTCCTCAAAAGTGCCTGCGGATTCCGGGACCACGGTGATATGCCATTCGGTCACGCCGGATGCCCCGCGAAATCTCGAGATATTGACAGCCACATCCGACGATGAATGGGGAAGCTTGCGGTATTCGACGTTCATGTGGGAATGCGGGATGGTGTTCACGGGTGTTTGTGCAATCATGGTGTAGCGGATTATACTCGGATGATGAAAGGCACGGTTGGCATCACGACCACGGGTAGTGCGCCGGAGCAAGTGCGTGCCGATTTCCTCCCATCCTTGCCGCATCCAACCCGAACGGGCGGCAATAGTTGTGCATGGCGGTTTTCAAAATCACGGTTTCACCAGGGTTGGGTGGAGGCCGGAGGGCAATCACCCGGATAGGCTTTTCGGAATTCATGCCTTGAATACTGCGGGATTTCTGCTTATCGTTCAATAATTTTGTCAATTTTGGCAACTTTCCGGAAACTTTTCGATTCATGGGCATGACGCATGCGAACCTCCGCCACGGTTAGAGCCGCGCCAGCACCGCCTCGCCCATGGCGCGGGTGCCCACCTGTGTTTCGTGAGGGAGGCCGGTAGCGATGTCTGCGGTGCGGAACCCCTCCTGAATGGTGAGGGCGACGGCGTTTTCGATGGCTTCGGCGGCAGCGCCTTCGCCGAGCGAGAAGCGCAGCAGCATGGCCAGCGAGAGGATCTGGGCAACCGGGTTGGCGACGCCAAGACCGGCGATATCGGGTGCGGAGCCGCCGGACGGCTCATACATGCCGAAGGCCAGTCCGTTAGAATTGCAGGTGCCGAGCGAAGCGGACGGCAGCATGCCGAGCGAGCCGGAGATCATGGCCAATTCGTCGGAGAGGATATCGCCAAACAGGTTTTCGGTGACGAGCACGTCGAACGAGCCGGGGCGGCGGATGAGTTGCATGGCCGCGTTGTCCACATACATGTGCGAGAGTTCGACTTCGGGGAATTCCCTGGCGATTTCAATGAGTGTCTCACGCCACAAGACCGAGGAGGCCAACACGTTGGCCTTGTCCACCGAGAGCAGGCGTTTTTTGCGGCCCATGGCGGCAGTGAAAGCGACGCGCGCGATGCGCTCGATCTCGCTTTTCTTGTAAATCATGGTATCGAGCGCGACGGGTTCGCCGTTTTCCTCGTGGCGGCCTTTGGGCGCGCCGAAATAGACCCCGCCTGTGAGTTCGCGCACGCAGAGCACATCGAAGCCCCCGGCGATGAGTTCCTGTTTGACCGGCGACGCGTGGGTGAGCGCAGGCAGGCAGATGCCGGGGCGGAGATTGGCGAAGAGTCCGAAGTGTTTGCGCAGCGGCAGCAGGGCCCCGCGTTCGGGCTGGAGATCGGGAGGCAGGTTTTCCCATTTCGGGCCGCCGACCGAGCCGAACAGAATGGCGTCCGCTTTTTCGCACGCCTGCAAGGTTTCCGGCGGCAAGGGATGACCGGTGGCATCAATGGCCGCGCCGCCGACAAGGTGCTCCGTGCGCGCAACCGTGAACCCGCAGGTGCATTCGACGGCTGCAAGGATGCGGACCGCCTCGGCCATGACTTCCGGACCAATGCCGTCTCCGGCGAGGATCGTAATGCGGTGCTTGTGTGACATGCCCGGGAAAATGACGGGCGGATCCGGCTCTGGCAAGTGTGCAAAACAAGCGGCCTGCTATCTCGGACTTGCAGGGCGCGGGATTCCAGTGCATGTTTCCTGCATGGATCCGGCGAGCGAACGATTGAGGAATTTTCTCCAGTATGTCGCCGTGCAATTGATCGACGATCCGGCGCAGGCGCAGTTGAAGGTGGCCGAGTTGGGCCCGAAGAAACTGCGATTCAAGCTGGTTCTCACACAGACGGACGTCGCCGTTCTGATAGGGCGGAACGGCTTCACCGCATCCGCGATCCGCGGCATGCTCAAGGCCGCCGCCGCACGCGACGGGGTACAGGCATCCCTGCACGTCCACTCGCACGAAGAGGAGGCGGAATTGCTTGCCCGCAACGACGGGCATTGAGAACGCGAACCCCGGGCCAATGCGCATCAAACCGCATCGGCGAGCAGTTTTTCCGCCTTGCGGATCGTGATGGGGCTCAGTTTGCCGTCCACTCGTTTCGATCCATCGATGAGGTCCTTGAGTTCGGCCAGGGTTTTTTCGGCTGCGGCGAGCGATTTCTTACCCCCCTCGAACTTCTTGTCCGGGAAGTAGCGGGTGAAGGTGGTTCCGGCCCGACTGATGCAAAGGCGCCATCCTTCAAAGGCTGCGTTTTCGTAGGTGAAACGTGTCAGATTTTTCTTCGATTTCATGGGGATAGTGTTGGTTTACTTGGGTATGATGCGCTATCACTGATAGAAATCCAGCATTTTTTTCGCCAGAAATGAAAAAAATGACGGTTTTTTATCAGGAAAAAGCTGAAAATGCTTTGCAAGTGGCCCCGAGTCGTCATTTAGTCGCGCCCCGCGGGCAATTCCATCACGCCGTCGGTCCTCCATATCGCCTCGTCATTGGGGCGTTTGTGCCCGTTGGAGGGTAACCCGGCATTCCAAAATACCCCATGTCAGCCATCAAACTTGCTCGATTTGAGCTTCCGAGCCAACTCGTTTGTAACGAGAACACCGTCACTCATACTTACGCCCAGTTCATCGCCGAGCCCTTCGAGCGTGGATACGGTCACACCTTGGGCAACTCGCTGCGCCGCGTGTTGCTTTCCTCATTGGAAGGCGCGGCCATCACCTCCGTGCGGATTTCGGGTGTGCAGCACGAGTTCTCCAGTCTTCCCGGTGTGGTGGAAGACGTCACGGACATTGTGCTCAACCTCAAGAAGGTGAAATTCAGCCACAATGAGAAGGAGCCACGCGTCCTCACGATCAAGGTCGAGAAGGAAGGCGTGATCACCGCCGGTGACATTCAAGCCGACCATATTTACGACGTCATCAACAAGGATCAGATCATTTGCACGTTGGACAAGAAAGTGAAATTCGACTGCGAATTCGAAGTCCGCGTTGGTCGTGGATTTTCCACCGGCGATGAAAACAAACGCAAGGACCAACCGATAGGAGTGATTGCCATTGACTCGATTTTCTCGCCGGTCACGCGGGTCAAATACGCGGTGGAGACCACCCGTGTCGGACAGATGACCGAGTATGACAAGCTGGTGATTGACGTGTGGACGGACGGGCGCATCACGCCGCAGGAAGCGTTGTTGCAGGCCTCCTCGATTTTGCGCCACCACCTTGATGTGTTCGTCAATTACGATGAAAACGCGGTGAAATTCGAAGCCGCACCGGCCGAGTCGAGCGAGGAGAACGCGGCACTCAAGAAGCTGCTCAACATGTCGGTCAACGAGATCGAGCTTTCGGTGCGCGCCGCCAACTGTTTGAACAACGCGAACATCACCTCGGTGGGCCAACTGGCGATGAAGACCGAGGCGGAAATGCTCAAATACCGCAATTTCGGCAAGAAGTCGCTCAACGAGATCAAGGACAAACTCGTCGAGCTCGGCCTCGGACTGGGCATGACTTTCGAGCCCTACATGCTGCTCGGTCCGGCGGCGGCAACGCGCGGACCGCGCTTGGGTTCGGAAGATGAAACCCCCGTCGGCCTGGCCGATCTGATCGCCCAGAACCTCGACGACTAACCCTAACTTTTAGAACACGCAGTACCGATGAGACATCGCAGTAAAACCGTAAAACTCAAGCGCAACGCCTCGCATCGCCGGGCTCTGCTCTCCAATCTGGCGTGCAGCCTGATCGATCATGGCCGCATCAAAACCACTCTCGGCAAGGCCAAGGCCCTGCGGCCGGTGGCGGAAAAACTGGTGACCCTCGCCAAGCGCAACGACCTCCACTCGCGGCGGCTGGCGATTGCCTTCCTCCACCAGAAGGAAATCGTGAAAAAATTGTTTGCCGAAGTGGCGCCCGCGTCGAAAGACCGCCAGGGCGGCTACTGTCGGATCACCAAGCTCGGTGCCCGCATGAGCGACTCCGCCCCGATGGCATTCATCGAGTGGGTGGACCGCGTCGAGGTGGCCAGTGAGGAACCTGCTGCGGAAGCGGTGGTGGATGTCGCGGCCGAAGAAGTGAAGCCGGGCAAAAAGAAAGCCGCCGACACACCCGCTGAAAGCTCCGCCGAATAAGGGCAAGCCGGGGGATGGATTCACAAACCGCCAGTGCACCCCACTGGCGGGCCATCATCATTTCCCAAAAGGAGGCTCGCGGAAGGCGGCGGCATCGGGTATAGGGGAGCGCAATGCACATCCCCACATTGATATCCCGCAAGCGTGAAGGCGAGGAGTTGACGGCTCGCGAAATCCAGCAGCTCATCGCCGGCTTCACGGCGGGAACGATCCCGGACTATCAGATGTCGGCGTTTGCGATGGCGGTGTATTTCACGGGCATGACCGCTGCGGAGACCGCGGCTCTAACGAGTGCGATGATGGCAAGCGGCGATTGTTTTGCGCACCGGGCCGGGCATCCTGCTGTGGTGGACAAGCATTCCACGGGTGGCATTGGCGATAAAGTCTCGCTGGTGCTTGCGCCGCTGGTGGCCTGCACCGGGTGCTGGGTACCCATGGTTTCCGGCCGGGGGCTGGGCATCACGGGTGGCACGCTCGACAAATTGGAATCAATCCCGGGATTCAACGTGAACGTCGGTCTCGATGATGCGGCGGCGCAGCTCGAGCGCATCGGCGTGGTCATGATGGGCCAGACCGCACGGTTTTGTCTGGCGGACAAGAAGCTCTATGCGTTGCGCGATGTCACCGGCACGGTGCCATCGATTCCGCTCATCACGGCGTCGATCATGGCGAAGAAACTCGCGGAATCGCTGGATCGGTTAGTGCTCGACGTGAAATTCGGCAGTGGTGCGTTCATGCGGACCAAGAAGGATGCGGAAACGCTGGCCGCCAGCCTGCTCGCGGTGGGAAAAACCATGGGCGTGGAGGTGCATGTCGTGCTCAACCCGATGCACGAACCGACCGGCCGCACCGTGGGCAACGCGCTGGAAATGATCGAGGCCCTCGAATGCCTCGACGGCGGCGGCCCGGCCGACCTGCGGGACATCGTGCTCGATCTATCTGAAAAGATCGCCGGCACGGCACGCGAAACCCTGGCACAACACCTCGACGATGGCAGTGCACGCCGGAAATTCGAGGAACTCGTCGCCGCCCAAGGCGCGAATCCTGCGGACCTGCCACGGCTCGGCGAAATCCACCGCGCGCCGGTCGTGCGCGAACTGCCAGCCCCCACCACCGGCGTGGTCACCAAGGTGGACGCCGGCATGATAGGCCAGGCCGCCCTGCAACTCGGCACCGGCCGATCCAAGGCGAGCGACGCCGTGGACTTTGCCATCGGTTTCGATCGTTTGGTCAAGGTGGGCGAGACGATCCATGCCGGTCACCCGCTGTGCCGGATCCACGCGCGCAACGCGGTGGATTTCGACATGGCCGAGGCGATGGCTGCCAAGGCCGTCGTCATCTCGGCACATTAAAGGTTTTTCCCTGTTGCCAAAACTCAGGATGTCGGTTTACGGTTCTCCCGTCGCGCGGCGAAAACGCCCCCACAGCCTCATAGTGTAATGGTAGCACCCCGGATTTTGATTCCGTTAGTCTAGGTTCGAGCCCTAGTGAGGCTACTTGATTCGCATCATCCATCAGACTTCGGCCGCTTGCTTGGCGATTTCCTGGAACGCCTTGCCGATTTGTTCGTCGGTCCCTTTCCCTTCGAGGCTGATGGCACCCTGATAGTTGGCGGCGCGCAGCACGCGGAAGTACGGGCGGAAATCGTCGCCACGCACACCGGGCACGGAGCGTTCGGCCTTTTCGGCGATTTCGACATGGACGACCACGTCCATCGCCTCCTTGAGATCGGCCGGGGTGTCGCCCATGCGGGCGATGTGAAAAAGATCCGCTAACAACCTGATATTCGGATGCGCGGCTTGGCGGACGATTTTGGCGGCCTCGCCGATATGATTGATATAGTTGCATTCCGATTGCTGGAGTTGCTCGACGACGACGGTGACGTCGTGCTTGGCGGCGAGCGGCCCCATGCGCTTGAGCAGGTCCACGAATTGGACGTCGGCCTTGTCCTTGGTCCAGCCATTGCGCAAGGCGCGGGCACCGCTGCTGCCGAACACGATGAATTTCCCCTGTGCCTGTTTGAGGCGGCGGAACGCGGTTTCGGCCCACGCGAGGACCTGGTCGTGATTGGCCTCCGCGCCGACGCATCTCAGGTGGGCCGGGCGGATGAAGCTGTTGCATGCGAGGATGCGCAGCGGCGAGGCGGCAAGTTTCGCGAGTTTCCCGGCAAACACCTCATCCGCTTGATCGGGCACCAGGAAGTTGCCGACACTTTCCGTTAGAAATTCCGCGCCCAGATCCTTGAGCACCGCGGCACGGTCAAGCGATGCCGCCGTACCCATGGCGGAGAACAATTTGGGAGCGGGCGGTGGGTCGGCGGCCAACACGCGGGAGGCGAGCGATGCGGCGCCCGCCCACAGCGCTCCGGATTTGAGAAACCTGCGGCGGGTCGGATCATTGGAGGTGTTTTTCATGGGTGTAAATTTCAGAGGTGGAAGACTTTCCCGCCGACCATGACTTCCTCGGATTTTTCATCGAAGGTGACGCATTCGCCGGGGCGGATCATTTGGCGGCGGTTCATGGGGATGGAGTGGGGATGAGATCTATTGATCGAATCAGTCGCGGGGAATCACTCATAGTCGATTCCTGACCATTACTCCGCTGAATTCACTTTTCTTGCAGACACATTTCTCAATTCATGAGCCGGAATCCCCTTGCAATCCGCATCAGATGCGATATCATCATGCGCATGAGAACCACACTAGACATCGACGATGACGTGCTGTTCGCGGCCAAGGAACTGGCGGCCAAAGAGCGCAAAACGGCTGGCAAAATCCTATCCGATTTTTTCCGGCACGCGCACCAAGCAGGTGCATCCGTGACGGCCCGGGCAAAACCCGGCCAACCCTATGCGATGAAAAACGGCATCCCGGTTTTACCCTCACGCGGCGAGTTGGTGACCACAGAGCACATTCAACATCTGATGGATCACGAAGGGATCTAACAGCCATGCGCCATCTGCTCGACATCAATGTCCTCATCGCTCTCATGGACCCCGATCATGCGTTTCACAGCCGCGCCCATAGCTGGTGGGCTGCGGCACCGAGGCCATGGTCGTCCTGTCCGCTCACGGAAAACGGCCTGCTGCGTATCATGGCATCAACCGGCTACGCCAAGACCTGCCGTTTTACCATCGATGATCTCGCCAATCGTCTGACTTGGTTCGCAAGCACCACCGACCACGCCTTCTGGGCGGATTCTCTGACGCTGCGGGATCCACGTCATTTCCGCCGCTCCTCAATCCTGACTTCGAAGCATCTGACTGACCTCTATCTGCTAGCCCTCGCCGTGGAAAACCAAGGGTGCCTCGTCACCTTCGATCAACACATCCCGCGCAGCGCGGTACCCACCGCCAAAGCCACGCATTTACAGGTGATCTGATATTGCCTTGGATCCCGGATCGGCGATCCATCAGACCGGGATGAGGTCTTTCACAGCATCGCGTTCTTGCATCAGTTCGTGAATGGTGAGATCGATTTTGGCCTGGCTGAAGGCATCGATATGCAGACCCTGGACGATTTCCCACTGACCGTTTTCGAGGGTGCGGACGGGCATGGAGGCGATGAGCCCTTGCTCGATGCCGTAGGAGCCATCCGAGCAAACGGCGAGCGAGTGCCAATCGCCAGCCGGGGTGGGAGTGATGAGGCTTTGCAAGGTGTCCATCACGGCGTTGGCACCGGAAGCGGCGGAGGATGCGCCGCGCGCCTTGAGGATGGCTGCGCCGCGCTGTTGGACGGTGACGATGAATTCACCCTTGAGCCATTCCTCATCAGGGATCAGATCGGTCACCGGCCGTCCCTGGATTTTCGCGTGGGTGAAATCCGGGTATTGGGTGGCGGAGTGGTTGCCCCAGATGCACAGGTTGGAAACCTGCGCGACGGGGACGCCGGCCTTCAAGGCGAGCAGGTTTTTCGCGCGGTTTTCGTCGAGGCGTGTCATGGCGAAGATGCGCTCGCGAGGGACTCCCGCAGCATTGTGCATGGCAATGAGGGCATTGGTGTTGCAGGGGTTTCCCACCACCAACACGCGCACGTCAGGGGCCGCGTTGCGGGCGATGGCCTGACCCTGGCCAGTGAAGATCCGGCCATTGACACCTAACAGATCGCCGCGTTCCATGCCGGCTTTGCGCGGCACCGAACCGATCAGCACCACCCAATTGGCCCCCGTGAAACCCAGGTCGAGATCGGCAGTGCCGACCACTTCATGGAGCAGCGGAAAAGCGCAGTCACAGAGTTCCATCATGACGCCCTCGAGCGCGGCCATGCCGGGCTCGATTTCTATCAGGCGGAGGTTCAACGGTTGGTCGTGACCGAAAACACAGCCGGACGCGAGACGGAAAACGAGCGCATAGCCGATATTGCCAGCCGCACCGGTGATGGAAATCGTAATGGGTGCTTTCATGAATTGAAGACAGGCACGAAAGCTAGCGGGCTTGGCCCGCACTGCAAGGCCTTTCCCAGCCTTTCCAAGCCACCGGCGGGCGGGAAAACTCAATGACTGATATTTCCGGCAACGCGGATGCCATAGCGGTAATAGTGGAAATCCGGATGGTCGTGGTAGCGGTCCGAGCTGCGGAAATAGTCCGCTTGATCGTCGTAGAATGACCCGCCGCGTGTGACCCGCGCGGCACCCGTGACCGGTCCGGTGGGATCGTCGGCGGACGACTGCTTGTAGTAATCGCTGTCGTACCAGTCGTTGCACCATTCGTGCACGTTGCCGTTGATGTCGTAAAGCCCCCAGGGGTTCGGTTTCTTCTGGCCGACAGGATGGGCTTTCTTCCCCGAGTTGCGACCGTACCACGCATAGTCTCCCAGGAGTTTTTCGTCGTCTCCGAAATGGAACCGGGTCTTGGTTCCAGCACGACAGGCATATTCCCACTGGGCTTCCGTCGGCAGGCTGA
Source organism: Akkermansiaceae bacterium (assembly GCA_903888515.1). Taxonomy (GTDB): domain Bacteria; phylum Verrucomicrobiota; class Verrucomicrobiia; order Verrucomicrobiales; family Akkermansiaceae; genus Luteolibacter. Next base: position 5,346 of record CAISTY010000185.1, on the reverse strand, counting down.
ACGTGATTCCGGGCAGTCTGACTTGCGCGTTGAGCTTGCTGATGAACTGCCGGGCTTCGTTCCAGCTCACTTTTTCGACGGGGAGATCCCGCTCGCCCTTATGAAAGCCCGGCTGGGTACCCATGATGGCCTTCCACTGCTCCTGGGTGAGTTCGTACTTGCAGATATAAAACGGTTTGGTGATACGCACGTGATGCTGCGGGCATTCATTCTTCAGGTACTCGACGCATATCTTCGGTAGTTTGAGCGACTCGACAATCCCGGCGGGCGACTCGTGAGTTCCCATCATGAACTCACCAGCCGGAATCCGCACGAATTCCATTTTTTGCCCGCCGCCGAGGTCAACGGTAATCTCTTTGTCTTGCGGTGGCTCTTTCTCTTGGGATGGCCCTTTTTCTTGCGGTGGCTTGACCGGGGCCAGCATCTGTTCCCATAGGGCGAAGCGGGAGGGCGAGAGCTGCTGTAGCGTGGAGAGATGCTCCGAGCCGCCGTCTTTGCAAACGGCATACACCTGGGCGAACTCGGCGAGGTCCTCGGCCGTGACGTGATCGCCGTAGTCGGAGATGGAAATCTTGTCGGTCATAATGGCCTCTTCCCACTTCTCAAACATCTTCGGATCCGTGTTCCTGGCCACCTGATCCAGAGTGTGGCCCGCTTCGTGGGCGATTATCAGCGCGCCCGAATCATCAACCAGCGCATGGTCAACGATGTTGATGTACCCTTGCCCGCCGTGGGCCCTGGCTCCGCCTAGGCTGGCATAGACGGCAATTCCGTCTTCTCCTTCATCGGACACGGCCACGCCAGCTTTCATATACGATACGGGAAGCTGCTCGATCCGTTTCACCAGCGTTTCAAGCGTTACTCCTGTCGACGTTTCAATCGTAAGCTTGAAGCGATCATCGCCGCACGTGGCGATCCATTGTTTGCCCGCAACGCCACCGTTTCTCATCCGGACATCCGCAGGGCCGGCAACCATCTTCAGCTTCGTCATGCTGTTCTCGCCGAACTTCCCGTAAAGCGGGCGAAACCGCACCTGAATCTGATCCTTCGCGTGCGCCCCGACCACGAGCGCAAGAACAGCAACCACCACAAGCCGCATCTTCGTTAGAGACGACGTCGGCACACGGGATCCTCGCGCCAGGTTTCCACGGTTCATGACGTGGCAAGTGTCATCGGCATTCTTCACTCGCAGCGTGCACGGCATGGACAAAAGATGCCGCGCCACCCGCTAACCGCAAGCAGTATCCATGCAGTCGCAAAACAACACCGGGATCTTTAGGCCGCGTGAAATCACGCTTCCGGCATGCTAATTTTCTTTCCGGGCGGCTTGGCACGCGCTTGACTGGACCCATGATTGACATGCTGGTGCGCCTCTATGACTTGCCCGACCCCGCCGCGCTCTACGCGGAAATCGCGGCCACGGGCGTGACCCTGCGAAGAGTCCGCGCTTTTGAAAGCCACACGCTGGCGGCATTCGTGCGAGCGCATTTTTCCGAAAAATGGGTCAGTGAGGTGCACATCGCCCTGACCCGCCAACCGGCGGCATGCTTCATTGCCACGCGCGACCAACAGATTCTCGGATTTGCCTGTTATGATACCACCCAGCGGGGATTTTTCGGGCCGACAGGGGTTGTGGCAGACGAGCGCGGTCGCGGTCTTGGCAAGGCCCTGCTGTTCAAAACCCTGGACGCGCTGCGCGAACTCGGCTACGCGTATGCGATCATCGGCGGCGTCGGCCCCAAGGAATTCTATGCGCATGCCTGCGGCGCCATTGAAATCCCCGGCAGTGATCCGGGGACTTACTCCGACTTGCTGCCCTAGCCCGGACCCGCTGGCGGACATGCGATATTCTTCACTTGGAGCGCCTAGTGCTTGCACCCGTTCGTTGGATGGTGTATTGCCTTCGCCCCGGCGGCACATCCGCCATACCCCATCTCTCACATGATCAAGTGGATTCTCCAGAAAATCGTTGGAAGCAAAAACCAGCGCGAAATCCGTCGCATCCGTCCATCCGTGGCTCGTATCAACGAAATTGAAAAGACCCTCCAACAGGAACCCGAAGAAAAACTGCGTGATCGCACCCGGCAATGGCAGGAGTATTTCGCCCGCTACCATGTATTGGTTGTTCCGGCCAAGCCGATGATCGAACGCATGGGGCCGGAGGACCTGCGCCTCACCGCAGAGGCGCTCGAACTCCGCCTCGTACCCCTGCGTGAGGAGTTTCCAGCCCTCCCCGCATCTATCGATCCTACCCCTGAATCAATCGAAAACGCCAAGGCCGCCTTCCATGAGGCGGAACTCGAATTCCCGCGATCCCGCGCCAAACACCTCGAGAAAATCCTCCCCGAAGCCTACGCCGTCGTCAAAAACGCCGCGCGCAGGCTCTGCGGCACCACCATTTCCGTGAGCGATCATCCCATCCTCTGGGAGATGATCCATTTCGATGTCCAACTCATCGGTGGCGTCGCCCTGCACCGCGGCATGATCGCGGAAATGCAGACCGGTGAAGGCAAAACTCTGGTCGCCACCCTGCCGGTGTACCTCAATGCCCTGACCGGCCTGGGCGTCCACATCGTGACCGTCAACGACTACCTCGCCCGCCGCGACGCTGACTGGATGGGTGCCATCTATCGATTCCTCGGACTCACCGTCGGCTGCATCCAAAACCAAATGCCGCCGTGGGAACGCCGCGCGGAATATGCCTGCGACATCACCTACGGCACCAACGCCGAGTTCGGCTTCGACTACCTGCGCGACAATGGCATGGCCTCCACCAGGGATGAACAAGTCCAGCGCGGCCACTACCTCGCCATCATCGACGAAGTGGACTCCATTCTCATCGATGAGGCCCGCACCCCGCTCATCATCTCCGGCCCGTCCGCCCACTCGTCCCATCAGTTCGATAAATACAAACCGCTCGTCGAGCAACTCGTGCGGCGCCAAACCCAGCTTTGCAACGAGGTCGCCACCGAGGCGAAACAATTGTTAGACGCCGGCGACAAGGATGGCGCCGGCCGCTTGCTCTACAAACTCAAACTCGGCCAACCGCGCAACCGCCAGCTCATGCGCTTCATGGAGGAGCCGGAAATGCGCCGTCTGTTAGAAAAAGCCGAGCTTGCCCTGCATCAGGACGCGCAGAAAAAGGAACTCTTCGAATTGAAGGAGGAACTGTATTTCGTCATCGACGAGAAAGGTCACGATTCGGACCTGATGGAAATGGGTCGCGAGTTTTTGTCGCCGGACGATCCCGATTCCTTCACCCTGCCGGATCTGGGCACCCTTTACGCGGACATCGATACCAACAGCGAACTCGACAACGAGCAGAAGAGCGCCGCCAAGGATGCGCTGCAAGTCCGCATGGACTCACAGGCCGAGAAAATCCATAACATCTCGCAACTGCTCAAGGCCTACTGCGTGTATGAGAAGGATGTGCAGTATGTGGTCAAGGACGACAAGATCCTCATCGTCGATGAAAACACCGGCCGCGAAATGCCCGGCCGCCGGTGGTCGGACGGCCTCCACCAGGCGGTCGAGGCCAAGGAGGGCGTCGCCATCGAGAAGGAAACCCAGACCTTCGCCACCATCACCATCCAGAATTATTTCCGTCTCTATCATAAACTCGCGGGCATGACCGGCACCGCGGAAACCGAAGCCGCGGAGTTTCATGATATCTATCGGCTGGACGTGCTGCCCATCCCCACCAACCAGCCGAACTGCCGGGTGGATGAAAACGACCAGGTGTTCAAGACGCGCCGCGAGAAGTTCAACGCGGTGGTTTCCAAAATCGAGGAAGCCCACGCCAAAGGCCAGCCGTGCCTGGTTGGCACGGCCTCGGTGGAGTCGTCGGAAACCCTCGCCCGCATGCTCAAGCGGGCGAAGATCCCGCACTCGGTGCTCAACGCGAAATTCCACGAGCAGGAAGCGGAAATCGTTTCGCTGGCCGGCCAGTTGGGCACCGTCACCGTGTCCACCAACATGGCCGGCCGCGGCACCGATATCAAACTCGCCCCGGGCGTGCCCGAACTCGGCGGCTTGTTCGTCATCGGCACCGAACGCCATGAATCGCGCCGCACCGACCGCCAGTTGCGCGGCCGCTGCGCCCGCCAGGGCGACCCGGGCCGCTCGCAGTTCTTCATTTCATTCGAGGACGACCTGATGCGCAACTTCGCGGCCGCCGACCGCATGACGGCGATGATGGAACGCTTCGGCATGAAGGAGGGCGAGGCGCTCGAACATTCGTGGCTCAACAAGTCGGTGGAAACCGCCCAGAAACGCGTCGAACAACGCAACTATACCTGGCGCAAACGCGTGCTTGATTTCGACGACGTGATGAACATGCAACGCGAGGTGGTTTACGGCTACCGCAACGAGGTGCTTACCACCGAAGTTCCGCGCGATCTCGTCACCGAGATCATCGAGGAAACCATCCCCGCCAAAGTCCGCCAGTTCCTCAGCGACCAGGACGACGACAAACCCAACTACAACGACCTGCTCCACTGGGTCAATGCCACCCTGCCGGTGCGGGTCACGCCCGCGGATTTTTCCCTCAGTCCTAACGAGGATTCCATCGCGGAGATGCTGGTCACGCGGGTCAAGGAGGTTTACGCAATGCGCACCGGCAATCTGCCGATGGAGGTGCTCGACCAGGAGGAGCGCCGCATGGTGTTGGTTGCCATCGACAAACAGTGGCAGGAACATCTCTATAACATGGACGCCCTGCGCGAAGGCGTCGGCCTGCGCGCCCAAGGCCAGAAGGATCCTCTCATCGAATATAAAAACGAGGCCTATAACTTGTTCGTCACCCTGATGGATGCGATCAAACAGGAGGCCCTGCAAAACCTCTTCCGCTCCGCCGCCAACCTCGCGGCCTTCCTCAAACAACTCCACAGCCAACCCCGCCAATTCCAAGGCGGCGAGGAGGCCCTCACCCGCGACAATATCGGCGTCGCCGCCAGCTCCGGCAACTTCAACCCGGCCGCCGTTCCCTCCCCCACCGGCACCCAGCTCAAACTCAACCTGCCCAAACGCAAACCAAGCTTCTCTATCGAAACCACCGGCCGCAACGCCCCATGCCCGTGCGGCTCCGGCAAGAAATTCAAACAATGCTGCGGCCGCGAGGCGTGATGCCATCTCTCTTGATCTATGATCTATGATTTATGATTTATGATTTATGATTTGAAGAGGAAGATGGGCTAGGGGCTGGAGGTCAGAGGGCTCGCCTTGCCGGGCACCAACGGGGCGCGGTGACAGGCCGGACGTCGGACAGGTCGGACAGGTCGGACAGGTCGGACAGGTCGGACAGGTCGGACAGGTCGGACAGGTCGGACAGGTCGGACAGGTCGGACG